>NZ_JAPWDU010000006.1:0-300000 GCF_027257155.1 Cerasicoccus sp. TK19100
ATTGGACCGCAACTGCCGAGGATATTATCGCAAAGGTCGCACACCTATGTGCTAAACTTCGCTGACAATACACTAGGTGGCTGACAGATATTTCTGGTTACAGTAGCCCGGCCAGCTTCGCGAACGGGTCGTTGCGGGGATCTTCGTTCCAAATGTATTCAGCGTAGCGGGCGGCCTCACGCGCGGCGTCGATGCCCATGATTTTGGCAATCAAAGCAATGGCCATGTCCATGCCCGCGGTGACGCCGGCGCTGGTGAAGGTGTTGCCGTCCTCGACCCAGCGGGCTTCGGCGATCCACTCCGTTTCTGGGCCCTGGGCGGTGGCCCAGGCGTAGGAGAGTTTGTTGGTCGTGGCGCGTTTGCCATCGAGCAGGCCAGCCTTGGCGAGCAGTCCGGCACCAGTGCAAACGGAGCACACAAACTGCGCATTACCAGCCAGTCGGCAAAGCTCGGCGAGGAGGTCGGCGTTGTCCACTTCGCGTCGTGTGCCTTTGCCGCCGGGCACGATTAATATGTCCACCGGGGCGGCGCTGGTGAGCGCTTCATCGGCCATGGCTGACGGCCCTTGTGCGCTGGCGATGGCACCCATACTTTCCGCGAGCATGATGATTTCGAACTGCTCCGGGTAGCGTCCAAAAAATTCCAACGGGCCAAAGACATCGAGGATTTCGAAGCCCTCGAAGATGACCATGCCGACTCTCAGTTTTTCCGTCATCGTTTACTTTGTATTGCAGAGTTAAAGGAGTATCCAGCTGCCGAGGCCAAGGAAGACCGCGAAGCCGACAATGTCCGTGGAGGCCGTTAAAAACATTTGGCTGCTTTGTGCGGGGTCGAGGTTGAACTTGCGCAGCGTGATCGGGATCAACGCGCCGGCCAGGCCCGCATAGCTCATCGAGATAACCATGGCCAACAGGATCACGCCGGACACCGCCCACTCACCGGCGATCAGACCTACGGCGAGCGCCGCAGTCAGGCCGATCAGGATGCCACTCAGGCAGGATTTGGCGGCTTCGCGGAGCAGGACTTTGCGCGTGTCGTTGTCTTCAAATTCACCCAAGGCGAGGGTGCGGATGACGATGGCCAGGGACTGTCCGCCTGCGTTGCCACCCAGGCTAGCGACGATCGGCATGCAGACGGCGAGGATCGTTAAGTGGCTGATCTGCTCCGCAAACATCGAGATGACGCCGCCCGCGAAAAACGCCGAAAGCAAATTAACGAACAGCCAGGGGCTGCGGCGTTTGACGCTTTCCAGAATGGGGTCGGAGAGGGCTTCGTCGCCACCGGCACCCATTGCCTTCTGGAAGTCTTCCGTCGCCTCCTGCTGGATAATGTCGATGATGTCGTCGTCTGTTACGATGCCCAGCAAGTGGTTGTCCTCATCGACGACGGGCAGCGCGTGGAAGTTGTGCTGCGCCATGATCAGCGTGACCTCTTCCTGGTCGGTCAGCACGTTGAGCACGCCGCGGACCTCGGTCTGCATAATGTCGCCAATGATGTCCTTGGTCTTGGCCATCACCAGGTCGCGCATGGAGACGATGCCTTCCAGGTGGTTCTCCGCGTCGACGACGTAAACGTAGTAAATGTGCTCCAGCTCCTCGTGGAGTGTGTGTAGGTGGTCGACGGCCTGGCGCACGGTCCACTCTTTGAAGACGGTGGCGACGTCGGTCGTCATGATGCCGCCCGCGGAGTCCTCCGGGTAGCTGATCAGCGTGCGAACGGTTTCCGCCGTCTCGGGGTCGATGCCCTTGAGGAGGCGGTCCTGATTGGCCTCCTCCATGTCGGCGACGATGTCCGCCGAGTCGTCGGGGTCGAGTGCCTCCAGGACCTGCACCGCGCGGGTCTGCCGCATGGCCTCGATGACCTCCGCGGCGTCCTCGCTGTCCATTTCGGAGAGAACCTCCGCGACACCTTCGATGTTGAGCAGCCGGAGCACAACGCGACGGTCGTCTACCGGTAGCCGCGTGAGCAAACGGCCAACCGTGTAGGGCGAGGTGCGCGCGAGCTTCTCTTTATCGAGCGCGTTGAGCGAATTGGCCTCGGCAAACTGCAGTAAGTCGTCCAGCGAATACTCGTCTGGAGATACCGGGCTTTCTGGGAAAGGCATGTCGGTTTGGCTCATAGCGTCAGCGTCGGACTTAACACCATGACGCCCGATTCCTCAACTTCAAGCCAGCATCCTGCTGGACCGGAAGATTTGCGCACTGCGAAAATGGCGGATGATGGAATTGTGAATTGCGGATGCTTGGCGGATCGCGAACTTCCACGTTCGCTTACTATCTATGATTTAAAAATGATCCCGTGATTCGTGGGCCAATACTGCTGAAATTATTTTAGACAGATAGTAGGCGAACGTGGAAGTTCGCGATCCGCCATCTGCCATCCGCCATCTGTATCCGCCATCCGCCAGATATAAATTTGAATACTTTCGCGATTTTTGGCGTCTTAAATGGGGTAAATGAGGAACTTTGGGGGACGTCGGAATGCGTTTGCCTTATGGCGGGGTGTTCCTTCATTGTTTATGAGTATTATTGAATGGCTGGATTGATACGCAGATTTACCCACCGCCTAGGCGGGGTGGCGACGGCGTTGCTTTTGTTGGCGACGTCGGCTATGCGGGCGCAGGAACAGCCGGAAAATGCGAACGCGGCCCAGCCTGTGGCATCACTCATGGACGCCGCGCCGGTGAAGATGATTTCCGACTGGCCGGAGTGGCGCATCAAAATGCTGGCGGGCGACGACGCGCTCCAGCTTGGTCTGCCGGGCCTCGCCGAGGGCTTTTACCGCAGTGTGCTGGATGGTAACCCCGACTTAAATGCGGAGGCCAAGGCGCTGCTGCAGGTTAAAATCGCCTCCGCGCTGATTGCCCAACGGCGCTTCAGTGAGGCCAAGGATATTCTACCGCCCGAAGAGGGGCCGGTGGCACCGGCCGTGGTGCTGCGCCGTGCGATCCTCGCCTATCATGACGGGCGTCTGGCCGAAACGGCAAATCTGCTGCAGCGGCTCCAGCCGTCGAGCCTGAGCTTGGCGGATCAGCCCTGGTATTACCTGCTGCGCGGCATGGAACTGCGGGCGCGGGACGACCAGCCGGGCAGCACGGCATCGCTTGAAGAGGCGCTGGTGCGGTCGGTTTCTCCGGCGCAGACTGCCCAGATCGAGGCCGTGATCCTGAAGGGGGCCGTGATGGCCGAGCAAGACGATTTGGAAACGCTCAAGGTGCTCCAGCGCAAGGTGGAGGAGACCCGTGGTGCCCGGGCTGGATTTGACTTTGCCCGCCAGATGGCGGTGGTGCTCGACCGGCTGAATCGCAAAGACGAGGCGATTGCCGTGCTGCGCGACCAGATGAGCATGTTGACCGATCGGGAAAAAGCTGAGGCGGGGCAAATGCTGCTGCTGATCGGCCTGATTTCCGGCCGTGATTCCGCCCGTGGGCAACTGGCTTTTCGTGAAATTCTCGGGGGCAAGGGCGAGGCGGATACCCAGCGCCTGGCGCTGTATTTGCTGGCCGCATCGGCGTCCCAGCCGGGTGAGACGCGTGACGCCTTCCGCCGGACGCTGGACGAGCTGATCGCGCAGTCGGGTAACCCCCTATTGGACGAGCTGCTGATGATGCGTGCGCGGCTGAATCTGGAAAGTGGTGACGCCGTTGGCGCGGAGGCCGACGTCCGCCAATTGATCGAAAATTACCCGGGCTCGCCCCTGCTGGACGATGCCTTGTGGCTGCGCGCCTACATCGCCTGGCAGGATGGCCGTTACCGCGGGGCGGCGGAGTCCCTGGGACAGATTCGCGACCGGATGGAGCCCGGCCCAACGCGCGTTCGCATCGGTGAGCAGATTGGTGACGTGCTTTTCTTGAAGGGCGACTACGCTGCGGCGGCAGACATGTATTCGGGTGTGCTCAGCGAAGACCGCGACTCCCTTTTCGACAACATGCTCTTTTATCAGGCGGTCCTGGCCAATACGTTGGCCGAGCGCTGGGAGAACGCTCAGGCGCTCCTGGACAACCAGACGGACTATCCGCTGGATGTCCGCTGGCGCGCGGAATGGATCTACCTCGATGGCTTGCGCAAGGACGGCCAAGCCGCCAAGGCGCGCGATCGCTTGGCCGACTTGGTGCGACGCTTGCCCGTGCCGACCGACCAGGACCTCCGTTGGCGCATCCAATGGCTACAGGCTCGCCTGGCTTACGATACCGGTGCCTCCGCCCAGGCGGCGCAGCAGGCCCAGGCCTTGGCCCAGGAGGTGGAGCGCGCCGTGGCCCAGGAGGAGGGGTGGCCGGTCATTGGGCCGGAAATCGCCAGCCATTTGCGTTTGTTGGAAGGGCAGGCCTTGATTCGCTCAGGCCAGCCGGATGAGGGCCTCGAATCGCTGGCCAAGCTCCGTGAAAATTATCCCGGCAGTGATCCGGCGATTCTTTCTATATTAGAAGAGGCGCGTTATTTTGCGGGTAAATTCAGCGACGCCGAGGCCCAGCGTCGTCTGCGCGAGTTGGCCGACCGCTACCGGGACAGCCCGCACGCTCCAGCCGCGCTTTACGAGGCAGCAATCCTCGCCGACCGGCAGGGGTTGGAGTCGACCCGCCGTGAGGCCATTGCCATTCTCAATGACTTGATCACGCGCTACCCGTCGCACCCGCTCGTCTTCCGTGCACGCCTTTTGCAGGGCAATATCGCGCGCCAACTGGGCGACTTTGGCGATGCACGCTTGGTCTACGAAACCGTGCTCCGCGATTACGCGAACCACCCGGAAATTTATCTGGCCCAGCTTTACCGCGCCAACACTCTGCTGGCGCGCTCGGGGAACGACCCGGCACTACTGGACGAGGCTCAGACCGGGCTGGAGCGGTTGGACAAAGAATCGGTGCCGATTGATGTCCGCGTAGAGGCTGGCTACATGCTCAGCCGCATTCAGTTACAGCTCAACAACCCGCAACGCGCGGCCGAGACGCTTTGGCTGGTGGTTTCGCGTTACCTGCGCGACCCGTCCGCGGCCAACCAACTCGGCGCGAACGGCAAGTATTGGATGGCCCGTTGCTTGATCGAACTGGGGGACATCCAAGAGCGCGCGGGGAATGTTGAGGACGCCCGCGAGGTCTATTCGCTCATTGGCAAATACGCCCTGCCGGGCCAAAATCTGGCCGCCGCCCGCCGTGAAAAACTTCGCCAACTCGCCGCCGCCGCCCCGGCACAAAATTGAGATTGGCTACAATTAACCTTTCCGATCGCACTGATGAAATTTCTCCTATTCTCAATCCTGCTTACGGTTACTGGGCTTGGTGCGCAGCAGCTCACGCCGACCCCATTGACCGCTGAGGATTTGGCGGCGGAGCGCGGGGTGCGGTATCATAGTTTTGAAATCAAGTATCCGCAGACGCCGGAGCAGATCAGCTACGACCTCGTTCTATATAGAGACGGGAAAATCGACCGCATCCTGGATGGCAATAGTTTCAGGCTAAAGCAGTCGACGCGCAATCCGGACCGTGTTGTCGTGATGGTGGGGCAACCCGTAGACGGGGAAACGCCCATTACCTTGCGTGCCCAGCATACCGCCTCGCGGATGAAAGTCCGTTTCAAGGCGGATGAAGAGATGATGCACTGGGCAGGTCAACCGAAGCTAGACGAGAAAAACCGGGTTCTGTTGTCATTTGCGCCTTATGACCCCATGGGCCCTGCTGAGTCCATTGGTGCGGAAAATTCCACGCCGGAGGGCGCGTATTGCGCATTAGTTTTGCAGATCACGCCGGAGTATCCGAAAGAAGAGTCCTGACCAATGCAGTATTTTGACTTATCGCTGATTGAAAAAGGCGGCCCGATTATGTGGCCGTTGCTGGCTCTTAGCCTGTTGGGTTTTGTGTTCTTCGTGGAGCGCGCGCTGTATTTGCACCGTGGGCAGATCGCGGCCAGCACGTTTGTTGACGGCATCAAAAACCTGGTCCGCAAGCAGCGCGTGCTGGAGGCGCTGACCGTTTGTGAGGAAACGCCCGGGCCGACGGCAGCCATCGTCAAAGCCGCGCTGATGAACTTCGACCGCCCCGAGGCGAAGATCCGCTCGGCGGTGCAGGAGGCGGCGATTATTGAAATCCCCGCGTTGGAGCGCCGTATTGGCACGATTGCCGCGATTGCCAAGGCCTCGCCGATACTCGGCCTGCTGGGCACCGTCGTCGCGCTGATGCAGGCTTTCTCCGTCATGCAGTCTGAGGGGCCGTATGCGAACGCCTCGATTTTTTCCGGTGAGATAGCCGAAGCGCTGATCACGACCGCCACGGGCCTCGCCATCGCCGTGATGGCCTACCTGGCGCACCACTTTCTCTACGGCCGCGTGCGCGCACTGGTGCACGACATGGAGTGGGTGGCCAACGAGATCATGCAGTTCCTGATGCTCGACTTGCCCGACGAAATGGCCGGGCAGGAGGCTACCAGCGAGACCGGCATCGAGGACCCGTTCATCCCTTCGCAGGAAGACGACGAACAGAAAACACCCGCCGAGAAAACCACCTAAACCTCCACGCTTCCACACTACGAAGTAATGTCCCTCGTTCAGCCATTGGATTTGCAAAGCCGCCTGCGCACCCCGCCTACGGGCGCGGATGTGGCGGCGCTGTTCGACATCCTCTTGATAGTGGTGATGATCTCGCTGTTGGGATCGCGGTTTGTATTTGCGCCGGGTAGCACGGTTGCGCTGGAGGACTTGCAACTGCCCGAATCGCGTTTTGCCCAACTGGCCGGTGTCCCGACGGTGGACGTGTTGACGCTGCTACAGGACGACCGCGTGATCTACGATGGCCAATTCATGACGGCGGAGGACTGGTCCCTCGGCTTGGAAGAGGATTTGGTCGAGGTGCGCCGCTCAAATAACGCCATTTTGTTAATCAAGGCCGATGGCCGCATCAGCTTGCAGGCATTCCTGCGGATTTCTGACCGGGCGCGGCAGGCGGGCTACACTCGCGTGCAAATCGCTGAGCGCCCGGCTAAGGCCACCAAGGAACTGCAATCGACGCGTTCGGCCAGCGGTTCGCAGTTCTGATGGACGCCGCGCCAACAGCCGCTCGCTCGACCCGCGCTGAGCCAAATATCTGGCGTAATCCCATCGCGCTGTGGGCGCTGGCATTGGGGGTGGTGGCGCATTTTGCGGGCTTTTTCGCCTTCAGCATCAATCTGCCGCCCGACGAAGCCGCCGAGCCTCTGCCGCCGGAAATCTACTTTACCGGGGCCAACGAACAGCTGGACCAGCTGATGCAGGAGCAGTCCGAGCTGCTGGATTTTGAGCCGCTCTTTCTGCCAACCACGCGCAATGCCTCGGTTTATTTGGACTGGGATCAACTCGTTGAGCGGACGGAGCCGTTTACGCCATTGCCGGCGCGGTTGTTGATCAGCGAGGACCGTTTTCCGGATGTCGCCAACGATATTGAGGCTCCAGTGGCGGACCCGGCCGAGATGTTGGAGCGCGATACGGCGGGCAATTTTGGTGCCTTTGGGCAAATCGCCGACAACCAGCCGATCCTGACGGAGCGTGCGGGCAGGGTGGAGGTCTATCGGGAAGGGGAGCCGCAAATCGCTCTACAAAAGAAGCTTACGAAAGGCGTCGTCGATGAGGCCGTGAATAATTTGAGCGGCGTGCTCGAGTGGCGGCTCATGGTTGGGCCTGCTGGGGTCGTGGGTCAGCCACTGATGGAGCGAAGCAGCGGGCTCGAAGGCGTAGACGCGGCGGCGGCGGAATATTTAATTGAAGAAATTCCACAATGGGGCTTGGCACCGGGCTATTATCGTGTTGTTATCGGCCCTTAAATTCGTTTTTCCCGACCTGGCCAAAATCAGGTCGAAAAAATAATTTAAATTTTAATTGACGGAGAGGAGTCTGCTTAGCAATCTCGCCAGCTTTCCGTTTTTTCCCCGATTGGGAGGGAACGGTTTTTAATGCTCTGGTAGCTCAGTAGGTAGAGCGCGTCCTTGGTAAGGACGAGGTCGGCGGTTCAAATCCGCTCCGGAGCTCCATTCCAGTCTAGCTTCCTTCCACACACACACACGAACATCAAACATGGCTAAAGAAACCTTCGAACGCACGAAACCTCACGTGAACGTGGGCACCATCGGTCACATTGACCACGGTAAAACCACGACGACTACCGCTATCCTTAAGGTGCAATCCGACAAGGGGCTGGCGCAGTTCAAGTCCTATGCAGATATTGCTAAGGGCGGTACGGTCCGCGACGAAACCAAGACGGTTACCATCGCTGTCGCGCACGTTGAGTACGAAACCGCGAATCGCCACTACGCGCACGTTGACTGCCCTGGTCACGCTGACTTCGTTAAGAACATGATCACGGGTGCCGCACAAATGGACGGCGCGATCCTCGTGGTTTCCGCAGCAGACGGCCCTATGCCGCAGACTCGCGAGCACATCCTGCTTGCTCGTCAGGTGAACGTGCCGAACATCGTTGTGTGGTTGAACAAGGTTGACCTCCTCGACGACGAAGAGCTTCTTGAGCTCGTCGAAATGGAAGTCCGTGACCTCCTTTCCAAGTACCAGTATGACGGTGACAATATCACCATCGTTCGTGGTTCCGCCACCGCAGCCCTCGACGGCAAGCCGGAAGGTGTCGAAGCAATCGGCAACCTCATGGACGCCATCGACGCTGACATCGCTGAGCCGGAGCGTGACATCGACAAGCCGTTCCTGATGTCTGTCGAAGACGTGTTCTCCATCACCGGTCGTGGCACCGTTGCTACCGGTCGTATCGAGCGCGGCATCATCAAGGTTGGTGAAGAAGTTGAGATCGTTGGTCTGACCGACACTCAAAAGACCACCGTTACCGGTGTGGAAATGTTCCGCAAGCTGCTCGACCAGGGTCAAGCTGGTGACAACGTCGGTCTCCTCCTTCGCGGTATCGACAAGGAAAAGATCGAGCGCGGTCAAGTAATTGCCAAGCCCGGTTCCATCAAGCCGCACACCAAGGCAAAGGCTGAAATCTACGTTCTGACCAAGGACGAAGGTGGCCGCCACACTCCGTTCTTCAAGGGTTACCGCCCGCAGTTCTTCTTCGGCACCGCCGACGTGACTGGTGTGGTTAATCTGCCAGAAGGCGTTGAGATGGTCATGCCCGGTGACAACCTTACCATTGACCTTGAGCTCGGCAAGTCCGTTGCTATGGAAGAAGGCAAGCGCTTCGCGATCCGCGAAGGCGGCCGCACCATTGGCGCGGGTCGTGTGACCAAGATCATCGAGTAAGTTTCTCAAATTTCCAACCTTCGCCGGAAGCTCGAAAACGGGCTTCCGGCTTGGTTGTTTTAACAACAATTTCAATTTTTTTCGTAGGGCGATAGTTCAATTGGTAGAGCAGCGGTCTCCAAAACCGCAAGTTGGGGGTTCGACTCCCTCTCGCCCTGCCACTTTTCAATAAGTTCGAAAGTTCGAATGTTGTTGGTTCGAAAGTCATAAATTCCTGACGATCGGACCAACTTTCGAACCTTCAAACCTCCATACCTTCGAACTGCTAAATACCACCATGGCTAACCCATTTGCCAAGATTCGTCTTTTCTACAGCGAAACGCTGGTCGAACTCAAGAAGTCCCAATGGCCTAACGGCAAGGAACTGCGTGAGTTGACTGCGGTGGTGTGCGTAGGTATTGTTATCATTGGCGCATTCATCGCACTGGCGGACTTTGCGCTTTATAATTTTGTTGCGCTGTTCACCAAGCTGGCCGGCTAGTTGCCGCCGCTTCCCCTTAATTTTTTCCAACCGGTCCTTGTTTCATGCCTAACCCAATTCAGTTGAGCGAACTTCAGTGGTATGCCGTCCAAACGCTTTCCAACCAGGAAGCGAAGGTTAAGCGCTACCTTGATAAGTTCATCGAAATTGAAGAGATGGGCGAGCACATCAAGGAAGTGTTGATGCCGACCGAGACCGTTACCGAGGTCAAGTCCGGCAAAAAATACACCAAGCAGCGCAAGCTCTACCCGGGCTACGTCTTCATCCACATGCGCGTGTATGATGATCACGGCAAGGTGCTGCAAAAGCCCTGGTACTTCGTTCGCGGGGTGCAAGGCATCATCGGTTTCATCGGCGGCGACAATCCCACTCCGCTCAAGCAGGAGGAGATCAACCGCATTCTCGACCAGGTCAAGCAGGCCGAAGGCCACGAAAAACCCAAGGTCGAATACGAAGTCGGCGAAGAAGTCAAAATCACCGACGGACCCTTTCTCAATCTCACGGGCCGTATCGACGAGGTCGATCCGGAGCGTGGCAAACTCAAAGTTTCTGTATCCATCTTTGGCCGCTTTACGCCGGTCGAGCTGGAATACTGGCAAGTCGAACGAGCGGAAGAGTCCTAAGCGGCGGCCACCCTGGCTATCGCAAAAGGCATTCGCTAATACCGCATAATATACAATGGCTAAGAAAAAAGTAGTAGGACAGATTCGTCTGCAGCTGCCCGCCGGCGCCGCCAATCCCGCACCGCCCGTCGGTCCGGCTCTCGGTGCGCATGGTGTTAACATCATGGGCTTCTGTAAGGAATACAATGCGAAGACGAAGGACCAGGCCGGCCTTATCCTGCCGGTGGTGATCACGGTTTACGCCGATCGCTCCTTCACCTTCATCCTCAAGAGCCCGCCTGCCGCGGTTCTCTTGAAGAAAGCAGCGGGAATCGCCAAGGGCTCCGGTGTGCCGAACAAGGACAAGGTCGGCAAGGTGACCAAGAAGCAGATTCTCGAAATCGTCGAAACCAAGAAAAACGACCTCAATGCATCCGATCCGGAGCAGGCTGCCCGCATGATTGAAGGCACCGCCCGTTCGATGGGCATTGAAGTCATTGAAGGCTAACCCAGGAGATAACACCCATGTCAAAATTATCCAAACGCATGGCCGCGGCGCGCGAAGGCGTCGATCTCACCAAGGCCTACACCCTCGACGAAGCTGTTGAGACGCTCAGCAAGTTCCCAACTGCCAAGTTCGACGAAACCATTGAAGTTTACGCCCACCTCGGCGTCGACCCCCGCCAAACCACTCAAATGGTTCGTGGCACGGTCGCTCTGCCGCACGGTAGTGGTAAGCAAGTTGTCGTAGTCGTCTTCACCGAAAACCCCGATGAAGCCAAGGCTGCCGGCGCAGAATACGCTGGCCTCGATGACCTGATTGAAAAGGTCCAGGGCGGCTGGCTCGACTTTGACGTCGCTGTCGCCACTCCGGGCGCGATGAAGGAAGTGCGCAAGGTTGCGCGCGTTCTTGGTCCCCGTGGCATGATGCCCAACCCGAAAACCGGCACCGTGGGCGACGACGTCGCTTCCATCGTGCAGGAAGTTAAGGCTGGTCGCGTCGAATACAAGATGGACAAGACTGCCAATGTGGCCGTTGTCGTCGGCAAGCGCTCTTTCTCCAACGACAAGATCCTGGAGAACGCCAAGACCGTCATTGACAGCCTCAGCAAGTCGAAGCCCGAAACCTTCAAGGGCGGTGTGTTCTTGAAGAGCCTCACCATCAGCTCAACCATGAGCCCGGGCGTCAAAATCGACGTCAAGGCAGCTCAAAATAACTAAGGAGGCGCCGAACATGAGACCAGAAAAGCAATACCTAGTTAAGGAAGTTTCCGACTACCTCGCCAAGAGCGAATACGTCTTCCTGACCGACTTCAACCGCCTCACCGTGGCGGAAACCGCTGAGCTCCGTGGCCAGCTCGCTGCGCAAAACGCCGAGTTCCACGTGGTCAAGAACAGCATTCTGAACACCGCGATCAAAGAGCGTGAAATGCCGGCTGTGGACGACGTCCTCGAAGGCCCGACCGCGATTGTCGTAGGTGGCCCGAATCCGTCCGAAGTGGCCAAGGTCCTGATGAAGTTCTTCAAGGACAAGGAAAAGGTCGAAGTCAAGAAGGGCCTCCTCGGTGAGCAAAGCCTGACCAAGGACCAAGTCGAAGAACTCTCGAAGCTCCCGAGCCTCGACGAGCTTCGCGCGAAGTTCCTCAGCCTGCTCAACACGCCTGCTTCGCAGACTGTTCGCGTCCTTATCGCTGGCCCGCAAGGCCTGCTCAACGTGCTCCAAGCCAAGGTCGACAAAGACGGCGGCGCGGCGTAACCAATATCACTTTTTACCTCCCGGTAAGAAACCAAAACAAACATCCAAAGAACCGCTCAGGGGGATACGTCTCTTAAACCGCCGTTCGGCGACCTGTCATTCAAGGAAACATCATGTCAGACATCACCAAAGATCAAGTTATCGAATGGCTGAGCAATCAGTCCGTTCTCGAAGTTGCCGGTCTCGTTAAGGACCTCGAAGAGAAGTGGGGCGTAAGCGCCGCTGCTCCGGTTGCTGTCGCCGCTGGCGGTGGCGCTGCTGCTCCAGCTGAAGCCGCAGAGGAAAAGGACGAGTTCGACGTCATTCTGAAGGCCGCTGGCTCCAACAAGATCGCCGCCATTAAGGCTGTTCGCGAAATCACCGGTCTTGGCCTCAAGGAAGCCAAGGAAATGGTTGAAGGCGCGCCGAAGGCCGTTAAGGAAGGCGTATCCAAGGAAGAAGCTGCTGAGCTCGAAAAGAAGCTCAAGGACGCTGGCGCCGAAGTCGAAGTCAAGTAACTCAATTACGTTTTTCAGGAAGCAGAAATTTGTTTCACGCATCCTTTATTTCCGCAGGCAAGCGGGCTCGCCAAAAGGCGGGTCCGCTGTCGGCGTTTTCTAGCTCACGTTAGTGACGCTCGCCGACAGAGCGTTGGAAAAGCACTCCAGCGCTCTGTCGGCGGTCGTTTCAACCGCAACCATCAAGGTTAACCGAACAACACCAGTCCCATCAGAAGCACCATGGCAGAACGTATCAATTTCGGGAAGCTGAAGGAGGTCATCGCTCCACCCAATCTTATCGAGAACCAGATCAACTCCTACCGGGAGTTTCTCCAGCTGGACGTTGCCCCGTCGCAGCGCAAGCCGATCGGTTTGGAAGCAGTGTTCCGCGAAGTCTTCCCCATTGAAAGCTACGACGAGGAATCCACCCTCGAATACGTTTCCTACAATGCGACCCTCTCGAAAATGTCCGAGATGGAGTGCATCCGCGAGGGCGTTACTTACTCAGTCTCCCTCTACGTGAAGCTGCGCCTCCGTGAAAACGAAGGCATGGTCAAGGACGAGGAGATCTACATGGGTGAGCTGCCCATGTGCACCGAGCGCGGTTCGTTCATCATCAACGGTGCCGAGCGCGTCGTCGTTTCCCAGCTGCACCGCTCGCCGGGCATTTGCTTTGAGGACAGCACGCACACCAGCGGCAAGACGCTGCACGCCTTCCGTATCATCCCGGACCGCGGCACCTGGATCGAAACGCAGTTCGACCAAAACGACCTGCTCTACGTTTACCTCGACCGCCGTCGCCGCCGCCGCAAGTTCCTCATCACGACGCTCCTGCGCGCCCTCGGCTACAGCACCGACTTTGACATCCTGAATCTCTTCTACGAGATGACGGATCTGAAGATCTCCAAGGCCATGGGCATGGAGAACGTTTCCAACCTCGTTCTGGTCGAAGACATCGTCGACGCCGAGCGCGGTGTGGTTCTGGCGCGTTCCTTCGAGCCGCTGACCAAAACGATTATCCGCTCCTTCGAAACTGCCGGCCTCGAGTCGGTGAAGGTCATCGACACCACCGTCGACGACGGCGCGATCATCCGCTCCCTCAAGAAGGACCCGACCCGCAACGACGAAGAAGCGCTGCGTGACATTTACAAGCGCCTCCGCCCCGGTGAGCCGCCCACAGTGGCCAATGCCAAGGCACTGCTCAAGCGTCTCTTCCAGGACCCGAAGCGCTACGACCTCGGCCGCGTTGGTCGCTACAAGATCAACCAGAAGCTGCACCTGCAGACCGATCTGGAAGTCCGCACCGTCACCGTCGAAGACATCGTTGAAGCCACCCGCTACCTCTGCAAACTGAAGCAGGGCGAGGGCACTATCGACGACATCGACCACCTTGGCTCCCGCCGCGTCCGCACCGTGGGCGAGCTGCTCGCCAACCAGTGCCGCATCGGTCTGGCCCGCACGGAGCGCCTCGTCAAGGAGCGCATGACCCTTTACGATCAGAGCGTTGACACGATCACGCCGCAAAAGCTGATCAACCCGAAGGCCCTCAGCACGGTGATCCGCGACTTCTTCGCGCGTAGCCAGCTGAGCCAGTTCATGGACCAGATCAACCCGCTGGCCGAGCTGACCCATAAGCGCCGTCTGTCCGCACTCGGGCCCGGTGGTTTGAATCGTGAGCGCGCCGGCTTCGAAGTCCGCGACGTTCACAATTCGCACTACGGCCGCATCTGCCCGATTGAGACGCCGGAAGGTCCGAACATCGGTCTGATCAACTCGCTCTCCACCTACGCCCGCATCAACGAGTTTGGCTTCATCGAGACGCCTTACCGCGTGGTGAAGGAAGGCAAGGTTTCCGACGAAGTCGTTTACGTCACCGCCGACGAAGAAGAGGGCAGCGTTATTGCGCAGGCCAACTCGATCGTCGACGAAGACACCGGCGAGTTCAAGGGCCGCGTGACCGTCCGCAAGCTGGACGAAGTTTACGAAGCCGACCCGATGGAAGTGGACTACATGGACGTGTCGCCGAAGCAGCTGGTTTCGGTCGCTGCGGGCATGATTCCGTTCCTGGAGCATGACGACGCGAACCGCGCGCTCATGGGGTCCAACATGCAACGTCAAGGTGTGCCGCTGCTGCGCACGGAAGCCGCATTCGTCGGCACCGGTGTGGAAAAGCGCGTGGCGATTGACTCCGGCACCGTGGCTGTCGCCCTGGCTGACGGCATCGTAGCCTCCGTTGACGCCAACCGTATCATCGTCACCGAAGACGGCGAGCTGCCGAACTCCCGTTCCCTCAAGACCGACGCCAAGAAGGGCATCTACGTCTATGAGCTGCGCAAGTTCCTCCGCTCCAACGCCGCCACCTGCTTCACCCAAAAGCCGATTGTGGCCAAGGGCCAGCCGGTCAAGCTGGGCGACGTCATCGCAGACGGTGCCTCGACGGAAGACGGCGAAATCGCCGTTGGCCGCAACGTGCTCGTGGCTTACATGCCATGGAACGGTTACAACTTCGAAGACGCGATCATCATCTCCGAAAAGCTCATCAAGGACGACGTCTTTACCTCGATCCACATTGAAGAGTTCGAAGTGACCGCCCGTGACACCAAGCTCGGCCCGGAAGAAATTACCCGTGACATCCCGAACGTCGGTGATGAAGCCCTGAAGAACCTCAACCGCGACGGTGTTATCCGCGTCGGTGCCGAGGTCAAGCCGGGGGACATCCTCGTCGGTAAGATCACGCCGAAGTCCGAAACCGAACTCGCTCCGGAAGAAAAGCTCCTCCGCGCGATCTTTGGTGAAAAGGCTGCCGACGTTAAGGACACTTCGCTGATCGTTCCTTCGGGCTGCAATGGCATCGTGATGGACGTCAAGGTCTCCAGCCGCGCCGACCGCGAACGCGAAAAGCTTTCGCCTTCCGACCGCCGCCGCCAGACCAAGAAGATCACCGAGGAATACCGCTCGCAGACCGACAAGCTCCGTGAAGACCTCACTGAAGCGCTGTCGAACATCCTGCTCGGTGAAAAGATTCCGCTCGACGTGACCAACGGCGACACCGGCGAAGTTATCATCCCGGCCAACCGCAAGATCACGAAGACCCTTCTGCGCAAGCTCGCTCAGGTTTCCAAGAGCATCTCGATCGACCCGAGCCCGGTTCGCATCAAGATCATGGAGATCGTCGAGAACTACCAGCGCAAGTTCGACGAAATGGAGGACGAGAAGGGCCGCAAGATCGAAGGTATCGAGTCCGGTGCCCTCGACGAGTCCGGCGCGATCAAGAACGTCAAGGTCTACATCGCCGTGAAGCGCAAGATTCAGGTCGGTGACAAGATGGCGGGTCGCCACGGTAACAAGGGCGTTATCGCCAAGGTTGTTCCCGAGGAAGACATGCCGTTCCTGCCCAATGGCGAGCCGATCCAGATTATCCTCAATCCGCTGGGCGTTCCTAGCCGAATGAACGTTGGTCAGATTCTTGAGTGTCACCTTGGCTGGGCTTGTAAGGTCCTTGGCCTGAAGGTTGCCACGCCAGTCTTTGACGGTATCGGCGAAGCCGTTCGCCCGGGCTTCAACCCGGAAACCGACGAGCCGAAGACCGTTCGCGAGTTCCTCGTGAAGGCAGGCCTGCCGGAGTCCGGTAAGAGCAAGCTCTTCGACGGTCGCACCGGTGACGCCTTCGACCAAGAGGTCGTGGTCGGCTACACGCACATGCTTAAGCTTAACCACCTCGTCGCGGACAAGATCCACGCCCGCGCGGTTGGCCCCTACAGTCTCATTACCCAGCAGCCGCTCGGTGGTAAGGCCCAATACGGTGGTCAGCGTTTCGGGGAAATGGAAGTTTGGGCGCTCGAAGCTTACGGCGCAGCTTACACGCTGCAGGAGCTTCTCACGGTCAAGTCCGACGACGTCGCCGGCCGCACCAAGATTTACGAGCAGCTCGTCAAGGGCGACAACACGCTGCACGCCGGAACGCCTCAGTCGTTTAACGTGCTCGTTAAGGAAATGCAGAGCCTCTGTCTCGATGTCCGCCTGGGCAGCGACGACTCTCTGGAATTTAAAACACAAGCAGGCTAGGGGAAATTCAAAATGATAAATGCAAAATGATAAAACCACCGAGACCTTGTCTGACGGTTTCATCAAAGTAGCTTTTTTTAATTTTTAATTTTGAATTTATAATTCTTCCGAAGGAAAACAATGAGTACGCAAGAAGCACGCGAAGCACTTGGATTCGACCAAGACCAGTCGTTTGACTCGGTCAGCATTACCGTAGCCAGCGCGGACACGATCCGCTCTTGGTCACGTGGGGAAGTAAAAAACCCTGAAACCATCAATTACCGCACGTTTAAGCCCGAGCCGGGCGGCCTGTTCTGCCAGCGTATTTTTGGGCCGGTCCGCGACTACGAGTGCGCCTGTGGCAAATACAAGCGCATCAAGTACAAGGGCGTCATCTGCGACCGCTGCGGCGTCGAAGTGACCGTTGCCCGCGTCCGTCGTGAGCGCATGGGCCACATTGAGCTCGCCGTTCCGGTGAGCCACATCTGGTTCCTCAAGTCGATGCCCAGCCGCCTCGGTCTGCTCCTCGACATGACCGCTCGCAGCCTCGAACGGGTCATCTACTATGAGAACTACATGGTGGTCGATCCGGGCAAGACTCCGATGGAGCCCAAGCAGCTCCTGACCGAGCAGGAATACATCCAGGCTCAGGACGAATACGGCGAAGACGCATTTGTGGCCAAGATGGGCGCGGAAGCACTCCGCGACAGCCTGGCCCAGCTCGAGCTGGAAATCGAGATCGGCACCCTGCACGAGCAAATGCACAGCACCCGCTCGAAGCAGATCAAGAAGAAGCTGGCAAAGCGCCTCAAGGTGATCCAGGGCTTCATCGACAGCGGCACCCGCCCCGAGTGGATGGTGCTCGACGTTCTGCCCGTCATTCCGCCGGACCTTCGCCCGCTCGTTCCGCTTGAAGGTGGCCGCTTTGCGACCTCCGACTTGAACGACCTTTACCGCCGCGTCATCAACCGCAACAACCGTCTGAAGAACCTGTTGCAACTGAAGACTCCGGACGTAATTATCCACAACGAAAAGCGCATGTTGCAGGAAGCTGTTGACGCGCTCTTCGACAACGGTCGTCACGGCCGCGCCGTCACCGGTGCTGGCAACCGCCCCCTCAAGTCCCTCAGCGACATGCTCAAGGGCAAGCAGGGCCGCTTCCGTCAGAACTTGCTCGGTAAGCGCGTGGACTACTCCGGTCGTTCCGTTATCGTCATCGGTCCGGAACTGAAGCTCAACGAGTGCGGTCTTCCCAAGAAGATGGCCCTCGTGCTCTTCGAACCGTTCATCATCCGCCGTCTGAAGGAGCTGGGCTTTGTCCACACCGTTCGTGGTGCGCGCAAGATGATCGAAAAGAAGTCGCCGGAAGTCTGGGACATTCTGGAAGAAGTGACCAAGGGACACCCGGTGATGCTTAACCGCGCGCCGACCCTGCACCGTCTTTCGATCCAGGCCTTCGAGCCGAAGCTGATTGAAGGTAACGCGATCCGCCTGCACCCGCTCGTCTGCACCGCTTACAACGCGGACTTCGACGGTGACCAAATGGCCGTTCACGTGCCGCTGTCGGTGGAAGCCGTCATGGAAGCCAAGCTCCTCATGCTGGCCACGCACAACATCTTCTCGCCGTCCTCTGGTAAGCCGATTTTGACGCCGTCGCAGGACGTCGTTCTTGGCTCTTACTACACCACGGCCGACCCGAAGACCAAGCCCGCCAAGGGCCAGCGCGTGCCGCTGATCGCCACCCGCGACGAAGTGATCCTGGCCGAGTCCACCCGCGCAGACTTCAATCTGCACACCTGGGTTGACTTCGTGAACCCGGACTACGGCAAGCCCGGCACCATTTACGGTAACCACGAAAAGAAGATCATCCGCACCACGGTTGGCCGCATTCTCTTTGCGGAAATCTGGCCGGAGAAGATCGGTTTCGTGAACTTCGCCGTCACCAAGAAGAAGCTGGGTGACCTGATCATGAACTCTTACAAGACCGCGGGTAAGCGCGACGTCGTGCCCGTGCTCGACGCGCTCAAGACCATCGGCTTTAAGATGGCAACCCGCGCCGGCATCTCCGTCGGTATTGCCGACATGATCATCCCGAATGACAAGAAGGACATCATCGCCGAAGCTCGTAAGAAGATCGAAGAAGTTGAAGGCCAGTACTCGAAGGGTATCATTACCACGGGAGAGCGCTACAACAAGATCATCGATATTTGGACCGGTGCCACCGACCAGATCGCGAACTCCGTGTTCCGCGACCTGAACGAGAACCAGGGCCGCCCGGAAATTAACCCGGTTTACCTGATGATGGACTCCGGTGCTCGTGGTAACAAGCAGCAGGTTCGCCAGCTGTGCGGAACCCGTGGCCTGATGGCCAAGCCGTCCGGTGACATTATCGAACGCCCGATTCTGTCCTCCTTCCGCGAAGGTCTGTCCGTTCTGGAATACTTCCTTTCGACCCACGGCGCTCGTAAGGGCCTCGCCGACACCGCGCTTAAGACCGCGGACGCAGGTTACCTTACCCGTAAGCTGTGCGACGTCGCCATGGACTGCGTTATCACGGAAGATGACGACGGCAACCGCGACGGTATCTGGAAGCACGCCATCTACGAAGGTGACGACGAGATCGTGCCGCTGGAAGACCGTATCGTAGGCCGCTGCCCGAGTGAAGACGTTCGCAACCCGCTCGAGCCGGACGAAATCATCGTCAAGAACGGCGAGATCGTTTCCGAAGCCGCGGCGAAGAAGATCGTCGATGTGGGCATCGAACGCATCAAGGTCATGTCGCCGCTCACTCACATGCGCAAAAACGGCATCCCGGCGCTCTCTTACGGCCTCGACCCGGCAACGGGCGACATGGTCAAGCCCGGTTCCGCAGTCGGTATCATCGCGGCGCAGTCCATTGGTGAGCCTGGCACGCAGCTGACCATGCGTACCTTCCACATCGGTGGTATCGCGACCGGTTCCATGAAGAATCCGGAGATCAAGGTCCGCAACGACGGTTTCGTTCGCTACACCGGCCTGCGCATGGTGCAGACTGTTGACGGCGCGAACATCGTGCTTAACAAGACCGGTTCGGTCCAGATTCTGGACGAAGACGACCGCGTCATGGAAGACTACCAGATCGTTACCGGTTCGGTGCTGACCGTCGCTGATGGCGGCCAGATCCAGAAGGGTAGCGTCCTGGCCATGTGGGACCCGCATAACATTCCGATTCTGTCGGAAAAGCCGGGTAACATCGCCTTTAAGGACATGATCCCGGGCGTTACCATTAAGCGCGAACTCGACTCCTCCACCGGCCGTATCGCCACCGTGGTTATCGAGCACAAGGAAGACCTCAACCCGCAGGTCGAAATCCGTGACGACGCCGGCAAGGTCCTTGCGACCTACGCAATTCCGGTGGGCGCACAGGTTTCTGTCTCCGATGGCGACACCATCGCCCCGGGTGCCCTGCTGGCCAAGACTCCGCGTTCGGCGTCCAAGACGCAGGACATTACCGGTGGTCTGCCGCGTGTTGCTGAGCTCTTCGAAGCCCGTCGCCCGAAGGACGCCACCGAAATGGCGAAGATCGACGGTGTGGTTTCGTTCGGCGGCGCAGTCCGCTCGAAGAAGAAGCTCATCGTGACCAACGAGGAAACCGGCGAGCAGGAAGAGCACCTGATCCCGCACGGCAAGCACATCATCGTGCATGCCGGCGACGTGGTTCACAAGGGCCAGCACCTGACCGAAGGTTCTGCCGATCCGCACGAAATCCTCGACATCCTTGGGCCGAATACCGTTCAGGAATACCTCCTGTCCGAAATTCAAAAGGTCTATCGTATGCAGGGTGTGCCGATTAACGACAAGCACATCGAGCTCATCATCGCCCGTATGCTCCGCAAGGTGCGCATCACCGATCCAGGTGACAGCGACTACTTCTGGGGTGAGCAGATCGACAAGAGTGACTTCCTCAACGAGAACGAGCGCATCGCAGAAGCTGGTGGTAAGCCGGCCGAAGGTGAGCCGATCCTGTTGGGTATCACCAAGGCATCGCTCGAGACCGAGTCGTTCATCTCCGCGGCTTCCTTCCAGGAAACCACCCGCGTGCTGACCGACGCTTCGACCCTCGGCAAGAAGGACCGCCTGACCGGCTTCAAGGAAAACGTGATCATGGGTCACCTCATCCCTGCCGGCACCGGCCTGCCGAAGTATCGCCGCCTGACCGTCAACGCCCTTGGCGCACCGGTGGAGAACAACCCGATGGTCGAGCGCGACTACTCGCTCAGCGACGACGAAGGCAGCGAATCCACCTTCACGCCGCAAGTCGGCTAAGTCGGTCGATACGATCCGCAAAAATTTACACGGCGCTTCCGTTTTTCGGGAGCGCCGTTTTTTTTGTGGTTTAGTTGGGAGTTGTGAGTTTCGAGTTCCCGCCGGTCTGATTTCAGTTCTTTAAAAACTCCCAACTCGTAACTCGAGACTCCCAACTAAAACTTTTTTTGCTAGTCAATGGCGGCGCGGGCTTTAGGTTAGGTGATAAATACCATCCTTAAACTGATATCACCGTGAGCGATTTACCCTTACCCAACTCGGACGCACAAGATGAACTGCAGGACTTCTTCTCTCAGGAAGAGTTTTTGGCTTTCTTTAATTTCTACCAGCCTGCGCCCGGAGGTAAACGGACCCTGGAGGGGCTTTGCAAGGTAGCTCGCCCGCAGGCCGGCTCCCAAAGCGCTCGGGTTAACTACCTTTGCCTGACCTTCATCGTCGATACGCCGACCGAAGAGCTAGAGAAGCTCGCCGAGACAACCATCGACAAGCTCAAGGTCTCGTCGTTTAAGATGCAGCTGCCCGCGTTGCAGTCCATCACTTCGGTGCCGGCCAGCATGCGCCACAGCGAGAACTACGTCCACCAAATGGACCTGATTTTCAGCAAGAGCTTTGCGATCGATCCGCGCGAAGTCGTGCCGGTGCTCCTCTTTACCTTCCGCAGTGTGACCGGCCTCAAGACCGAGGCACCTCAGTGGTGGGACGAGGCATCGCTCAAGGCACCGGCTCCCAGCGAAACGGAAAAAGCCAACTGGGGCAATCGCATCAAGGCCCTCTGGAAGGCTGTTGGCGGCTAGGGGAATTCAAAATTCAAAATTTAAAATGCAAAATTCAAAAAAGTCATCTCGATTCCCTTCCGGTAAGTTCCAGTTGATTGGCTTTTTGCATTTTAAATTTATCATTTTGAATTTCCAATGATTGCGCCGCGGGAGGCATTTGAGGAAGGCGGCGGGTCCGAGCCGTTATTTGAGGCGGGCGATTTGGTGAAACACCGTCGCTACGGCTATCGTGGTGTGGTCGTGCATCGCGACGACTCCTGCCAGGCCTCGGAGGTATGGTATCAAAAGAACCAGACTCAACCCGACCGCGAGCAGCCCTGGTATTACGTGTTGGTCGATGAATCCGACCAGACTACCTATGCCGCGCAAAGCAGCCTGGCACCCGATGATGACGACTCCTGCGTCATGCACCCGTGGGTGAACTTGTATTTCAAGGGCTTCGACGCTGGCAAGTATCAGCGCAACGACAAGCCTTGGAGCACAGAAGAGCAATAGCCACGCTACTCTGGATGCCAGTGTAAGGGCTGGTCGTTGAGCACGTTCCAGAGGTTGTTGGCGATCAGCACGCCCACGGCGATAAATGAAATCAGCCACGCCGGTGCGAGCGCAAACAAGCCGATCAAGGCCGCGCCACTTCGGGCGTAAAATAATGCAAAGACGCACCCGAGAGTTGCCCCCAATTGCAGGGTAAGGACTGCGCTCAATACCGGGTAATAATACGCCAGCACGGCCTCGCGTAGTGCAATGGGATAGCCGCCGTCGTTAGTCCAGAAGGCGGGCGTTTCTTTCAGCACGGTTAACGCCAGACAGCCGACGGTGACGCCGAGCCAGAGCACGCCGATCGCCAAAACCGTCAGGCATAAGGCGAGGGGAGTGGTATCGTCGTGCCGATGCCGGCTATTGTCGGACATGGGTCAAAGCATGACCTTGCGGGCAGCCTAAATCAATGCCGGATCGTTGCTCATATAAGACCTCTTTGCCGCTATTTCCTCAGGAGCAGCATCGACACAAAAAAACGACTGACCCGCGTTATGGATCAGCCGTCTGGAAAAGTTTGAATGGTTCAGCCAATTAGGCGCGGCGGCGGCGCAACAGGATGACGGCACCACCCATGGCGGCCGCGATCAGTGCGAAGTCCGATGGCTCGGGAACCGTAGCGAACTCGAGCGTCGGTTGGTAGGCGGTGGTTGGATTCTCGCGTGAGCCGAAACCATACTCAGTGGTATCGCTCCAAGAGATCATCAGCGTCACGGTGTTGTCGGCTTGAACGAAGTCGCCCAGGCTGGCAATGGTCACGGTGTAAACTTTGCCGACATTGGAATTGTATTGGTTATCGAAGGCCTCGATAAGCGTGGTGGTGCTGGCATCGAAACCGGTGTCAACGTTGGTCGTGCGGTCGTTGCCCGGCGCGTTGTTCCAGGTGAGAGCGGTTTGATCCCAGTCGGTGCCGAGTTCGCTGCCAGTGGGCGTGAAACCGGAGTTCAGGCCGTAGAAATAGAAGGTTCGGTTACCGTTTTGGTTGGCCGCGCGGAAGCTGATCGTGGCGGTGAAGGTTGCTTCAGCGTTCAGGTCGGCATTGAGGCCGGTGAGGTCAAACTTCAGGTAGGCCTTGCGAACATTGTCATTGTTGGTGGCATTGTCGGAGCGCACACGAAGGTCTTCGCTGATGCCGCCGCCCTGCACCGTGTCGGGTTGACCGTCGCGGACGTAGCCGTCGTCGATTGTGGTAATGATCACGGCTTGAGAAAGAGCCGCCGAACCAGTGAGAAGTGCCGAGGCGAATGCCAAGCTGCGGAAGTTTATGAGGGTAGTCATGCTATGTGGGTCTTTGAGTGAAGATTACAAGGGACATTGCCGCTTGTTATGAGGTTTATTAAATAACATAGCATGAAAGGCCGAAGATTGAACATTTCCTTGGTTTAATCTATTCAACAGGGCGCTTGGCGCGCTTAACTTAGACAACCGCGCGACCGCGCTTGATCGGCATCCTTACGTCTGAATGCGAGATACTTCTAGAATGAATACTCCCGGCGAAACTGCGCCGGTGTTTTCCCGGTTGCTTCACGGATCATGCGGTTGAGCTGAGGTTGGTCGCTCAGGCCGCAGCGTAACGCCACTTCACTGAAGGGTAGATCACTGTTGCTCAATAACTTCTTTGCGTGGTCCAGGCGCAACTCACGCAAGACCTCCGTAGGCGGCTTGTCCAGAATCTCATTGAAACGGCGGATCAAGGTGCGCCGGGATACCCGGGCCGATGCGGCAATCATGTCCACCGAAACCGACTCGTGGAGGTTGGCCTGCATGTAGTGAACCGCCGCTTCCACCACGGGATTCCGGTGCGCAGTCATGGAGCTCGAAGCCCGCTCATGGATTTGGAAGCCTCGCGTTAGCATTCGCAAGGGTGGGGCCTTTCCGCGAACAAACTCTGCGATCTGGCGGGCCGCCAGCCGCCCGATTTCCTGGTAATCGATGTGGATGTGGGACAGCGCGGGTTTCGAAAATTCGCAAATGTAGTCGTCACTTCGCACGCCGAGGATGCTGACGTCCCGGGGGATTTCCAGTCCGGCTATTTTACACGCCTGGCACACCCGCCAGGAGTGGTGGTCATCGGGGGCAAACACCGCGCAGGGCAGCGGCACGCTTTTTAAATATTCCGCTAGGGCCGTCAGTTGCTCGTCGAGGCGGACACCTTTGCCGCCGGGCTGCCAGACGTCCAATTGAAAGACGTGGCATTCCATCCGCAGGCTTGATGCCGCTTCCATCGAGGCATCGCGGAGAACCAAGCTGTGGGGCGTAAAGTAATCGCCGCAGTGGAAATACTCAATCCGGCGATAGCCGCGAGCGGCAAAAAACTCACAAGCCAGCCGGGCAATGCCAACATAATCAGGCCCAATCCACGGAAAATCTTCCAGGACCAGAGCCTCCGGACCCACGGTGATGGTGGGCATCTTATTCTGGCGAATGAGGTCGATCGATTCTTGCCGCACACCGGTGATTGAGCCATCCGTCTGCGCTAGCATCTGCTCACGAGTCAATCCACGCGGGAGGTGAAACCACGGGTACATGACCACGTAGTCCAGATCAGGCTGCACACGACTTTCCTGAAAAATGCCTGACGCCACCTGCGTAAGGTAGCTCTTACCCTGCGGATCGAATCCCAGAGCGACCTGATAAGAATGCTTTGCCATGCGCTTGGCACAAATCTTCAAAAAAATGTCCCAGAGCGTCAATATTTTGCGCCACGTAATTTGCTAGTATTGTGGCACCCTAACCCCGAAATACCCTCAACCCACAAGATATCTGTTATGAACTCCTTTGCCTACGCTGCCTTAGCCAGCACTTTCAGCCTGGCCGCTACTGTCTCCCACGCGACCCTGACCGCTTACTGGGACTTCGAAGACGGCCTCGCTGCAACAAGCACCGACATGTCGATCTCCCCCTTCACGACCAGCGAAACTTTCCCTACGGGTAGCTCCATCGTCGCTGGTGGCGTAACCGGCTCTAATTTTTCCTACCACAGCACGGGCGCGAATGGCTCGTTTATCAACACCAATGTCAGCGGCACCTCGATGGGCATTACCGGCAGCGGTAGCAAAACACTGGTTGCCTGGGTGAAGAGCGACACCGTAGGGGCCTGGAACAACGGCGACCGCTATGGCATCCTCAGCTACTCACCCGATGGCGGCAGTGGCAGCGGCGACAGCCTGAGATTGTTGATCGATGAGAATGCGGGTGGTTTACGTTTCGAGGTCAGCGCTGGCTTTATTGCGCTAAGCCAAACGAATCTGGACGATGGCAACTGGCACATGCTCGCCGTCGTGATCAACGCCGGTGACACCGTGGGCGATGTCGATCTATACCTCGATGGCGAATTCCTCGCTCACGATTCTTCCGGCACGCCCACGCGCTTTATCAATACCGGAACGTCGGCGACCCCTGGCAACATCGCCAACATGGCCATTGGCGCGACTCAGAACACCGTGGGCGGTGGCGCAGATGCCTTCAAGGGCCAGATCGACGGCGTGCGGGTTTACGACGAAGCATTAAGTGAAGTCGCTTTGGACAATATTTACACCACCGTTCCAGAGCCGCAGACTTATGCGCTCGTAGGTGCCATCGGCTTGGCGGTCTTCGTATTGCGCCGCCGCAAGTAATTCCTCCCATGAGCAATGTTATCTGGCGCTGGTCCCTTGGGCTGGCGCTTTTACTTTCCTGTCCCCTGTTGCAGGCAGCGGACGCGCGTCCAAACATCGTGGTCATCCTGGCTGATGACCTCGGCTGGGCCGATGTCGGCTTCCAGGGGCAGACGAAAACCTTGACGCCCCGCCTCGATGCTTTGGCTGAGCAAAGCCTGCGGTTTGAGAGCGCGTATTGCCCGGCATCGGTTTGCGGTCCCACCCGCGCGGCGCTGCTTTCCGGCTTTCACAACGGCCATACATTCGTCGATCGCAATGGCGACCTTGCGGGCTTTCGCGCCGAGGATGTGTTTTTCACCCAGCGCCTGCAAGCGGCGGGCTATACCACGGGAGCCTTCGGCAAATGGGGATTCGGGGCGGACCGCGATGACCACTTATCGGCCCCCGAGAGCGTGCCCTCCGCCAAGGGCGTGGATGAGTTTTACGGCTACCTGAGCCACAGGGCCGCGCACGACTACACCCCGCCGCAACTCTGGCGCACGGATGAACTCGCGGCATATGGCATCGCGCCAGAGCCGTACTCTGGCGTCTATTCGCACGATGATATTTCGGCTGAAGCGGTGAACTTCATTCGCAACCATGCGGGGGATGAAGAGCCATTTCTGCTTTATGTGCCCTTTACGATTCCACATTTCGATTTGGATGACATCGCCAGTTTGCCCGGCTATTTTGATGCGTATGCCGACGTGCCCGGAGCGGATGGCTGGACGGACAAAGCAAAGAAATTTGCCGCCATGGTCACCCGGATGGACGCCTCGATTGGAGAGCTGATCGACGCGCTAAAAGACCCTGATGGCAATCCGGCCACCGACGACGGCATTGCTGAAAACACGCTCATCATCTTTTCGTCCGACAACGGTCCGACGCCGGAAGACAACACGCCGATCAACTTCTTCGATGGCAATGGCATCTACCGCGGGGGCAAGCGAGACCTCTGGGATGGCGGCGTCCGCGTGCCGCTGATCGCCTGTTGGCCAGGCGTCATTGAGCCGGGTGTGTCGCCGCGTCTTGTGGACTTAACGGACATCGCGCCGACGCTCGCTGAGCTGGCCGAAACGACGATGCCTCCGGGCCATGATGGCATATCGCTCGTGCCGCTGCTAACCGGTTCCGGCGAGCAAAAGCCCAAGCCCTATGCCATCTTCGAACACCACGAAGGCGATGGGCCCGATAGCGATTCCAAGGACCCGCGTTGGGCCATCCGCCGCGGCGATGACAAGCTGATTAAATTCGCTGATGGCACGCGCTGGCTTTACGACCTCAGCGTCGATCCCGGTGAAACAACCCCCATCGACAACGTTTCGTTGATCGATGAGTTGACTGCCATTGCGCTCGCCGAGCAAGTGGAACAAGGCAATGCCTACACGGTGGAGTATCGCCAATGGGTCGGCATAGATGGCGATTATTTTCATACCGCCGCGAACTGGAATCCCATTGGCGTGCCTGCCGAAAACTGGTCGGCTTCGCTCGTTAACAATGACGCCACAGACGCGAGTGCGCTGCTGCAAAGTGGCGTAGCTGTGCTCGGTTTGGAAGTCGATGGTGTGACGCATACGCAGACGTTGCAACTGGCACCTAGCGCGATGCTCGATGCACGTAATGAGCTGCGTATCGGTGCCCGTGGCCGCGTCCTACTGGATCGCGCGGACCTTGTCACGAATCGTTGGGTGGACATTCGCCCCGGCGGTGAGCTGCGTGGCGTGGGCAACATCACCGGCACGGTTTACAACGAAGGCGTCATCGAGGTAAGTGATGGCTCGACCAGCACCCCACCACCCGCAGTCGACACGGGAGAAATCACCGCGCTGACTTTCGATTTCACCGGTGTGCAAAACCAGGCCATTCAAGCCGCATCCGCGCAAAGCGAATACGTCCAGTTGGCGGCTGGCTTAAGCTACGGTGCCGGTGTCGCTGAGGCCAACGCGGCAACGAATGCCGGAGATGAATTTAACCTGAACGGCTTCGAAACATCGTCGCTCAGCCAGGCCATGGCACAAGGTGATTACCTAAGCTTTGCATTGCAAAGTATGCCCGGCATCGAGATGGCCCTGCGCTCCGTGACTTTTCAACTTTGGCGCAATGGCGCGAACGCCGCCACCGACTACGCGATCACGACATCACTGGATGGGCATAGCTCGGCCTTGGCCACACTGAGCCTCAACAGTGGCGACACCGCCACACATGCCTTGACCGCCAGCTGGCTCGCCACCGCGACCACTGAGCCCGTGGAAATCCGGCTGGTTGCCTGGAATGCCGTGAACAGCGGCAACACACATTTCAACGCCTGCACCACTACGGCCAACTTTGCCACTGCCGACGAGCCGCCGAGTGCTGACAAGGTGCTCGCTGTCGAGGGGGACTGTTTTATCTTACCCGGTGGCGCGCTGCGCATGGTCATTGATGGGCACGGCGTTGCTGGCGTCGATTATCCGCAGCTCAGCGTGAGCGGGCAACTGCGCGCGGCGGACTGCATACTCGCGATTGAATTGGATGCGTTCACCCCTGCGCTTGACCAGGTTTTTCAGCTCTTGCTGGCCGACACGCTCGATGCCGAATTCCGGGTGTCGCTACCCGCGCTTCCCGACCACCTGGCTTGGGACACGACCGAGCTAAATAGCCACGGCCGGCTTGAGGTAATTGCGCGGCCCGACTTCTCCTCATGGATCAATGGCTTCCCGTTTGCGCCTGGTGAAAACGGCCTGGATGACGATCCTGAAAACGACCAAGTGACCAATCAATTTGAATACCTCACCGGAGGCTTACCCGATGTTTCTGATGGCCCGAACTGGTTGACGCAATGGATCGTCAGCGCAGACAAACGCCATTTGCAGATTCAGTTCACGCGTCCGGAAAATCGCTCTGATCTGCCCCTGAGCGGCGCAGTTTCCGATGACCTCCAGCAGTGGTCTCCGGCCGCGCTTTCCATCACGAATCTTGGCAACGGCATGGAGTCCGTCGTGATCACCGATCCGGTTGCATTGGAAGACGCGCCCAACGCTCGCTTTATCCAATTGAGATCCGAGTAAGCGAATTGCATAGCCCGGCTATGCTTTGCGCAAAAAACAGCCCTGGCAGATCACTCCGCCAGGGCTGGTAAAGAATGCTCTTGGCATTAAGCCAAGCGCCGCAAGTGGTGTTTACTTTTCGACGATTTGGAAGGCGTTGATACCGGTGCGGCGGCCGCAGGTGCCACGCAGCTTGAAGGAGCTGGCCGTTTGGTCGCGGAAGACGACAAACTCTTCGCCGTCGACTGCGGTGCCAGTGGTGGTGGCCGTCGATTCTTCATAGGTGCCGTCCCACTCGTGATCGGTGTCGAGCATGTAGCGGGTTTCCTGAGTAGTCCAGGTTCCGCCAACATCGGTTTGGAACTCGACCTTCATTTCGGCGGGGACGGTTTCGCCCGTTTTGCGTCCACCCCAGTAAACATAGACGTCGTAGGTGGCGTAGGGGATGTCGGTCACGGTGGCGGCCGTGGAGGAGGCGTTGCTCATCGCCCGGGTGCCACGCATCAGCAGCGAGTCCGCCTCGTAGGGGGCGCTGTAGGTCGGCGTGGCGTTGGTGTAGTAGTAGGGCGTGTTGCTAAACGAGATGTCCACGCTGGTTGCAGTGCCACTGTCGTCGACCACATCGGTCAGGGTTTCGTTGTTCGCGGTTGTGTTGTTCCAGTTGGGCATCGGGATGTAGCCAGCCACATCGGTCGAGGCGAGCTCGGCGCCGGCGTTGGCGAGGTTCATGCCAATGGTGTCGCCCACGACGAGAACTTCCTCGGTGTTCTCTACGATTTGGATCGCGTTAAAGCCGGTGCGGCGGTCGCAGGTGCCGCGGATTTTAATGCTGTCCAGCGTGACGTTGCGGAAGACCACGTATTCGTTGCCATCGGTGGCGACGCCGCTGGTGGTGGCGGTGGACTCATTGTAGGAGCCGTCCCACTGGCGGTCGGTGTCGAGCATGTAGCGGGTTTCCTGGGTTACCCAGCTGCTGCCATCGTGGGCCTGCAGCGCGATGGACATCTCTGCCGGAACCGGTTGGCCCGAGCTGTGGCCACCCCAGTAAACATAGACGTCGTACTTCTCGTAAGGGATTTCGTAGAAGGCCGCGGCGGTCGAGCTGCCATTGCTGATAGCGCGGGTGCCGGTCATCATCTTGGCATCGTCGTCGAGCGGGGCCGACTGCGCGGGCGTGGAATTACTGTAGTAAAACGCCGTGTTGGTGAAGTCGACATCCGCCGTGGTGGCAGCACCGGTGTCGTCGGTCAGGTTGGTCAGCGACTCATTGTTGACGGTGGTGTTGTTCCAGTTGGCAACGGGGAGGACGCCGACCACATCCGTTGCGGACAGGATCGTGTTGACGCTGTCGGACAGATTGACGCTGATCACGCCAGCAGTGGCCGGGGGGGTGGCCGCGCCGGAGTAGTAGCCCTTGGTGTCGGTGTAGGTCTGGCTGTTCATTGCGTTGCCAATGCCGTTCCAGGTGTCGCTGGCGTTGACAAAGTCGGGGTCGGTTCCGCTGCCGGGGCGGTAGGTGACGGTGCCCGCGCCGAGCGTGACCGAGCCGGAGGTGAAGCTGCCGGAAGCGCCGCTGAAGGACAGGATGCTGTCGGTAAAGCTCAGGCTGCCGCTGCCGTCTTCGTGGGCGGCGGTGCCAGCGTTACCGTGGAAGGTGAAGTTGGACAAAGTCGAGCTGCCGTTTTGAGTCCACACGCCCGAGCCGGTTTCGTCGCCCGCCGGGGTGCCGGTGGAGCGGCGATAGGGGAACGTGGCCACGCAGTTCTCCAAAGTCTTAGTGGTGTGCCAGAGGCGGTAGCCGCGGTAGTTGGCCACGGATACGCAGTCGACAAAAGTGGCGGCGGCCTTGATGTCGTAGCCGGCGTCTTCGTTGTTCAGCGAGATGCAGCCAATAAACTCCGTGGTGCCGCTGGTGTTGCCCTCGACCACGAAACCGTCGCCGTTCCAATAGCTGATGCCCTGGTTGTTCCGGCGGTTGTCCATAGCCACGCAGCCGTCGAAGACGACGTTGGAGTTGGCCGTGCCACCGTTATACACGACGAAGCCGAAGGGGAAACTCTCAGCATGGTCCCACCAACTGGTGTCACCAGCGGTCATATCGGCCAGGCAATCAATGAAGGTGACGTTGTCGCAACCACGGTCGAGGCGATAAGCGTGCTTGGTGTATTCCTGCACAGTGAGGTTCTCGAAGGTCGCGTTGTCCACGTAGCTCAGGTAAACACCATGGCGCACGTTGTGGATCTTGATGTTGCGGAAGGTGACGTGGTTGGCCGTGTCGGAGTTGGTGTTTTTAATACCGTAGCGCACGTGGCTGAGCTCCAGATTTTCGACGACCCAGTAGTCGCCCTTAACCGTGATGATCTGCCATTTGCCGTTGTCCGGGTTCGTGCGTGTCCAAGTGGGGTCACCGCTAAAGTAGGGCAGGCCGGAGCCGGTATCGACGCCGATGATGGATTTGGGCGAGCCGGCAGAGCCGTTACTGGCCAGGCTGAACGAGGAGGAGCCGTAGTCCCCGGAGCCGAGATACAGAGTGTCACCGGGGCCCATCGTGGTGTTGAGGGTGGTGGCGAGTTCGGTCTTGGGGAGGGCGTTGGCCCAGTCTGAGCCGTCTTGGCTGCTGGCACCGGTTGGCGTCATGTAGTAGTCAGCCGCGTTCAATTGCGTAAGCGCCGCCAGGGACAACGCCACGGTGAGGAGTCTATTTTTCATGGGAACAAGCGATCGCCCATTGCGCTAAAAATACGCGCCGGGAGACCAGGGATTATTTAGGGTTAAAACTGCGGGTAGGAAACAAAGATGCCCCCGAGCTTAAGCCACAGGACGAAATGCCCCAAGTGCTTGCCGAGTGAACCTATTAAGCATCGCCGTGCTTTTGCAGTGCCTCTAAACATCGATTCCTAGCACTTATCCGGTCTTGTTTGGCGCGCCTTGCGACTGTGTTTGCTGAGCAGCATCGAAGGGGGGCAGCCTGGGGTCTCTCGGTGCGGGCGGCGATGTCAGTCGAATCTATCGGCGACCGTAGTCGTGCACGATTGTCGAGCCTCTGGCGGCCTGATATGAGCCACGACACCAACAAAAACGGCCAGACCTTCCAGTCTGACCGTTTGCTGTAATTCGAATTTAATTGAAACGCAGCTTTACGCCCTTAAGCGATTATACGCGCTGACGAGGGCCTTGAGGCCGGCTTGCTCGATGCTGGGGTCCAGGCCGCAGCCCCAGACGGATTGGCCGTCCTGCTCGCTGACGATTTGCACGTAGGCGGCGGCGTCGGAGGCGGAGCCATCCGTTAAGGCGTGGCTGCGGTAGTCCGTTACCTTGAAGTCTTTCAAGCCTTCCTTTTCCAAGGCGTGGGCCAGGGCGTTGATCGGGCCGTTGCCGAAGCCTTCGGTGACGATCTTTTTGCCTTCGAAGTTCAGCGAGAAAGTCCACCCGTATTCATTGCCACGCTTGGCGCGCTGGTGGACGAGTTCGCCGTCGTCGTTGGCGGCTTCGACGTGGGTCTCGTCGTGGTCACGCAACTTCAGCGGGCCTTCGCGGTTAACGAACTCCTTGAAAAAGGCGTCGCGGATTTCGTCGATGTTCAGCTCGCGGCCCTGCTCGTCGGCTTGCTTGCCAACGAGGGTACCGACCTCCGGGTGCATCGACTTGGGTAATTCCAAGCCATGTTCGCGGTCCAAAATGTAGGCCACGCCGCCTTTGCCGGATTGGCTGTTGATGCGGATGATAGCCTCATAGTTGCGGCCGATGTCCTGCGGGTCGATGGTCAGGTAGGGCACGGCCCACTCGATTTCGTCCTTGGATTTGCCGGTGTCCTTCTCGGTCTTTTTAATGATGTCCATGCCCTTCTTGATGGCGTCCTGGTGGCTGCCGGAGAAGGCGGTGAAGACCAGCTCGCCCGCGTAGGGATGGCGCTCATGCACGTCCATGCGGGTCAGGCGCTCGTAGACCATGCGGATCTCGTCCAGGTTGGAAAAGTCCAGGCCGGTCTCGATGCCGTGGCTGTTCAAGTTTAAGGCGACGGTGACGATGTCCAGGTTACCCGTGCGCTCGCCGTTGCCGAAGAGGGTGCCCTCGACGCGGTCCGCGCCAGCCAACATGGCCAGCTCGGTGGCGGCGGTGCCGGTGCCGCGGTCGTTGTGGGTGTGCAGGGACACGTGGACCTTGTCGCGCAAGCCGTCGGCCTTCAGTTGATTGCAGAACCACTCGATCATGTCGGCGTGGACGTTGGGCGTGGCCCATTCGACGGTGGCGGGCAAGTTCAGGATGATGGGCGACTCCTGCGTCGGCCCCCAGATTTCGGTGACGGCCTTGCAGATGTCGTACGCGTAATCCAGCTCGGTGTCGGAGAAACTTTCCGGCGAGTATTGGAAGAGGATTTCGTTATCCGTGACCTCGTTGGCCAACTGGCGGACCAACTGCGCGCCCTCAACGGCGATGGCCTTGATCTTCTCCTGGCTCGCGTTGCTGAAGGTTACTTTGCGTTGCAAAGGTGAGGTGCTGTTGTAGAGGTGCACGATGGCGCGGGGCACGCCTTCCAACGCCTCGAAGGTACGGCGGATCAGGTGCTCGCGCGCCTGGACCAGGCACTGCACGGTGACGTCGGCCGGGATTAAATTCTCATCAACCAGTCGGCGGAAGAAGCGGAACTCAGTATCCGACGCCGAGGGGAAGCCGATCTCGATTTGCTTAAAGCCGATGCGGCAGAGCATTTGGAAATACTCCAGCTTTTCCTCGACGCTCATCGGGATGGCGAGGGCCTGGTTGCCGTCACGCAAGTCAACGCTGGCCCAGATGGGCGCGCGCTCGATATGGTTGTCTGGCCACGTGCGGTTGGGCAAGCGGGTTTCGAACTTCTCGTGGAAGGGTCGGTATTTACGCAATGATGCGGTTTTCATGACAAAGGTTATACAAGTAAGGTTGTTCACGGGCCTGCCAAGCGCTAATCCGCGCACAATCCAGGCAGGCAATGAAAGGAAAAACGGCGAGTCGCCGGAAAATGTTTTTTGCTGAAACGGGGAACGCTCCCCGTGGCCTCATCGGGCCATGAAAAAATTGCTAGTCCCCCTCAGGGGAGAAGCTTGGCGGCCGCTAGGTTGGTGAAGGCGCGCAACATGATGGTGTTGGTAATACGCCCTTGACGGTGCGGTTGTCAAGCGTCGGTTGGCGCGTTGCAATCGCGGTGTAAGGAATGCCGGCCGCGTGCGACACATACTGCATGAAAAATATCGTGAAACTGTTGGCCTTGCTGGCCGCGCCTCCGTTGCTGGCGATCACGCTGCAGCCGGGGCAATACCGTGAACTCGGGAACGTGCGTTGGGAGCGGGACTACGGCTCCGGCCTGGCGCAGGCCCAGAAGCAGGACAAGCCCGTCTTTCTGCTCTTTCAGGAGGTCCCGGGCTGCGCTGGCTGCCAGGCTTTTGGGCAAAATACGCTGAGTAATCCGCTGATCGTCGATGCGATTGAGGAGGCGTTTGTGCCGGTGGCGATCTTTAATAACCAGGGCGGTGCCGACCGCGAGGTGCTCGAAAAATACAACGAGCCGGCCTGGAATTATCAGGTCATCCGCTTTGTCGACAGCGAGGGCAAAGACATCCTGCCGCGTGAGGACAACGTATGGACCGACGCCGCAGTGGCTGCCCGCATGATCGAGGCGCTGGAACAGTATGGGCACCCCGTGCCAGACTATTTGCGGACTGTTGCCTGGCAGGGGCAGCCGGGCTTGCAGACCGCGACCTTTGCCATGTTTTGCTTTTGGGATGGCGAGTCCAAGCTGGGCGCGATCGACGGAGTGACGCACACTGAGGCGGGTTGGCTGGATGGCCACGAGGTCGTCAAGCTGCGCTTCGATCCGGAAGTCGTGAGCTTTCTGGAGCTGTCGGAAAAGGCCTCGCGCCTGGGCTGCGATCAGCGCATCTATGCGCCGGATCAAGCCTCGCTGGAGACACTGCCCGCCATGCTGCAGCGCAAGGCGACGGTGTTCGTGGAGGCCGATTACCGGCGCTCCCGTGAATCTGACCAGAAGCGTCAGCTGAGGCGTCTGCACTTCACTGAGATCGAGCTCAATGCCGGTCAGCAGACAAAGATCAACGCCGCTTTGGCCACGGGCAATCCGCAGGATATTATCCGCTGGCTGAGCCCGACTCAACTGGCCAAGCTGCGTGGCGAGCCGGACCCGCAATCACTGCCGCACGCCATTGCGGCGCAGTGATGAAATATCCTCGGTTCTTATTAATTGGCGTCTCGATGTAGGGCTCGCGTTTGCGCGATGCAGCCATTGCCTCTTGGCCAGCAGGTTGCGGCATCGCGCGAGCGCGAGCCCTACATTCCAACTATTTTGCTGGTGGATATCGCCTACTGAGCTGCTTCGGCGCTGACCGGGTCGACGATGATCTCCTGCCGCCCGGTGAACTTGATGTGGTCGGCACCAGGGCCGTCTTCGATGAAAAAGAGCGAGTAGCCATCCATCATCGCGCGGACGATCAGCTTGCCGTGACCGGGGACTTGGAAGGAGCCGTCGTCCTCGGTGTAGGCGGTTTCGAGTGCAGTCTTATAGAGCTCGATCTCGATGTCGGGCGAGAGCTCGGCTTGCAGGCGTTCCCAGGTTTTCTCGGGGCTGGCCATCTGGGCCTGCGCTTGCGCGGCTTGGGCACTGAGCATCACCTGGTTGCGACGGGCTGTATCGTAAACGTCGATCACGCTCTGGTAGTTCATGAAATACTCGTTGAGCGCAGCGAGCCAGCGAATGTCGGCCCGCGCCTGGATGCCTTCCTCGCCGGGTTTCTCGGCCAGCTTTTTGAGGGTTTCGTGGTCCTCGCGCATTTGGGCGGAGATTGCGTTGAGGCTATTGACGAGGTCGCTGACCTTGACCGCGCTGAAGAGCGGGATGTAGCGTTGGTAGAGCGATTCGCGGCTGGTAAAGTTTTTGGGTTCGCCGTTGTCGCCGTAAAACTCGGTGGTTACACGCGCCGGATATTGCTTCTGTAGCTGCTTGATCTGCGCGGTGATTTTCTCGTTGTCCTCGGCGGATACGACGGCGTTTGCATCGGCAGTCTCGTTGGTTTCGGGGTGCAGGTAGGCGTCGAGTCCTTGCTGCTGGCGCGTTACCATTTCATAGACGCGGTTGGGCACAAAGCCGACGCAGATGATCTCAATCACCGGTTCGACGCGATCGGGCAGGTCGACGAGCTCCAGCTTGCCGATGGTGGCGGCCTGGGACTTTGCCGGTTCGGGTGCCTTGGCGGGGGCGGGTGGGGCAGACTTTTCGCCGCAGCCGCTTAGCAGCGCGACGGCAAAAATAAGGAGCGGGGGAAAGAACCTCATGGCGCGATTAAATGACCAGCCCATTGCCTGCGCAATCAGAATTAAGCATTTTTGAGGGCAACGGATTGCTTGGACTTGTTATCATGTCCTCGATAGGTTGAAGGCTACACCGTGCACCTCTAGAGGATTACCGCGCCGAGGAATTGGCGGTAACTGAGCATTGGTGGCAGGATATGGAGTGCGCCAGAGGACTGGCGTTATCGGATTTTTCGTATGCCTGAGTAGTTGCCCTGGGTAATCCAACACAGGCTGCGTTAGGCTGGATTCATTGCGGTGTAGCCGTTGGCGCAAAATGCTCAAAGCGCCAGAGGGCTGGCGCACTCCAAACTTTGCAATAAAAAGTAACTCTGCATTGCAAAGTAAGTTGAAGGCTTCGCTGTTTGAGACACAAAAAAGCCCGGGACGATGCCCGGGCTTTGAAAAAGTATTGTGGTGCTGGGATTACTTACGGCGGCGGAAGTAAACCACGGCTCCCATGACGCCAGCAAAGAGCAGCGCGTAGGTGGAGGGCTCCGGAACGGCGGAGACTTGCCACTTGGTTTGCCCACCGTCGAGGACGGCCATGAATTCGTAGCCAGTGTTGCTGGAGTCGAGCACGCGGTCGGCAAAGACGTTCCAAAGCGCCGTCATGTCACCGTCGCCGAAGAACGAATCCACGATGCTGCCCATGCTGAGGACTGCGCCGGTGTTCAAGTCGAGCGTGCCAGTTGCATCGATATTCAGCGCGGTGAGGATTTGCACGATTTCGCCGTTGGTGCTCAGCGTGCTGTTTTCGCCGATGTTAACTGTGTTCGCGACAAACTGCTCACCGATCTTGTCGAGATTGGCATCACCGGTGGCGGTGTTGTCATTGAGGTAGTTGTTGACGAAGGATACGTTGGCGAGGTCGCCGGTCGTTCCGACGTTAAAGGTGTCAACACCCCACGAGCTGGAGCTCATGTTGGTAACCGAGCTGGCATCGGCAATTTCGAAGGTTGCACTGTCGCCCGTCATGGTGAGGGTGGAGTTCTTGAGGTTATCGCGGGTGGAACCGACTACGCGCACATCCCAGCTACCGCCGAGGTTGACGTCTGCGCCAGTTGCGCCGCCATCAATGCTCATCTTGTCATTGGCAAAATTGCCGCTACCGCCGGCAGGGGCTTCGGGGCCACGACCATTCGGCGCTTCCATGAGCACGTCTCCGCCAATATTCACCGTGCTGCCTTCGACTAACAGAAGAAGGGGTTTCGGGCCGTAACTTACGCTAGATGAGCCAGCGTCATCGACGAAGTGAACGCCGTTGGCAACGTCCAGGTTAAAGCCGGCCATATCTAGAATTTGACTGTCGGAATTGCCCGCATCATTGCGGAATCTTAAGCCATAGTCGGAGGCGTATGGATCGCCAGCGCCATCAAAATCAACCACTGCTGCGGCAAAGCTGAGGTCATCCGTTGCGTTGATGCGTTGGTCGCGACCGGAGGTGCCACTGCTATTCATCCAAAGGCTGCCATAGGTGCCACCATGCATGCGCATGGCGGTCGTGGCGCTAGCGCCGGTGCTTTGGTTGCCGTTGATGCGAATGTTCAGCGCGCCCAAGTTATCGAGTCGTCCGCCGTCGATAGATTCAACCACATACTTACCTGCAAAGCCTGATGCACCGACAGAGCCGGACATATTGATGAAGGAGGTGGCATCCGCGATCCAAGTCTGATCGCTGCGAACATCTAAGTGAACGCCACCGAGGCCAATGACCCCTGTGTCGCGCTGTCCGGCGTTGTTCAAGGTGATGGTCGCGCCAACGCCCGTGAAGCGCATTTGAGGCGCGAGGGTGTTGGTTTCATTCTCAGTGGTAACATTGCCGTTAATATTGATGTTACCCGTTTTGTTGTTGGTATTGGCGGCAAAAGTCTGATCGCCCGTAATATTCAATACCGTGGAATTATTGGGTGAGCTGTCGCCAATTCCCAATTCGAAGAAGGACCAACTCATGCCTTCGTTGATGTCGAGTGAATCGATGTTCCAAGTGGTCCCGAACGAATTGGTGCCAATTTGCAGGCGATTTGCATCACGACTGCCTGAAAGAGCAGAGCCAGATGCGACTATTTGCAAGCCGTTGGTGAGGTTCAGGCTTTTATCGATGATGAGGGGACTGGTTTGAGTGTAGCCAGTAGGATCTTCATTTGATCGGAATATCAAACCCGATGGATCGAACAGGGTGTCGCTCGAATCGATGGATATGCTACCCTGTAAGGTCGGGTCCCCCTGATAGTTGAAGATCGCGGTGTCGCCAGTTCCGGGGACGTTGCCCGTATCCCAGTTGGAGCCGAGCTCAACATCGGCTGAGCTGTTGCTCTCACTGCTGTTCACGCCTTCCCAGGTGGTGTCGACGGCCGAAAGCGTTGTCGCCAAAGTCAGCGTAATGGGCGCAATAGTGCTTAGAGTGCGTTTTTTCACGTTAGGGTAATGGTTAGGGGTTAGTGTTAATCAAACGTTAATCATTCTGTTCGCCAAACGTGCTAGGGTCAATGGGTAAGATTAATTATTAGCAATATCTATAGCGGAGGAACCTATTATAAATCTCGTTATTGACGCCGCAGATCGATTGTCCAGGTAGACTCCGGGGCAGTTTGTGCGATTGCCGGATGCTTAATGACGGCGGGCTGGCTGAGGGGAACCCAGCGGGCTTGACGGCGGTGGTTTGCCTCGCTGTCAGTAGTGGGTAAGCCGTCGTATAGCGGGCCTTCGGGGTTCCAATAATGGTAGAGCGCGGCGGTGGTTTCCTTGCCCGTTTGCCACTGAATGGTGAGCGGAGATTGGATCAACACATGCGGGTGCAGTGCCGGATAAGCGCTAGCGCACTTGTAGCGCAGACCGATGACTGGCTGCCCGCCAACGTGCTGCCACGGGAGGGCAACGCCGTTGATCATTAGTTGGCCCATTGCCGCGAGCTTGGGGTCGCTGAGGGTAAACTCGAGCCGATCCGTGGAGTTATCCACCACGCGAACCGTTGACGCGCCCTGACTTTCCTCGGCCATGAGCGGCCAGGCTTCGAAGGCTTGGCGGACGGTTAACTCGCCGCCGGGGATGCTCAGTTTACCAACGACGGGACACCGGAAATCGATCACCGGGCGCAGCCATTCCGGATCGTAGTCGATACCGGCCTTTTGTATATCGACGCAAATTTTTTCCAGATCCTCCAGCAGCATAGATGGCAGGAAATAGCGGTCGTGCAACTTCGGGCCGAAGCGGCGTAGCTTCTTGCGAAACGGCCGCTTGATGAGCATAGCGATGATGGCGCGAATGAAGAGCGATACGTTGGCCATCATTTCGGCGGTGGGCAGCGTCTCGAACGCGCGTAGCTCGACGATGCCAAGCTTACCCGTGGGCGATGAGAAATTCCAAAATTTATCCAGGCAGATTTCCGCGCGGTGAGTGTTGCCAGCGGCATCGGTCAGCAGGTTGCGGAAGAACTGGTCGAGCATTTCGGGCGAGGGCAGGTAGGAAAGTTTTTCCAAGCCTTCGCAGGCAGACTCGAGCTCGTAGAGCAGGTGCTCGGCACCTTCGTCGATGCGGGGTGCCTGGCAACCAGCTCCGACATACTGGCCGGTGAACAGATACGACAGCGCCGGGTGATGCTGCCAGTAGCGCAGAATGGAGGTAAGCAAAGTGGGCTCGTTGAAGAAGACATTCTCCTCTGGTGTGGGGCCGCCGAAGGCCAGATGTGAGCCGCCGCCGGTGCCGCGGATCGTGCCATTGAGGCTTCGCTTGGTGAGGTATAATCCAACGCGGTGCGCTGCCTCGGAGATCGCGCAAAAGGTGGCGTTGTATTCCTGCCAGGTCGATGCCGGCGGGAGGTTAACCTCCAGTACGCCGGGGTCCGCCGCGAGGCCGAGGCCGGTGGTTTCGCCGTTCGTGTTAAAGGGTGCATAGCCGCAGATGACGAGGTCGCGCAGGTCGAGCTTGACGCTCAGTGCTTCGAGCGTGGAGATCATCTGCTGAAAACCATGCCAGTCCAGCGGTGGCAGGAAGATTTCCAGCGCGCCGTTGCGGACCTCGATCGTGAGCGCGCGCTTAATGGCGTCGTCGGGCAGGTCACTCAGCGGCAGACGCAGGCCGATCGGGCTGTCTCCGGGAATGAGGGGGACGGGGTGTGCGCGGTCAAAGGGCCAGGGTTTACTTTGCCATGCAGAGTTTTCGTAATCCAGTGGCAACACCCATCCGATGGTCTTCTTTTTCGCACCTTGCTCAGCGGCGGGTATGGGGGCGTTATCGATCGCCAATTGCTCGATCATGGCGCGCATGACGCGGGAGGCCTGAGCGGGCTGGTTGCGCCCGGCTTTGTCACCGAGTAAAAATCGCTTGGGCTCCGTCCAGAGATCACCATTCGCTTTGCGTTGCAAAGTTAACAGGTTCCAGCGAGGCAGTGGTTCTCCAGGATAGAGCTTGCCGAAGACCTGCATCACGAGACCGCCTTTGAAATGTGAGTGCAGAAGCTTGCCGGTGAGCTTTCGGGCAAAGCCGAGTTTTTCCGGGCCCATGGCGTCGTTATTCCACTCCGCGCCGGTGGGCATGTTGGGGACAAAGGTGGGCTCGCCGCCCATGGTCAGCGTTATACCTCGCTTGTCGAGGAGTGTTTCAATTTGTGCGGCGCAGTCGGTAGGTGTGTGGCTCAATGGCGGTGGTGGTTGTGGGTTTTATGATGAAGGAACGAGAAGTTTTAGAATCTTGCGGTGGAATGGCTATGGAGTGCGCCAGCCCTCTGGCGCTTTAGCATCTTCAGTAGAATGAATCGTGCCAACAAGCATCATCTTGTTACTTCGAAGTTATCATCGACAGTTACTTGGTCGGTCGCGATTTCGTAAATCGTGCGTATCATCTCCTTGTCGGCTGTTGATTCAAACCAGGGGGCTGAGCACCAGGCATACTGGTTGGCGACACGGACAAGCCCATGTTTTACCGCATTCTGATGAACGTAGTTTAATCGCGCCAAATATGATTTCTGATAAGTCAGGCGGGTTTCGCGAAAATTGTGCCAGACTTTGCGACCGCTTTCTCTATCAAGCTGGTTCACCCATGATGCTGTCTTTGCATGCAGCGTTCTCAACATGGCTGAAAGGGTGGCTGGATCCAACGGTGACTGAGCGACGAAATGATAATGATTCGAAAATACCGCCCATGCTTCAAGGTGCCAACCGTAATCATGTGTCAGTTTTAACAAGCCTCGCTGAAGCACATCAAGTCTCTTTGAGTCTGCGAAAAAGTGCTGCTTGCGATAAGTTGCCGCTGTTACGAAATACGCACCTCGTTCTGTTAGCCTATGAACGGGAGCGTGGGGCCAGTTTATCTCCGGTTTGGAGGGCATGATTCTTGTTTTGCGGAAAATGCTAAAGCGCCAGAGGGCTGGCGCACTCCATATCGTAGCTTTGCTCTTTGCAACAATTTGAGTTAACGGAGGAAATAGTTGTTTAATTGCAGCCAGTCAGAGCTTCACACCTCTTCCAGACTCAGTGCGATTGCCATTTGCGAAGTGACGGGCTCGCCGCCTTTGACGAAGAATTTTCCCTGAATCGGGTTTACGCACTTGGGCTCGTGGGCGACGGCGGAAGGGATGAAATATTCGTTGGTCAAAATGCCGTTGGTTGGATCGAAGCCTTTCCAGCCGGCACCGGGCAGGAAGACTTCCGCCCAGGCGTGCATTGAGCCAACGGCGCGATTAAAAAGGTGTTCCTCGCCGTTGGCGGTGTTGGCCGGCGGGTCGAAAAGGTAGCCGCTCACGAAGCGCGAGGCCAAGCCAAGGTGGCGGCAGGCGGCGATGAAGAGCACGGCCATATCGCGGCAAGAGCCGAGGCGTAGCTCCAGGGTTTCGTTGGGGGATTGCACGCCTTCTTCGTCACGGCGCGAGTAGGCGATATCGCGGTGAATGGCTTGGTTGATCCCGGAGAGAAATTGCACGATGTCGTGGTGGTGGTTTACGTCGGGAATCGCCAGGTAAAGCCAGTCTAGCACCTTGTGGCTGTGCGGGATGATCGCCGGGTCGAGGTAAGGCGACAGCGCGTGCGCCTCGTGCGGAAGGTAACGAAACGGATAGGTCGTTGCATAGGGCTCAAGAATGAAGTCGAACGGGTTATCCTGTTCGACATCGATCAGCATTCTGCAGTGGAAATCGATCTGTGGCGTCTCCTGTAAGCCAAAGTTTGCGACGAGGACGATGTTGTTATTGCAGTCACGCACCCAGCGTTGTTTCGACTCAATTGACGTCGTCAAATCAAAGGATTCGACGCGGATTTTATGGCTGTCGCGGGGGCGAAGAAACAGGTGGTGCTCGCTGAAGCTGACAGGCTTCGAGTATTGGTAACTGGTTCGATGATCGATGGAAATTCTCACGCTTCGACTTGGGCGGTTCGAGTTAAGGATACCATGACCTGCAACTGCTGGTCGAGTGCTCCTTTATAAGTGCCACGCATAGGGGCGACATCGTTGTAGTCGCGGCCGACGGCGACTTTTACGTGCCGTTCGCCAGCGGCTTGGTTGTTCGTGGGATCGAGGCCCCACCAGAAACCGCCGGGCAAAAATACTTCGATCCAGGCGTGGCTGGCGGCGGCGCCGATCAGCTTTGGGTCGGTCTTTTCCGGATCGTAGGCCTCGATGTAGCCGCTCACGTAGCGCGCTGGCAAACCGTGGCTGCGCAGGATGGAGAGCATCAAGTGCGCGAAGTCCTGGCAGACGCCTTTGCGGTTTTTAATGACATCTTCCAGCGGCGTGGAAATGTCCGTCGCGCCGGGTTTGTATTCAAAGGTTTTGAAGATCCAGGTGTTGAGGTCGAGTAGCGCCTTGCCGATTTCCATTGAATCGCGGAAGAAGACTTTGCGTAGTTTTTTGCGGGCCGGAGCCAGTGGTACGAGTTCGGAAGGCTGAAGGTATTCGAAGAGGCGGAACAGCGTGCTGTTGTAGATTTGCCGTGCCTCGCCAATGGGTGTTTCCAGCACGGCGGGTCGTGGCTGGCAGGGAAATGTTTCCACCTCGGCAACCGACTTTACGCTGACCTCGCTATGGCGAAACGGAATCGAAAAGAACTCCACATGATTGCCAAAATAATCGAGGTAATGATCGGCGCGCACTTCCGGTTCGATAACGAGCTCGCGGCTGATGATCTTCTGCGCCTCGCTGTCGCGCGGCCACACCCGCAGCTCCGCAAACGACTCCGAGGCTGGTGCCGCATAGCGATACGTGGTGGTGTGACTGACTTTGAAGTGCATGGTGGAGAAAGTTCGAAAGGTTTGTAAGGTTCGTAGGTTCGTGAGGTTTGTAAAGAGGTGGTGATCGATCTATTTAGCCTTTCGAACCTACTAACTTTATGAATCTTCCGAACCTTTTTGAATCTACGATTCAAATAAAGTGGGCGAGCGGGCGTAGACGAATTGGTGGCTGAAAAAGACGTCTTCGAGGTTCTCGTGGATCTGCTCGACTTCCTTGGTTAGCGCGGTGAGTTGTTTCTTAATATATTCCGGATGAACGCGTGGGTGCTCTTCAGCTTCTTCCGTGCCACCAGCGTCGAGGCCGGGAACGGGGGAGGGGAACATCTGCGTGATCGGGAGCGCTTCCAGATAGTCGATAAGCGCATCGAAATTGGCGACAACGCCTTCGCCGACATCGCGCTCACCCGAAATGCTGAGCGTGCCGAGTGCATAACGGACATTGCGCAGGCAGAAGTTGACCGAGCTCGGGTTGTTCGGGCTGAGTAACAGCAGTCGCGCCACACGGTCCAAGTATGCACGCGAACGATATTCGCGGCGATAAGCATCAAGGGAGGCGTTCAGGCGCAGCAGGGCGGTTAGGTCGGTGCTTTCCTCATCATCGATGCGGTAGAGCTCGGCGGCGCGGGGCAGGGCGACTTCCAGCAAATACAGCACACCCAGTGCGCGCTCCAGGAAGCCGCCAATGCGGTAAAATTGCCAGGCGTCGTCGTGGAGCATCGTGCGTTCGGCCAGGCCCTGGAAACGGGCGGCCTCGCTGACGACGCGGTCGCTGACTTCGCGCAGTTGCGAACGCGAAATACGGGCGCGTGATTGATTGTTTAAATAGATGACCAGCTCGCGCAGTGTCTGCCAGCACTCCGGGCTGATCGCACCGCGGACTGCCCCGAGGTTGAACTGGGCCGAGAGCACGCATGCGCTGACTGATGCGCTTTCGTTCGGGTCGAGCACGAGCTGCGTGGAGAATTTTAAGGTGTCGCGCGGCGGGCGTTTGCGTTTGGCGTATTTCTGCTGACCGGTGGCGGCGGCGACCGCTTGCAGCAGCGGCCAGTAGGCCTGCTGGTCCATGAGCCCCAACTGGTCCCAACGCAGGTTTTCCAAGGTATTAAATTGGCGGGCGGTGTTTTCGGCGCGGCTCAGGTAGCGCCCCGCCCAGTAGAGGGACTCCGCCGTGCGGCTGCCGATGGAAATGCGTTCGCCGGTGATGGTGGGCGTGGTCGGCGCATCGCGGTCGATCACGGCCTCGGCGGGTGCCCAAGTGTCCTTCATGCCCTCGGCGTTGATTGATAACCGGCCCGAGCGGTGGTGCCGCGAAGTCTGCCGGGTCAGGCCGCCGGGCAGCACGACGGGTTCGTCGCCCAGGATGAAAAACGCGCGCATGAATACCGTGTGCGGGCTGAATTCACCCCCGCTGAATCGGGGCAGCTGCGATGGCGAAATGATTGGCTGGGCGATGCAATACTCTGGATGGTGCTTGGCCAGGCGGGCAATGTCCGCCGGGGTGTCGAGCTGGCCCTTCCAGCCAAGGCGTTTACGCAGTGAGGCATGGTCCTGCACCGGCTTAAGAAGCATGGAGTCCATGTTCTCGGCCACGAATGAACGTTGGTCGTGGTCGCTCAGGTGGTAGGTTGGCGCGGTGGGCAGGATGGCGCGACGGCCACTGTAGTAGCCGATAATGCGGTCACTGTAGCGTAGGATTGCGCGGTTGTCCGCGACGCCGGCACCGAGCGCATTGACAATGGACACGTTACCCTTGCGCAGGACATTGACCAAGCCCGGCACACCTTCGAAGGCACCGCTGGAGGGCGTCGCGACGGGGTCGACGGTGGCGCTCTCGATGCGGCGGTAAATGACGTCGATGCGCTCCAGGCCACGTATGGTTTTCAGGTAAACATAACTGTCGCGGACGAGCAAGTCGGCCGGGCGAACGACGGAGATGCCCATGTGCCGGGCCAGGAAGCCTTCCTCGAACAGCGTTTGGCTGGTTTCGCCGCGGGTCAGCAGCACGATGTTGGGGTTGGAAACGTCGGTCTGCGCGCGGAGGGCCTCAGCTAGATAGGTGGAAAAGGAGGCCACCGGAGCAACGTTCATCGTGGCGAACAGTTCGGGAAACGCCTGTGCCAGCAGGCGGCGGTTCTGCAAAATGTAGGAGACGCCAATCGGGGTCGCGAGTTGGTTTTCCAGCACCTGCCACTCGCCATCGGGCATGCGCACGAGATCGAAGGCCCCCGTGAGGCAGTAGCGGTTGTCGTGGGATTCGATTCCGGAAAACGAGCGATGAAAGGCTGGATCACGCAGGGGGAGCTCGAACGGGATGACGCGCTCACTCAGGATTTTCTGCTCGTGGTAAATGTCGCTGATGTAGGCGTTGAAGGCCTCGGCGCGCTGGATGACGCCGCGGGAGATCAAATCCCAATCCTCAGGGGAGATGACGCGCGGAAAAAGATCGAGCTTCCAATCGATACCATCGCGGATGCGCTCGCCGGGCAGCGCGAATTGGATGCCCAGCTCGGCGGCGGCGCGGTCGAGGCGCTGCTGGCGGGACTTCAGCTCATGGGCGCTGCAGTTGTTGAGGGCTTCAACGATGGCCTTGTATTGGTCGCTAACTCCGTCCGCGCCAAAGGCTTCGTCCCGTTCGGACGGGTCGTATTCGCGAAAGTGATTGGCCTGATCGACGCGTTGGAGCATGAGCACATGAAATAATCGACATTCTCACGGCTAAGCACAAGGCGGATTCCGGAGAAAAATTGAATCAGTTTTTAGCAGCTTTATCTTTTTTGATTTTTGGCAAAAGATCACGGTGCGAAATGCGGAAGGGTCCCTTCATGCCTACTGAGGCATGGCTGAATATCTTTAGAGCACTTTCACTTTAAGTAGTCCGCTCAGGTGGGAGCTCAAATGAATGCAGCGGAAGGCGGAGCCGATTGAGCCCGCTTTGCTCCTCGCGCCTTGATGAACACACAAAATCACAACGGCCTGAACAGACTATTTAAAGTGAAAGTGCTCTAGCTCCGGGTCAGGTATATATCTGACTGGGGCTCAGGTGTTTTCGCGCGCTGAAAAATTTGCTCTGGTGGGGATGGTAGTCTAGATTGTTGCTTTGTGGAAAATGAGATTTACGTCATTCTGCGCAAGAAGCAGCGCGATTATGATAACGAGGCCATTGCGGCGAGTCGCAACGTCAACTGGGTGACGCGCGTCATGAATAAGTTGCCCGGCGATATCCGGGAAAACTGCACGGTGCGGCCGGTGCAAGTGAATGACGTAGAGCAAGACCTGGTAGTGTTTTATGACCGCTGGGCACCGGGTGAGCCGCTGTCGTTGTCTGGTTTTGGGGTGGACTCAAAACAGCGGCCAGCATTACCGATTGAGCCCGAGGAGCGACATTTTGAAGAGCTGGTGCTCGATCAAGAGCCCGCGCACCTTTTGCCCAAGCGTAAGGAAGCCGCAGCCAAGCCCAAGCCGAAACCGGCCGAGCCGGTTAAGCAAACGGAGGAGCCAGCGCAAGAGCCGCCGCGTAAAAAACGCCGCATCATGGCCCTGGGGCTGGCTTTCGGTGCGTGGGTTTTTCTGCTGGCGGTAATCCTCGCAGCCGCGCAGATGAAACCCACGGTGCTGGAGATCGATGCGCGTTTACCGGATGGGCTACAGTTCCCGTTCTCTTATGAGGCACCCAAATTTATTGAGCATGCCGGTTGGTTGTACTTTGAAAGCGGGTTGACGCGATCTGCCTTTAAGCGCGCGCATGACACGATTCCCTGGATGGTCATTGCGCAGGATGAGACCATGAACGTGGTCAATCCGGCGGTCTTCGATTTAAAATCACACGAGCGCGGCGGATTTTCCTTTGCCTCTGGCTTGGGCGATGTGGACCGCTGGCGTCAGGAGCATTTTATCGTTATCAACGACGGCTACTTCGCCACATGGTCGGATGGTTCCAAGCTGGTGTATGATGTCAGCTCAGATCGGATTTACGGCAGAGTCCGAGTGGAAGTGGCCCGCGAGTTGTTCGGTCGTTGAGACGGGGCCGGGAATCGAGCACGAGAAGCCGCTCATCGAGAGCTGGAACCGCCCGGCGAGCAGGTCGCCATCATCGATCATTGCGTCGAGCTCGGCGACGCGGGTCAGCATTTCCTCGTCGAAGTCTTGGAATTGGACTTCGAGGCGATAGATAATGCGCTGGCCGTCGTGGCTGACGCGCCAGTCTGCATAGGTGTTATCGAAGGCACCTTGCTCATTCAGGTAAAAGCGAACGATGGGAGGCGTCTCCTCTTGAACGCCAAAAATCTGGCGGTCCGAGCAGAATGACTTCACATTGTGATAACCGCGGTAGGCGCTCTGCACCCAGTCTTCCCGGTCCTGATGCGCGTGGCTCATTTTGCCAACCATGGCAGTCGCTACGCCTGCGGTGATGGCGATTAATAAAGTGAGCCCCATGGACACGAGTTGCTTGCGGTCCTGAAGATTTTTTACGGGTGTAAGAATGCGCGTCATCGCAGGTTCCTTTCTTAAGGCGTGTAGGTGGTGAGTGATCCCGGCGTAGTGAGCGGGTAGCGGTCGGCGGCGGCGGTTAACTCACGCCACTCGAGCATTTGGTAGGTGTTTTCCGGTGCAAAGTCCTTGAGGGACTCGTCGTAGTGAAAATCGTAGTTGCCGTTAATGGTGATATTGTGGGCCACGGCGGCACCGTAAAAAACGCCAGAGCTACCGCCACCCTTCAGGCTCAAGCTGGCGTTGGGCGCGTAAATAATGGCTGCAAGCGCGCCGTTGCCGTGGAGGTCCAGACTCTGCAAATTATTGTTGGACTGGTTGGTGCCGTAGATCTGAAGATTCTCCGGCTTGCCGTTGATGTTGACGATGCCGTTGCCACCAATGTCCATCTCGTCATCGACGTAGATGGTGAGTTTGGAACCGTCTGGGACATAGATGCTGCCGCGGACTTTTAAGTCGTCATCCAGCACCATGGTGACGTCACCGTCGACGGTGAAAGCGAAGCCATTGGGAACGTAGAAATCATGGAAATGGTAAACGGTTTCCGTTCCACTGCTGCCAAGGGTCCAGGAGGTAATGGTTGTCGTCGCCCCCGCAGTGCTGGGGGTGGTGACGTCAGGGAACTCCGCATAGAAGTCACGGGCGACGCGGCTGGGATCGATCTTTTGGCCCTTCGGTGTATTGAAACCGGTGATGGAGCCCTGTGTGCCGACTTTGGGCTGAGCGCCGCCAGTGGATACGTAGCCCAAGACGTCGGCGTTCTGAATGATTACGGAATCGACCTCGACACTGGTGCTAGCGACCGAGCCGCCATCGTTGCGGTTGTTCGTGGGGTCATACGCGCCGTTGGTGCTGAAATAGGAGTCGACGTTGACCTGGTTGCCGTTGAAGCGCAGTTGGTTTTTGGCGGTAAGGCCGTTGGCAAACATGCTCCGGTAGCCGAGGCGAATGTAGAGCTGCTTCTCCACGCTCCCGCCGGTGACGCCCACTTCGCTTCCGGTGGCGATCCAGATATTGGAGCTTTGCTGGGTGTCGGCGTAAACGTAGATTTTATCCGTGGAGCTGTTCGTCGGCGTGTAGGCGCGGTAATAGCGGTCGATGGCAAGCTCTGTCCAGCCGGTCCAATCGTCGTTATTGATGGCCCAGATCGCTTCCTCGGCACCCATCTCGGCGAGATTGATCGACTGCTGTAGAGCGAATGTGCGCTCGGAGAATTTCATTTCCTGCACCGCGTTGCGCAGGTATAAAGTGACGGTGCTAACGATGACCAACGCGAGCAACAGCACGGAAATAACCACCGATCCCTTTTCGGCGCGACGGCCCGCGGTGGCGTATTGGCGATGATACTGGCGTGGTTTCATGGTTAGCTGCTGACGCGGTGATTGCGCAGAACGAATTGGGCGGAAATGATGTGGTTGGTGTTCTTGCTGCTGAGGACTGTGCGCTCCATCATGGCCTCAATCTGCACACGCTTGGTCTCGATCGGGTTGACGGTGTCCTGGCCCCGGAAGGTGAAGAAATTCATGTCGAAGGCGGCGACGTCGTCCAAAATGATATCGCGAACGCCCGAGCCCTCTTGCCGGTAAATAACACCAGCGCTGCTGCTGTATGTGTAGCTGATCGTTTTTTTCGAACCGTCGGAGGTGATGGTTTGTATGGTCAGCGCCGTGTCGCTAACGCTATCGACGGTGACTGCGGAGCGGAGGTCACGGGCGAACAATTCGAGCATGATGCGGCTTTGCTCATTCATGTCCTGATAGTTAACCAGGGATGTCGAACTGCGTGACAGGGCGACCAGCGAGCTGGTGGCGATGCTCACAAAAAATCCCATGACGGCAGTCACCACCAGAACTTCCATGAGGCTGAAGCCCCGGCGACGATTCTTAGAGCGTACGGTAGTAGTAGTCATAGAGTCCGTCCTTTGAAAATCCGGTTAACATCGATTTGTCGCGCGAGCGGCCGCTGTTTTGCCAACTGGCAGTAATGGTCACGATCACGCGGTCTGTTCCGTTGGCTTGGATTGTGCGAATGAAGCTGTAGCGGTCGCGGTAGGAGCTTGCCAGGGCACCATCAAGCGTGATGGATTCCTTGGCTGGAAGCGCTGAAATGTCGGTCCAGTTAAGTGTGCGCATGCGCTCGATCTCGGATTGGAGCAGCTGGGTGACGCGGGCCTGATCCCGGGCTTCCTCCACGATATCGAAGCCAGTCTTCATTCCGCTGAAGGCTCCCGCAAAAATAATACCGGCCAAGGTCATGCCCACCATCAGCTCGACCAGAGTGAAGGCGTTTAATTTACTGCCGGTTGACCATTTCATGACTATTATTTTACGAATAAAAGCCTTATTACGAAGCGCAATTATTGGCTCGTTATTACTTTTTCGTCATGTAGTCCTACCGTCGACTAGTGGATATCACTGAATTTGGCAATTAGGGATGCTGTATTGGGGTATAATGGCCCTGATTTTTAAGTTGTGTAGATGTGCGAAACCCTTTGATGGAACGGGTTTCGGCGTATAGTAGTATTTTGATTTAGGTGGTAAGTATATCTACTGAACCCACCTCTGGGGCTATTGCTTTATTGTTTGGGCAGTACGCCCTAGGTTAAATATTAAAGGGCCTTAGGCTAATTTTACGTATGTGGAGTTAGAACTTCATGTTTAGCGTATTTGTAGCCGATATGCTGATTGTGTGTAGTTAGTAATAGCGATTTTTTTATGAGATACTGATCGGCGAGTAGTGAATCTGTGGTGACCGAAAACTGATTGTGATAAACCGATCAAGGCCTCTGTCGCGGATAGTTCAGGGCGGGGCCTAGGGCGAACGGACATTCAACTTTCAGTAAATTTGCCCCAATCAGGAGACAAAATGAATCGCAGTTGACCTTAGCGAGACGGGTACAGCCAGCCGTGAAAGGCCTTGGCGAGCGCGGGCATGACGAGGAAGGTCATCAGTGCGGAGATTACCGGGACGGTGCACAGCAGGCGCAGCCACATAGGCAAATCGCGCACGAGCGGCATCATGAAGAAGAAGACCACGTTGAGCGTCGGATAAACGCCCAAGAACGCTAGAAGAAACATCTTCCATTTGGGCGGTGGGGCCATGTCTGGGGGAGAGAGATCTAGCCATGGCTCCATCCCGCTGATTTTGCGGATTTTCTGTTCCGTGACCAACTCACTAACGCGGTTGTAGAGCGCCTTCTTTTCGGGGGAGTTACACCAGCGTGAAAAATTCTCCGCAGAGTCGAAGGTGAAAACGACTTCAAATTCGCCAGGGTGATTCCCGTCCTCGGATTCGATACTGCGGCTCGTCACAAACCCGGGAAATTGCGACGATGCCTCCCGTACATCGCGTAGCCACTGTTCGAGCTCGGCTTCCCGGCCGGGTTTGGCGGTTCGGGAGACAAAGACAGTGACGGGTTCGGGCATGTTGGGAGATTAAAGTGGGCAAATTAAAAATTAAAGAACAGAGCGTCTGGCAAGTGGAGTAAAGCTGGCTTCACCACTTTTGCTCCGGTCATACAGATGCGTTCCGCAAATCTTTAATCTTTAATTTGCTCACTTTAATCTTCGGCGCGTTTTACGCGCCGAGTCCGAAGCCGTCGTGGGCGGCTTGGGTGGCCTTAGCGGCGTCTTCCAGATCGATGGCGACGGAGATGCGGATTTCCGACGTGGAGATCATCTGGATGTTCACGTTGTGCTTGGCGAGGATGTCGAACAACGTTGCGGCAACGCCAGCATGGCTGCGCATGCCCACGCCCACCACGGACAGCTTGGCGATGTCGCCGGTGTAGTTGACGGTGCCGCCGCCGATTTCAGCGAGGACCTTTTCCACGGCTGTAGTGGCACGGTGGACATCGTCCTTGGGCACGGTGAAGGTCAGATTCGCCGCGCCGCCGCGACCAACGTTCTGCACGATCATGTCGACGATGACGTTAGCTTCGCCGAGCGCTTTGAAAACGCGGGCTGCCGTGCCGGGCTTATCCGGCAGGTCGCTAACGGTGATCTTGGCCTGGTTCTTATCCAGCGCGACGCCGCTGACGACGACGTCTTCCATGGAGGGGACTTCTGCTTTCACGATGGTTCCGGGTTGGTCATTAAAACTGCTGCGCACTTCGAAGATGACGCCATGCTTCTGCGCAAACTCCACGGAGCGCGCCTGCATGACCTTGGAGCCCATCGAGGCGAGCTCCAGCATTTCTTCATAGCTGATTTCGTTAATCTTACGGGCGTTGGGGACGACGCGGGGGTCGGCGGTGTAGACGCCATCCACGTCGGTGAAAATCTGGCAAAGGTCGGCCTTGAGCCCCGCGGCCAGCGCCACGGCGGAGAGGTCGCTGCCTCCACGGCCCAGCGTGGTGATCTCGCCCTGGTCGTTGCGACCCTGGAAGCCGGCCACGATGACGACTTCGCCCATGGCGAGGCGCTCATGGATATCGCCGCCGGTGATGTCGATAATGCGGGCGCGGGTGTGTTCACCATCGGTGACAAAGCCGGCCTGGTGGCCGAGGCGGGATACGGCGGGCTGGCCGAGGGCGTGGAGCGCCATGGCGGTCAGTGCGATGGTTTCCTGTTCGCCGCAAGCCAGCAGCATGTCCATCTCGCGCTCAGCGGGCTGGGGGTTAATCTGTTTGGCGCGATCCACGAGCTCGTTGGTCACGCCACCGCGGGCGCTGACAACCACGACGACCTGGTGGCCCTGGTCGACGAAGCTCTTGATGCGGCGCGCCACATTCTGGATGCGGTCCACGTCCTTCACGGAGGTGCCGCCGTATTTTTGCACAATTAACGCCATGGGATTTTTTAGAAGCCGATAAGAAAACACGAATCCAGCCGGTTGTTTCAATACTAAAGAGGCGGCCGTGTTGATTGCGAAAAAGATGAGCGCGGCAGTGTGATCAGGGAAGGATACGAATACCCTTTATAGTGTCATAGTTCGTAGTGTTATTTGCTTGCTAGTTGTTGGTTTGCGTAAAATCTCGATGCAAACGAGAAATATCCTATGCAAATTTTCACTAACCCCAAGGGCATCTTTGAAACACTTTTGGCGCTTGGTCCCGACTACATCGTAACCGCCAATCCAAGGGACGCCGAGCTGACTTCGGCGGCAGGGGCGCTTCAGCGGGACGCCGCCAATTTGCCAAAAGGTGCCAAAGTCATTCCCTTTGGGACGATCAAGCGCATCCAATATAACGAGAAAAAGCCGGATGAGCTGGATATCTCTTACAAAGTTGGCAAAGAAAGTAAATCGGCCAGCTTCAGCTTCGTATCTGACGATGAATTGGTGGCGGTCTACAGCCAATTGAAGCAGAATTTGTCGGGATTTACTGAAAAGCGGCAGGAGCTGAATGCCGTGACGGCTGCGATTAAGCCACTAATCTTCACGGTGTTTTTTGCGGCGGTTACGTACGGATTTTTCCGTGGCGCTCAGGATCTAGCCAGTGGCGCTGATGCGGACACTTCCGGGCGTCGTGGTCTCATCAAAAAGGTGTTCGTTTGGCTGTTGGAGGTGCTTGGGCCGATAGGGGTGCTGATCGTGGGCGGTATTATCGTTGCCCTCTGCATTGTCTCACTGGTCAAGCGCGTGGGCAACCCGCCAGTGTTTGTTTCTCTGATTAGGCAGTAGCCTTGCGCCTTGCTAGGACGCTAAAAATCACTGCGGCCTGATTGGCCAAGCTCGATGGAAAGTGCTCTAGATGCTTGATTTCCGCACGACGAGTTCGGGGGCCAGCTTGAGGGATTCGACCGGTTCGCCTTCCATGAGCTTTTCGAGCATATCCACGGCGAGGCGGCCACGCTGAGCGAATTTCTGGTCGATACTGGTCAGTGGCACGCTGCAAGTTTCGCAGAAGGGGGAATTGTCGATACCGGTGATTTTGACATCGCCCGGGATGCTGACACCGCGGCTGAGCAGCTCATTGATCGCGTAAACGGCCTGGGTGTCGGACTGCGCACAAATGCCGTCAATTTCGACCCCCGATTCGAGCGCACCGATGAGCGCGCCACGGGCGGTGGAGCCGTAAAAGCCCTCCTGGCCGTGGGGCATGCCAAAAATGAGGCGTTCGTTGACGGGGCGGCCGGCTTCCTCCAAGGCGCGGCGGTAGCCATTGGTGCGCTGCGGCATGGTGTCGAAGGTGGCGATGCTTTCGCAGCCCTGCTCGATCAAGTGCTTGGTGCTGAGGTAGGTCGTGTTCTCTTCGATCAGGCCGACGTTGGGGATCTTTTCATGGATCGGGTTGCTGAAAGTGCTGACGAGCTTCAGGCCTTCCTTTTGTAGCTTAAGCAACTCGGGGACCGCCTCAATGTGGTAAACGCCGCTGAGCACAACGCCGTCGACCATGCCGGTGTGCAGGTCTTGCAGGCGCTGAATGTAGTCGTCATATTCGGTGACGAAGTTGAGCATCATGCGCAGGTTGTGTTTGTGCGCAGACTCCGCCATCCCTTCCAGGGTGTCTTCGGTGATCGTGGCCCCCTTGGAGCCGATGCGATGCAGAAAGACGCTGATGGCACCCTGGCGCTTGGCCAGGAGGGCGATCGAGTTAAAATTCCGCTTATAGCCGAGCTCTTCGGCTTTGGCCTTAATGGCTTCGATCAGTTCCTTGCGGGCACCGGTGGTGCCCAGCTTGTCGTTGATGACTTTGGAAACGAGGGATACGGAAACGCCGACTTCGTCAGCAATATCTTTCAGGCTGGCCATAGGGGGTTATTGAATGGGTTCAATTTGAGGTTTGTGGATGAGGCAATCCGAACAGCATTCAGGAGGGGAGGGGTGCTGTTACCAATTGGCTTACTCGAAATATTAATCGCTGTATCAATTGATCTGGCAAGCTTGGAGTTATTTGATTTGGCGTGAAATGGGTACGCAAAAAACGCCGGCCATGAAGACCGGCGTTTTAAAATCTATTCGGAAAGGATGTTGGTTGGCGACGACCCTTGCCGGGCCGTCAGCCTCGTAAAACAGCTGTCTTGAGCTGGAATTCTGGAAAGCTCGTAAGCTGTCTTAGAAGGAGCGACGATCACGACCGCCGCTGGAGCCGCCGCGTTCACGCTTGCGAAAACCGCCATCGTCGCCGCCACGGTAGCCACCGCCACCGCCGCCGTCACGACTGCCACGGTAACCACCGCCGCCGCCGCCGCCGTCGCGACCGCCACGGAAGCCACCGCCTCCGCCGCCTCGCTTGAAGCCGCCGCCGCCACCGCCGCCGAAGTCACGACGCGGGGGTCGTTCTTCACGTGGGCGTGCAATGTTTACCTTAGCGGGACGACCGCCAATTTCTGCGCCGTTGAGTGCTTCAACAGCTGCGTTTGCTTCTTCTTCGCTCTCCATGGAGACGAAGGCGAAGCCTTTGGAACGGCCGGTTTCGCGGTCGATGATGACTTTTGCCGAAGTAACTTCGCCATGGGCACCAAAAATGCCCATTAGCTCGTCATCGGTGAGATCGTAGGGAATATTCCCAACGTAGATGTCCACTGTCTTGATTCTTTTCTTGTTCAGCGCCGGAGGATAACGAACTGGATTCCGGCGCCCCGAACCAAGCTCACGATGGGTGATTCTCACCCTTGAGTCTTTTGCCGAGTAACGGTGCCCGGTTTTTTGCCACGCACCTTTCCCAGTAAAAACGCCTGTGTGTATGGGACATTTAAATGCCACTTGCAAGAAAGAACTATATTACGGAGTAGTTACGACTTCTCAGTTACGCGTGCTGAGTTTCGAGTTGCGCGTTGGAAAGCGAGAGCAGAGCTACCTCTTCAATGCGCAACTCGTAACTCGAAACTCACCAACTGATACTAAAAAAGAGCTTTCCGCCGCCGGGCAAAATCGTTTCACTGCCGACCATGACATTTGCCGAGCAGCTACTAATACTCGCCCTGGACCCGAAAACCGGAAAATTTCACGCCCTTCCGCGCAAGTCGCTGGAGATCGGCCTTGCCGGCGCTTTCCTGATGGAAATGACTTTCCGCAACATCATCGACTCCGATGCGGAGAATGTCATCGTGCTGCAGGAGTCCTACCCACAGCGACCGTTGCTCAACTCCGCTCTGCAAGTGGTGCGCGAGGGGGACAAGGAAGTGCCGCTGCGCAAGGCAATCGGTCGTCTGGCGTTGCAGGGTAAGTTGCTCGTTTCCAAGACCTTGGAGCGCCTTGTGGAGGAAGAAGTCCTCGACAAGAAGGACAAGGTGTTTTTCGTGCGCAAGCTCAAGGCCCCCGTTTATCCGCAGGCGGACGACCGCCCCCGCGCCGATGTGGTGAACCAGATCCGCAGCCTGGTGCTGAACCCGGAAGAGATTCCCAGCCCGGAAGAGGCCGCTTTGTTGGCACTCGTCGAGGCCTGCCGCCTCCAGCGCAAGATTTTTACCGAAGAAGAGCGCGACGATTTCGAAGCCCGCTTCCAGCAACTCGCCGCAATGGACCTCGTGGGCATCGCCATCGTGGACGCGGTCCGCGCCGCCCGCGATAAGGAGTTGCTCGACCTCGCGGCTGACTAATTTCCTCCCATCCCCTGTAAAACATTCGCCAAACGGCGTCGCTGCTTCGGCTGGTGTCGCAATTTTTGGCTCCCTGCGCATAGTCTTACATCGTGACTGATTGGTTCCAACAAGCACTGCGCCTCGCCGACCTCTGGAAGGAGGAGCCCCTGCACCCCGCCGCGATCCATGTGATCGAGCAGTTTAAGGTGAGTTGGGGCGTTGCTTGTTCGGGGGGGGCGGATTCGCTTGCGCTGCTGCTGCTGTTGTGGGCGCGCTATCCGCAGCGTCGGGGCCGGCTGCGTGTGTTGCATTTTAACCACGGATTGCGCGGCGCGAATGCGGATGCGGATGCCGAATTCGTGCGCGTGGTCGCCAATGGCCTGGGTTTGGAGTTCCGGCTGGGCCGGGCTGATTTTTCCCCTGGCACCAAAGTGGGCGAGGGAGAACTGCGCGCGGCGCGGCTGAAGTTTTTCTCGGAGGCGGATTGCGCGGTCGTTTGCCTGGGCCACCACGCCAACGATGTTGCCGAGACCCAGCTCATGCGGCTGACTCGCGGTTCGGGTGCTGAGGGTTTCGCGGCCCCGCGTCCGGTGAGCCAGCCTGCGCGCAATAGCCCCGTCCACCTGCGCCCGATGCTGGAGTGGTCGCGCGAGGCGATTGTCGACGGCTTGCGCCAATTAGAGATTCCGTGGCGTGAAGACGCCAGCAACCAAACCGGTGACTACTTCCGCAATCGGATTCGCCACCAGGTCTGGCCCGCGCTTCAGGAGGCGAGCCATGGCGACGCCCTGCAAGGCGCGATCCGCGCACGCCAACTTTTAGAAGAAGACGCCGATGCCCTCGACTCGTGGCTGGAGGCAGTCTATCCGGCCAAAGAGCACAAGGAACACCTCGCGCCCAACGGCCTGCGCGGCAAACCCAGGGCGCTCTGGCGCCGGGCGCTGGTCCGCTGGCTCGCGCGGATGGGACTGCTGGAGAATTTATCCGCTGGAGCCGTGGATGACCTGCTGCTGAGCTGGATTGAGGAGTCGCCGCTTCGCTTCAGCGTGGGCAAGGGAAAGTTTCTCGTGGCCGACGACCATGGCGTCATCCGTTTGCGCTTGGATGAGCGGGCACCGAGCTGGCGAGCGCATTCGCTGACGCCGGGCTCCGGTTTGGCCTTGCCTGATGCCGGCCTGCTGATGTGCCACCGGGCCAGCCTGGATGACAGCCTCAATGCGCAAATCCGCAGTGGCCAATTTTCCGAATACGAGCGCGTTTATTTGAATCTGGCTTCCCTCGATGATGAGCCGTTGACCGTGCGCCTGTGGCAGCCGGGCGACCGTTATCGCCCACTCGGTAGCCCGGGCATGCGCAAGCTCCAGGATTGCTTCACCGACCGGAAAATTCCCGAAAGGGAACGAAAGCGCCTGCCCGTGGTCTGTGATAGCCACGGAGCCATTCTTTGGGTCCCCGGATTGCCCCCAAGTGAGAGCGCCCGCATCGTATCGGCGTGCAAAACGGCTCTAATGTTGACTTACCGGGGAATCTAGGTGATTATTGATACTCTTTTTACCTGTAAATGAGCGAGAACGACGAAAAACGCGACGACGCGCAAAAAAATCCGCCGCCAGGGTCATTTCATCCGAAAATGATCTTCATTTGGCTGGCAGTAATCACTGCGATCGTCCTTCTGTGGCGCCTGTCGCCCGGTCAGCCGACCGGTGCAGAGCAACTGACCGTATCCGAACTGATTCGCAAGGCCGAAAACGGCGAGCTGAATGAGCTTTACCTGAAGGAGGACCCCAGCGGCGGCCGTCAGTGGTACTCCATGTGGGGCACGCTGAAAAACCCGAATGCCAAGGTGGACACCACTGCTGATGAAGCTGCGGACACCAAGGGATCGACGGATTTGGCCAAGGATGAAGGTTCTAATAAGAATAACAATATCCCCACGACCGCGAAGGATGACGACCTTATCCAGTTTACCTGTTCGGGTAAGTTGACTGACTCGCGTTATGATTTGCTAACGAGCCCGGACGCGCCGTACAAGGTCGTCGCCAAGCCGGCCAGCACCGTGATGATGGAGATTCTGGTCAATCTGTTGCCGTTCCTGATCATCATTGGCCTGATTTATTTCCTCTTTGTTCGCCAGCTCAAGATGGCTGGCAAGGGCGCGATGTCCTTCGGCAAGAGCCGCGCGAAGCTGCTCACCCGCGACAAGGATCGCTTCCTCTTTAAGGACGTGGCCGGTTGCGACGAGGCCAAAGAAGAAGTCTCCGAAGTGGTGGACTTCTTGAAGGACCCGAAGAAATTCCAGAAGATCGGCGGTAAAGTGCCCAAGGGCGTGCTCATGGTGGGCCCTCCTGGCACGGGTAAAACCCTGCTCGCCAAGGCTGTGGCCGGTGAGGCAGACGTGCCGTTCTTCTCCATTTCCGGTTCGGACTTCGTGGAAATGTTTGTCGGCGTGGGTGCCGCACGTGTTCGCGATATGTTCGAGCAAGGCCGCAAGAACGCGCCGTGCATTGTCTTTATCGACGAAATCGACGCCGTCGGTCGCCAGCGTGGTGCCGGCTTGGGCGGCGGTAATGACGAGCGCGAGCAAACGCTCAATTCGCTGCTGGTTGAGATGGACGGTTTTGACGGCCATGAAGGCATCATCATCATCGCGGCGACGAACCGCCCGGACGTGCTCGACAAGGCGCTGCTGCGCCCCGGTCGTTTTGACCGCCAAGTGTTGATCGACCTGCCGGACCTCAAGGGCCGCGAAGAAATTCTCCGCGTGCACGCCAAAAAGATCAAGATGGCGCGCGCCATTGATTTGACCCGGGTTGCCCGCAGCACAGCAGGCTTCTCTGGCGCGGATTTGGCCAATCTGCTCAACGAAGCAGCCCTGGTTGCTGCGCGTTACGACAAATCTGAAGTCGAAGCCGCCGACATCGAGGAGGCGCGCGACAAAATTGCCTACGGTCGTGAGCGTCGCAAGCTCATGGACGAGGAGGATAAGCGCTCCACTGCCTTCCACGAAGCGGGCCACGCGCTCGTTCAAGCCGTGCTCAAAAGCAAGAACCACGAGTTGCACAAGGTGACGATTCTGCCGCGTGGCCGAGCCCTCGGCATGGCCATGCTCACGCCGACCAAGGAAGTGCTCGGCGAGACCAAGAACGACATCCTTAATTTCATCTGCTGCTGCATGGCTGGCCGCATCGGCGAAGAGCTCGAAACGGGTGATTTCTCCAGCGGTGCCTCCAGTGATATCAAGCAGGCCACCCGCGCCGCCCGCACCATGGTGTGCGATCTTGGCATGAGTGATCTTGGACCAATCGCTTTGGGTGAAAACCAGGAACATATCTTCCTGGCCAAGGAGATCACGCGCAATCAGGACTACTCCGAGGAAACCGCCCGCCGAATCGACTCCGAGATGCAGAAGATTCTCACCTCGCAATACAAGCGTGCGGAGCAGATTATCGAAGAGCACCGGAAGGCGCTCGAAGGTATAGCCGAAGCCTTGCTTGAATACGAGACGATCGACGGTAAGCACGTCCACGAAATCCTCGAGTTTGGCGAACTGCGCTCTCCGGTGATCAACAACACCACGCCTCCGCCCGAAAAGGAAGAGGAGCCAGAGAAGCCCGCCAAGAAGTCCAAGCCGAAGGAAGACGACGGCGACGAAGGTCTCCCTGGAGCCGCACCAGCCGGCATGCCCGCCTAAGGTGCTCTAAACTTTGCAATACAAAGCCGCTGATTTTAGTCAGCGGCTTTTTTGTGTCGATTGCGCGGGCTTGCTTTGAGCTGGGATGGCGACAGTCCCCATTGATCCCGCAGCACGCGAAAGCATTGGGTGTAGCTGCCAAAGCCGGCCTCCAGTGCGGCTTCGGTCAGATTAAAACGCTCGCCCTCAATGAGGGTCGCGAAGCGGCGAAGGCGTTGCTCATTGCGGTAGGCGCTCATGGTCTGGCCCAGTTGCTGTGAAAAGATTCGGCTCAGATGCTCGTAGGAGAGTCCGGCATGGGCGGATAGCGAAGTCAGCGACTCGATGGTCGGGTCGTCATTGATCTGCATGGCAGCGCGGAAGACGGCGGGGTGCAGAGCATCCTCGGCTGGCTGTTGGGCGCTTGCGCTTTGCGTGTGTTGCCAGGCATCGAGTAAGAGCAAGGGCAGGGCGGCGTTACTGCGATCGAATTGACCGGCGTCGGCTAGAGTTTCGATTTCCGAGAATAGGTTGACCAATGCCTGTGTTTCGGTGGGCAGCAGGTGGGCGACGGTCTGATGCGTTGCCGGGCGATGTGCGCTGAGCAATGGCCGGTTCTCGGGCTGTCGGCAGGTTTGCCGTAAAAGGCTGGGGCGAAAGATGGCAATCCACATTTGGAAGTCTGGAGTTGCCCGGTGCATGGCGTGGTCTTGCTCGGGGAACAGCCAAATCAACCCGCCAGGTTTCAAGGGGATCAGTCGTCCCTCGCTCAGGTACTCGCCTTGGCCGGCAATGCAGAGGTTTAGCTCCAACTCGACATGGATGTGGGATGGTTTCGGCGCAAATGGACGCTCGGCCTGGTAGAGCCAGCTTTTGCCTTTCAAAGAGCGGTCCAGGTGCAGGCGTTCCCTGAGCTTTCTGGAATGGCTGATTTGCGGCATATCAAAAAATGCAATATATATCCGATCGAATGAAAAGCATTATTGGTGCTAATCGGGTATGATGCGGGCCTGAAACCAGTTAAATTCAACAATCTATTTGCTTTATGAATACCTCACCCGTTTCCGAGCCAAGCCAGACCAAGCTTAATCGCCTCACTTATGATCAAGTTACGCAATACTACGACGAGGGCTATTGCGTGCTGGAAAACGCCTTGAGCGAGTCGCAACTGGAGCTGTTGCGCAGCCGGTGCATGCATATGATCGACCAGTATGACGCGGAGATGGATCGGCGCGGCGTTACCGAAATGAGCCTCCACCGGAAAGGGGCGCGCTACTTTACCGGGCATCCCTCGCTGATCTATCCGGAGCTCTACGATTTCATTTTTTCTGAGGTGATGCTGGATAGTTTGCGAAAGATTTTGGGCCCGGATGTCTACATTGCCCATGAGCAATACGTGGTGAAAATGGCGGCATCGGACAGCACCTTCGCCTGGCATCAGGACAGCGGTTACGTCGGCCGCGAGCACGACCCGTATGTGACTTGCTGGATTGCTTTGGACGATGTGCATGAGGACAACGGGCCAGTATTTTTACTGCCGTTCTCCGAGTATCCGGAGTCGCGTGAAATCATCCCGCACGAGATCGTAAAAACGCCCAATGGCGGTCATGAGCGGGTGGGTTATCATGGAGATAAAACCGGGCTTTGCATGACCTGTAAGGCTGGCTCAATTGTGTTTTTCACCAGTCGCACATTCCACTGCAGCGGTGCGAATAAGAGCAATGACATGCGCCGCGTTTACCTGATCCAATACGGCAAAGAACCGCTGAACCGCGATGAGTGCGCCCTGCGACATGGTCGGCCGGTGGGCGAGCGCAAGCCCGATCCGGATTTCCTGCGTCGTGAGTTTGAGCGCATGAAGCACGAGCTGAAAGACTGAGCCGCAATCCGAACGTGGCAACGCCAGGTAATCGCCGTCGCGACACGCCCGCCCGATATCGATTCTTGCTTCATGCGGTCGTGAGGGTTTAGCGTGCGTGTTATGAAATCCCACGTTGTCTTGTTTGCTTGGTTCTTTGCGGTAACGCTGTCCCACGGGCAGCTGGAGAAATACTTCCCGACGGACGAGGGTGTTGTCTGGGAATATGACGTCACCAAAACGCGCACCTATGTGACGCCGCAGGGCGAACAGCAGGACTCCCTTACCGGCACGACGACGGAGTCCTACCAGCCTAATGCCTACCCGGAACTTGGCATTGAGGGAGCGCGCATGCTTCAGCAAAATATTTCGCAAAAAAGTCAGCTGTCCGGCGGTGAATCCCACGACACGCTTAATACGGTCTTTACCGTAGACGGCGGTAAGGTGCTCATGCATGCGCAGTTGCAAGATGGCGCGGAGCTCACGGAGGCAAACAAGATCACTCCGGCGGCGTTGATGATCGATTTCGACAAGGTTGCTGCTGGTGAGTTATACACTACCAATGTGTCGATGCAGGGCATGAGCATGGAGGTCTCGGTGTCGGACTATGAATACGTCACGCTAGACACAGCGCTGGGTGAGCTCGAAGACGTGCTGCTGGTAAAAACGGTTGGCAGCATCACGGGCGCTATCGAAGCGGCTGGTCAGAAAATGGATATCAGCAATGGCAAGATTACCGAGCAAATCTGGTGGGCACCGGGCGTCGGATTGGTCAAGCAGGAGCAGCACATGGAGATGTCTCTCGGGATGAACGGTCAAGTCGTCGTGACGACGATCGAGGACAAGACAAAGACGCTGAGCGCGATGAAAAAGTGATGGCTTTTAGGGGGCGACGATATTTCCCAGCAGCCCCGAGTTGCGGATGCCGTTGAAGATAAATTGCACGGAGACCGCCGCGAGCAGTAGGCCCATCAGCCGTTTTGTGATGCGCAGAATCAGCGGGCTGAGCCACTTGCCGCCAATCGCGGCAAAGCGGAATATCGCGTAGCTGGCCCCGGCCACGCTGACAATTGCCAGCCCAAGCATTGCGTATTGCATCCAGCCAGCTGCCTTGCTCTGCAACAGCACCGCGGTGGAGATCGAGCCCGGGCCGGAGATCATCGGTATCGCCAGTGGGGTGATCGCAATGTCGTCCTTGCGCATCCCGGCAGCCTTGTCTTCGGGGGTGATCACGGCAACGGGCGCGGGATCTTTTCCCAGAACCATTTCGATTGAGATAAGTAAAATTAGCAGACCGCCCGCTGTTTGGAATGCGGCCGAGGTGATGCCCAGCGCATTAAAAAGTAATTGCCCCATGACGGCGAAAAACAGCAGCACGCCGCCCGCCAGCGTGCAGGCCAGTTTGGCCATGGCAATGCGTTCCTCGGCCGTGTTGTCCGGGGTCATCCCCAGAAACAGCGGCACTGTCGAGATCGGCGAGATAATCACGAAGAGCGATACGAAGGCGAAAAGGAAATATTCTATGGCGGCCACGTTTACATATAAACACACTGCCTCGCCCGGCATCAAGGGTAAGCCGAAAAACCGTAAGCATGCTGCATTGCAACTGACCGGAGGCATGCTACAGTAATCTCATGACAGACGCCCATGGGGATAGCCAAGCCGTTGAATTACCTGGCCTGCGCGTGGTGATCGACCGCGTGGTTTACCAGACGATCGAAGAGCCTAGCGACGGCCGTGAGCACGCATTTATTTACTTCATTACGATTGAAAATCTGTCGGATCGCGCTGTTACCCTGTTGGGGCGAAAGTGGGTGATTGATCACGCCGATGGCACCAAGCTGGTTGTGGAGGGCGATAAAATCGTCCAGCAAACGCCGCACCTTGCGCCGGGCGAAAGCTTCTCCTACAACAGCTACCATGTGAGCGATCAGAGCGCCGCCGCCGAGGGTGCCTTCCACGGGCTCGACGAAATGGGCGGGCCGATTTTTACGCGAATTCCGCGCTTTGAGATGAACATTCCTCTGGGATTAAATTGAGCACAACATCACAGAATCCGCCATCGACTCCGACGGCAAACGGGCCACAATCGGCCCACATGCAATTAACTGATTTAGGCCGGCATCGGCGCATCGGGGCGAACTCCCTGCTCGTGGAGATCGGGCCGTTTCGTGTGTTGATCGACGCCGGGCTGGACCCCAAAAGCGTTGGCCGCGAATCGACGCCCAATTTCGAGCTGCTTGGTGATGGCCCGCTGGACCTGGTTATCCTGACGCATTGCCACCTGGATCACCTCGGTTCGCTGCCGATTGTCTGCCGCGAGCACCCCGAGGCGCTCTATGTGTGCAGCCGCGCCTCTCAAATGCTGGCCCAGCGGATGCTGCGCAACTCGGTCAACGTGATGAAGCGCCAGCGCGACGAGCTGGGCAACGTAGACCTGCCGCTCTATACTTTTGCTGAAGTCGACGCTGTGGATCACGCCCTGATGGGCCTGACATTTGGCCAACCGCGCAGCATCGAGCGTGGTGGCGAGGAGCTGACCTTCACCCTGCACCGCGCCGGCCACATTGCCGGAGCGGCTGGCGTGAGCATGGTCTATAAGCATCGCCGGATCTTCTTTACGGGGGATGTGATGTTTGGCGCGCAGGCTACACTGGACGGCGCGGATTTCCCGGTTGAGCCGACGGATACGCTCGTCATGGAAACGACCCGTGGTGCCCAGGGGCGTGTTCCCGAGCGCACGCGCCAGAGCGAGGTCGAGAGGCTGGTGGCTACCATTGCCCACACGCTGGACCGCGCGGGGTGTGTGTTGATCCCGGTATTTGCTCTTGGGCGCATGCAAGAGGTGTTGCAGCTGCTGCACGATGCGCGGCAGCGCGGCGAGCTGCCCGAATGCCCGATCTTCTGCGCTGGCTTGGGCATGGACATCGTTGACTATTTTGACGCGATTTCGCGCAAGGTCGGTGGGGTGCATTTCCGCCGCTCGGTGCTCAAGGCACTCAAGGTTCAGCCGCCACCGCCCTTTAAGCCCGGCAACAGCCCGGGACAGAAGGGGATTTATGTGCTCTCCAGCGGGATGCTGGTGGAGCATACGCCGTCCTACCACGCGGCTGCCGCCATGCTGGATGACCACGCCAATACGATCTGCTTCGTTGGCTATTGCGATCCGGAAACGCCCGGTGGCGAGCTGCTAGCCACCGCCCAGGGAGACAGCTTTTTGTTTTCGGTGATCGACCACGCGGCACCGGTTCGCGCGCACATTGAGCAATTCGACTTGAGTGGGCACGCCGATCGCGACGAGTTGTTGCAGTTCGCGCATGCGCTGGACCCGCGGGCCGTGGCGCTGACGCATGGAGACCCCGAGGCGCGCGCCTGGTTTTTTGACGAGTTGATGGATTTTAACCCAAAATTACAAATTCATGACCTCATGCCCAATGAGGCAGTGCCGGTGTGAATTTAATTGGAATAAAAGTTTGAACCAAGGGTTAGTCTCTATATTTTGATCCATACTGGGTATGGGTATCAAAATTGGCAGTCGAATAATGCGTAAGTCCATGATGGCGATGGTCGTGGCGTCGTTTGCGGTCGTTTCGGCTTACGCGGTCAATCTGCCACTGGCGTTCTTCTTCGACGATCCGGAAGATGATCGTCAGGATGCCATCGAAGAAGCCGGCTCCTGGTCTCCCTCGGACATGGCGTCCATCGACCGTCCGACTTTCTCTTTAAAATACCCGAAAAATTGGGTTATTGCCACGCATCAGCCCGATTACGATCCCGACCGCCTTTTCACGATCGAGACTGATGGCTCCAGCCACATTAACATCGAAATTTTCCAGGCCTCGCCGGGTATGGACGTTGAAAAGACGATGGAAGATGTCCTGCAGGCGCTTGATGGCCCAGCGGTTAATACCTATTCCTACGGAGACTTCGACACCTGGGGCCCATACTCGGGCGTTGGTAAGCACTTGAAGGGCAAGATCATGAACATCCTGCCGGGTGGCTGTCGTGTGTTCGCTGCGGTCGTTCCCGGCACGAATAGGGGGATTCTGATCACTGAGTTTTACATGTCTGATGATTTGCCCAGTGCGATGCCCGGCTTTGAACTCATCAGCCAGACCCTCACGTTTAAGTGAGGAAAAAGGAAAAAGATTAAAGGAAAAAGGTGCCTCTTGTCGTTGGCCAATTTTTCATCCATCGCAAGCAGCGTGAGATCAATCGCGTAGAGCACAGCTCATGGCGAATTATGACCTTTTTCCTTTAATCTTTTTCCTTTTTCCTACCAATATCCAGCTTTGCCGCTGCCTCGACAAAGGCGGTGGAGCCCGCCGCGAAGCGCAGCTTCGGCTGATCGACTTTGAAATCCGTCATCGGAAACGCCGGCTCATCGAACCAATGAAAATCGCCGCCCGCACCCTTGATCAGTGCATAAGCCGCGGCAATGTCCCAGACTTTGACGCGTGTATCCAGGCAGCCATCGAGCTTACCCAGCGCGGTATAGGTCAGCGCCAGGGTGCTGCTGCCAAACGAGCGCACCCGGTAATTTTCCAGCCACTCGCGCAGGGCAGTGGTTTCCGCTGGCTTCATGGGAAAGTGCAGGGCGAGGATACTGTGTTTGTCCAGCGGGCTCGTTTTCGCACTTGCTTTGGTGGAACCATCGATGACGCCAAACTCTGGCCCGCCTTCCACGAGTTTGCCACGGGCGAGGTCGTAAACGAAGCCGTAAATTGGTTCGCCGCGACGCAGCAGCGCCAGTGAAATCGCGCACATCGGCACGCCGAAAAAGTAATTGTTGGTCCCGTCGATGGGATCAAGCACCCAGCAGAACTCAGCCTCCAGCGCGAGCAGCTCATCTTCCGGGCTCGATTCCTCACTGCAGAAATCGTCCTGGGGAAAGGTTCCCCGTAGCTCGGCGAAGAGTTTTTCCGAGATCGCAAAGTCGGCGAAGGTCACGCGGGTCTCGTCGGCCTTCCAATCGCTGGCGACCACGCCGAACTGACGGCGAAAGAAATCCACCTGTTGCTGGACGGCGACGCGGCCCGCATTGATGCGGTGACGAACGCTGGTCTGCGGATCGCGCCGTAATTTGGTGGAAAGTTTGCCCATCAACTATCGCAGACTTCGTTTTGCAGGATCTGTTCCAAAGTCTGGCGACGGCGAATCAGGCGCAGGCTTCCATCCTTTTCCAGCAGGGCCTCGGCGGCCTCGGGGAAGCTGTTGTAGTTCTTCGCACTCATGGAGGAGCAATAGGCACCGGCTCCTTCGATTACGATCAAATCACCCACGGCGGCCTTGGCCAACTCGCGCGGTTGCAGTGACTCCGGGTCGTCCGCGCCGACGGTCAACACGTCGCCGGATTCACAGCAGTGGCCAACGACGAGGTATTCGGCGGTTTCGCCCGTGTCTTGCTCGGGCACGACGACGATCGGGTGCTGCGCGGCATAGAGCGATGGGCGGAGAATCTCCGTCATCCCGCCATCGAGCTTGAGAAATTCGCGGCCATCGGGCCCGCCGGTCGAGACAACGTCCTGCACCGAGCAAATCAGCGAGCAGGCATTGGCGAGCAGGAAGGTGCCCGGTTCGATCTCCAGCTTGATCTCGCGTCCGGTCTCAGCGGCCAGCTTGGCAAAGGCTTCCTTAACGGGTTGGCCGACCACTTGCAGGTCGGTCGACTTCTCATGCGCCATGCGGCCGACCTTGTAGCCGCCGCCGAGATTGAGCGTCTTTACATCGCCAAAACGGCGCACGAGGTCGAGGCTCAGGTGGCTGACGCGCTCCCAGACGGCGGGGTCGCTGCCCGAGCCGATGTGCGTATGAATGCGCTCGATAGTCAGGCGGTGCTTGGCCGCGATGGCCTCCACTTGGTCAGCCCATTCGTGCCAGATGCCGAAGCTGGAGTGCGGGCCGCCGACGTTGGTCTTGCCGGTGCCGCCGGAGCCGAGGCCCGGGTTGAAGCGCACGCCGCAGCTTTGCCCGGGGAAGAGTTCGCCGAAGCGCTCGAGCTGAGCCAGCGAGCAGGCGTTAAACTTGATGCCAGCCTCATGTAGCTCGGCAAAGTCGTCGGGCATTTGCTGGGTGCTCAGGGAAATGTTGCCAGCGGGCACACCAGCCTTGATCGCGCGGCGGACTTCCCAGCCGGACGAAGCGTCGATGTGGAGGCCCAGCGTAGTGAATAGCTTGAGAATGGCGGCGTTGGGCGCGGCCTTCATGGCGTAGCGAACCGTCAACCCAAAGGCATTGGGAAAGGCGAGCGCGCGCTGCGCCTGTGTCTCCAGCGCTTCGGCGGAGTAAACGTACAAGGGGGATCCGTGAGCGGCGCGGGCATCGCGTGCTTGTTGGGCGGTAAGGTTGCGCAAGGTTTCCATGACGAAAAAGCTAACCAACAAGAACTATTTTCGCGGGCTTTTCCAGCTTGTTTTGGTCTTTGCGGATTTGCTGTGGATGCGTTGGGGGGTGGCGGTTTGGGCTTTTGGGGCATTTTTTGCCAGGTTATCGACGGGGTGTGGGTGAGCTGTAATAATTTTTACCAGTTTTTTCGAAGTGTATAAATAGCTGGTTTTAAAGGAATTACTGAGAGGCTTGGTGTCACTTACGTAACCGGATCGGGGGCTGTTTCGGTTGTCGCTTGTGGTGTATTCTTAGCGCGACTAAGTTGTGAGCCCTATATTATACCAGCCTTATTTAGCCCTAACCGGCTTATTATGGATATCATAACTATCATCAAACTGTTCCTCACATGTGTATCAAAAATCAAGCCGGTGCTCAGCGCAGCGCCGAGGCTAGCTTACCCCATGCGCTAACCGATCATGTGTGCCCTGCACCAAAGCGGGGCTTCACGCTGGTCGAGATCATGATTGTGATCGTTATTGTCGGTCTGCTGGCTACTATCGCCATGCCGGCCTTTCAACGCGCCCGCATGCTCACCCAAAATACGCGATTGGCCAATGACCTGCGCCAGTTCAGCGGCGCTTTCGAGAGCTATAGCCTCGAATTTGGCGCTTGGCCAGCTGACGTCAACGAGGGCGTTTTGCCCCCCGGGATGGAAGGCTACATTACCGATGGCAAGTTCACCGAACGCACCGTTTACGGCGGTAACTATGACTGGGAGGGCCCGGACGCGCACCCATACGCTGGCGTCAGTATCCGCAGCTCCAATCTGGAGGATCTGCAAGCGATCGGGATCGACGAGATCCTGGACAATGGCGATCTGGGCAGCGGTCGTTTCCGCAGCACCGGGGATTCCTACGTGCTTATTCTAGAAGAATAGCGGACGACTACATCGAAGACTTCACGCGGGCGGCTTGATGGTCGCCCGTGTTTTATTTACCCGGTTGATAAACAGCTTGTGAGCTGGGCCAGACGGCTCTATTATTTTCGACACTACTGCAAGCCATGAAAAACTCGACAGCTGCATCTGAGCGCCGTGCCGCCTTTACTCTGGTGGAGATAATGACCGTTATTGTGATTATTGGTCTGCTGGCGATCATGGGCATGCCGGCGTTCCAAAAGGCGCGCATTACTGCGCAAAATACCCGCCTCGCCAATGACTTGCGGGTGTTCGCTGGTGCCTTCGATAACTACTCGGCCGAGCATGGGGCTTGGCCGCCCGACTATGCCGCTGGCGTGGTCCCGACAGAAATGCAGGGCTACCTCGACCCAAGTGAGTTTACGATCCGAACCGTGGTCGGCGGTCGCTACGATTGGAATTATAATAACGGCACCTACCAGGCCGGTATCGCGATTACGGGCTCTCATATGGATGAAGAGCAGGCGACCGAGGTGGACGAGATGCTCGACGATGGTAACCTGAGCACCGGCAAATTCCAAATGGACGGCGCGAACTATGTTTACATCCTCGAGCCCTAGGGGGTGGCTTTTTCTAGCGGGGCCTTAGCAACTGACGTCTTTGCCCTCGCTGCCAAAGTGCTTGAGGCGGTCTTCTATCGGTGTCGCAGATTTGCCAATCGCGCCGCTTGAAGTGGATGACCGGCCCTTGCTGATGCCCTTGTGGTTGCGGTGCATGCAGCCGTTGGCTACGGTGGCTTCACCGAGTGCGATCCACACGCCAACGACGCGATCGTTGAGCGGAAAGTCGAAGTAGGCTTTGTCCTGATGCCAGGGCTTTTCGCGGCCCAGTTGCGGCGGCGTTGATCACTGCGGGTTATTGCGGGTGATAACGATCGGGTTGCTCGGGTAGGGATTGCAGTAGCGTGAACCGACGCTGCTGTAGTTGACGCTGAAATTGCCCGAACTGTAGCTGGCCGACAGGCCTGGTTGCTTCGGCTGGGCTTGTGGCGGGCAGTACGCGCCGCCATTGCCGATGACCACCACCGTGCGTGGCTGCGGATAATAATACGCCGGGTAGGTGTAAGTATAACGCTGAAAATTGGATGCCTGCTCTTCGGCGGCCGCAGCGCGTTGCTCGGCGGCGGCGACCCGGCGCTCCAGTGCGGCCAAGCGCTGCTCTTCGCGGCGCTGCTTGATCTCGGCGGCGCGGGCTTCGGCGAGGGCGAGGGTGGCGTCATATTCTGCCACGATATCCGCCTCCGGGTGGTCCTTGCGCAGTTGGTTCCAGTGTCCCATGATCGCCTTGACGTCGTTTTCGGTGATCGGCGTGGACTCTAGCTCCAGGTAATCCAGCCACATGCGGCCATGGTCGAGGCGCTCGGCAAGGTCCTCCGCCCGGCGCTCAGCCCAGTAGGCGGCCATGTTTTCCTTGGCCTCGGCATCACGCTTTAGCTGGGCGGTTGATTTTAAATTAACCACGGTCACGACTCCGTCCACGAGGGTGATGTCGCCGGCGTCAAACATCAGGCGCTGGCGGTCCCCCAGGTCGAGCTGGCCAATGGGAAACCCCAGTTCCTCGATGACGGCGGCGCGGGTGTCACCGACTTCCACCGCTTGAGCGGCGCTACCGAGTAGGGCTAGAGCCATGATCGCTAAAGAACGCATAATGAAATAATCTAGCAGATTTGGCTAATTTTGCAATTACCGATATTGGCGCTTGTCCAGCGGCGCAGGCTCGGCAAAAGTCCGCCGCGATGAGCGAAGAACCGGCGCACCACCACGGCCACCGCGCCCGCCTGCGCGAGCGATTTATGCGGGGCGGTTTGGACAACTTTGCCGACCATGAGGCGGTGGAGCTGCTACTCACGCTCTGCATCCCGCGGCGCGACGTAAAGCCGCTGGCCAAAAAGCTCTTAGCGCATTTTGGCTCGCTGAAGGGAATCCTGGATGCGCCGATGGACGAGCTGCAGCAGCTCGATGGCATGGGGCAGGTAACGCCCGTTGCGCTGCGCATTATTAAGGAAACCATGGTGCTCTACCTGCGCCAACAGGCTGAGCAATTGCCGATGCTCGACAGCGTGGACGCGCTGATTGATCTTTTCCGTGCACGTCTGGGCGAGCTGAAGCACGAGGTTTTTGAGGTGGCTTATTTAAACCACAGCTACCAACTGATGAAAAACGGCGTGGAGCGCCTGGAAGAAGGCCTCGCCAACCGCGCCACGGTTTACCCGCAAAAGGTGGCCCGCGCCGCGCTGCAGCGCCACGCGGTGTATGTCGTCATCGCGCACAACCACCCCACCGGCGAGCTGGAGCCCTCCCAGCAAGACCTTCGCCTGACGACCGCCATCAAAGCCGCCTGCGACGCCGTGGGCATCAATTTACTCGATCACATCATCGCGACCTCCGACGGCGCGACGTCCTTCCTCGACCGCGAACTGCTCTAGGGCAGCGTCCCGCTGCACCGGTTGATTTGCCCATTGGGCAAATGGGATTTTACGGTTATATCGATTGCCGTGAAAGCTGTAGCGATAGCTTACTCCTCGCGCTGCCTAGCATGCTGAAGGCGTGCGCGGTTGGCTTTAGCCATCCGCATGTTGGCGATGCATTGCCTTTCGGCCTTAAATACATGTCGGCCACTAAAGTGACCGACCTACGCCACTCTGATGCTGTGCGGCGCGAGCTCATCGCTTAGCGGGGCAGGCGCGCCTGCGCTACCTAAATATTAAGAAGCCATCCGCGTTTAATCCGCGTTCATCCGCGGCTAAACCCCTGCTGCCTTAGGCGAAGCGCAGCTTGGGATTCATCGCGGCCTGGACGATTTCAGCGAGCATGTTGAGCACGACGAGTAGCGTCGCGTAAAAAAGCGCGCAGCCGATCACGAGCATCGCGTCGCGGTTGATCGCTGCCTCGACAAAGAACCGGCCCAGGCCCGGAATGCGGAAAATCGTTTCCACGACGAAGGAGCCGCTGATCAGGCCTGCCGCGGCCGGCCCGAGAAAGGAAATTACGGGCAGGATGCCGTTGCGCAAACCATGCACGCCATAGACGCGCCAACCGCTGACGCCCTTGGCCAGCGCAGTGCGCATATAGTCCATGTTGCGCACCTCCAGCATGCTGCCGCGCGTTAGCCGTGCGAGGTAGGCCGCGTAAAACAAGCCCAGTGTCAGCGAGGGCAGCACCCGGTCACTGGCGAAGGTCCACCCGGACACGTTAAACCACTGCAGATCGAGCGCGAAATAGAGAATGAGCAGCGGTCCGATGACAAACGTGGGCAGGCAAATGCCGAGCATCGCGAGGCTCATGGGCAGGTGGTCGGTCAGTGTGTGTGGTCGCCAGGCTGCGAGCACACCAGCGCTGACGCCGATCAGCATCGCAATGACCAGCGAGTAAAAGCCGAGCTCCAGCGAGATGGGAATTTTCTGCGCCATGAGCTCGTCGACATCCCAGCCGGTGTAGGTCGTGGAAACGCCAAGGTCGCCATGCAGCAGGCCGCGGTATTCGCCGTTGGGGCGCGGCGACACACCCAGGAACTGCCCGTATTGCACGAGCATGGGCTGGTCGAGGCCGTATTGTTTTTCCCAGGCTTCGCGAATGTGGGGGGCCACTTCCTTCTCCTTGTCAAACGGGGTGCCGGGCGCAGCGCGCATCATAAAGAACGCCATCGTCGCCAGGATAAAAAGCACCGGGATTGTCTCGAGTAGGCGTCTGAGAAGTAGCTTGGTCATGCGCAGGGACAACATGGCAAACGCCGAGCCGGCATCCAAGCGGATTTTTTGGAAGTGATGACGCGGAAAGGGCGGGCGAATTAAAATTAACCGATTGGTTAATTATTTTCTTGCGCGAAGGTGTGTCCCTATAGATATTTAACCACATGGTTAATAGTTCTATCGACCTCAACCTGATTTTCTCGGCGCTGGCCGATCCGACCCGGCGCGAAATTTTGACTGTGTTGCGCGCCGGGCAACAAGCGGTGTCGGACTTGGCGTCGCGTTTTTCGATGTCAGCCCCCGCTGTGAGCAAGCACCTCCGCGTTTTGGAGCGGGCGGGTTTGCTTAGTCGCGAAAAGGCCGGTCGCACGCATTGGATATCACTCGACGCCGAGCCACTGGCCGAGGCCAACGAGTGGATCGAGCGTTACCGCATTTTCTGGGAAAGCAATTTCGACGCTTTGGATCGCTACTTGGAAGAGACCGATCCGGGCAATGAATCATTCAACAAAGAATCCACATCCAACCAACACAAATAATGACCACCATACTCGAAGCCACTGATAACACCCTCCAACTTCAACGCACGTTTAAGGCGTCCATCGATCGCGTCTGGGCGGCATGGACCGACCAAAACCAGGTTTACCGCTGGTTCGGCTGCCCCGATTCCAAGGGCCTGCGCGCCACGGTCGATCTGCAAGTCGGCGGCGTTTATTCCGTGACGCTGTTCACCCACGGCAAAGAGATGACCATGGATGGCAAGATCACCGAGCTGGCTGCGCCGAACCGCCTGAAGCTTAGCTGGCGCTGGGTGGGCGATGCGGAAATGGAGCAGCTGCCCGTGACCGAAATTTTAATTGAAATGTCGAGCGTTGCCGAGGGCACGCAGGTTAAGCTGACCCATACCGGCTTCCCCAATGCCGACGTTTGCAACGAGCACCAGAAGGGCTGGACTGCGAGCCTCGAACGCGTGGGCGATTTCGTGGACAGTGCCGAGGCGGAAATTTTCGCCGCGATCGAGCAGTGGGATGCCGCGGTGGCCAAGAAGGACGGGGCCGAAATTATCAAGGACTACGTTGCCGACGCCTCGTTGTTCGACATCGGCAGCCAGGTCGACAGCGCGCAGGGCATCAAGGAACTCTGGGAGCATTGCTTCCCGTTTTTCGGCGACACGATCACCGTGCACCGCAAGGACGTGAAGATAAAAGTCATGGGCGAGTCGGCCTTGCTCACCTGCTTATCGCGCTGCACCGGTATGCAGATCCCCGAGGGGCAGGAGACGGACATGATGAAGTCTTGGTTCCGCACCAGCGTGGTTTACCAAAAGATCGACGGTCAGTGGAAAGTCATCCACGAACACATTTCCATGCCGATCGACTGCATGCAGGAAAAGCCCGCCTACATCCTCGACTAAGCCAATTACTCTGCATCGCAAAGTTCAACGAAAAGGCGGGGCGCTATGCTCCGCCTTTTTACTGCTGCGGTAAGCTGATGTAAAACGTGCTGCCTTTGCCGAGTTCGCTTTCGACGCTGATCTGGCCGCCATGTTGCTCCACGGCTGCCTTACAGAAAGTCAGGCCCAGGCCGATGATTTCGTTCTTCGATTTTTTGCCGGAATCACCCACCGAATATTTTTCAAAAATCGACTTTCGCTCCTTCTCGCTGATGCCGGGCCCGGTGTCGCTAACGGCGAAGACCACGTGGCCATTCTCACTGTAGGCGCTCAGAGAAACCTTGCCACCCTTTGGCGTGTATTTAAACGCGTTGACGAGGATGTTTTGCATGGTGCGGCGAAGGATGCCCTCGTCGGCCTGGATAGTATTTAGCTTGTCTGAGACATCCGCGGTGAAGGTGATTGAACTGGCCTTGGCGGTCATCTCCTCGCGTTCGATGATCGGAGTCAGGAACTCAACGGCGTTCAGCGACTTTTTTTCCACATTGAGGTGCGTGAGCCGCATTTTGTTCGTTTCGAGAATCTCGCCGAGCAGGTAATTCATTTGGCGACAGCTGTCCTCGCAAATGCTGATGGCTTCGCGGTCGGTGTCGGTCAGTGCGCTCGAGTCCGCGAGCATTGAGAGGCCGCCGGTTATGCCAAAGAGCGGGTTGCGCAGGTCGTGCAGCATCATCTGGATTAGCTCGTCATTGCGGGCTTCAGCTTCCTTCAGTTGCTGGTTGGTTTGCTCGAGTTCACGGGTCTTACGGCGCAGGTCGATTTCGTGCCCGACGACGTGTGCGAGGTCGGCGATTTCGTTGATTTCCTCATCGGACCATTTGCGCGGCTTGGTGTCGATAACGCAAAATGAGCCCAGCACATTGAAGCGGCCTGAGCGAATCGGAACGCCCAAATAGGCGATCACGTTGAGGTCTTCGATGGCACCGTTGTCACACAGTCGCGGGTCCTTGCGGGCATCCTCCACGATCAGCGAACGGCCCTCGCACACGACATATTGGCAGAATGAGTGCGAGAGCGGCGTGCGCGCTTTTTCAGCAACATCGCCCGTGAGGCCCTCACATGCAACGAAGTGCTGGTGGTCGGTGGAAACGAGGCTGACGAGCGATACCGGCACATCGACCAGCGCTGCAGCAATGCGGGTAAATTTCTGGAACGATTCTTCGTTCTTCAGTTTCAAGAGGCCGGTCTCTTCGAGGTCGGCAACTCTCTCGGGATCGTCTAAAGATTGTCCGGATGACATTTTCGCAAGTTAGTAGGTTTGCCAGTAAGGTCAAGCTGAGCCAACGCTATGGTGCCGTATAATAACGCATCAGGGCCAACTCGACGGCTGTGGCGTAGCGCTCTACCAGTAGGTCTGGTCCATTGGAAAACTGCGTATAAAAGTCCACCGTGTTCGCCACACTTGGCTCCAGGAAAACCGTGGGGCAGCGGAAAAGACGGTTGGCCATCAGGTTACGAGCCCAGACATAGGGGTCTTCGTTGACGCGCACGGCGTTACTGCCGGAGTATGTGTAGGGCGGTTGCGGGTCGACTTCGGCAAAGGCAAGAGACATCGCGCTGGCCAGGCCGCGCTCTTCACGCCAGCTGCCGCTGAGCATTTTTTCGAGCATGCCGAGGCGTTGGTCGTCGTAGCTGAGCTCGTCCGCGCTGTAGGCACCGTTAATTAAATAATGCGCGTAGCCGGCGTCAGCCAGTTCCTTGCCCTTAGGGGCGGTGGTCCCGTCGACATGCAGGCACAGCATGATGTCGGGCTGGATGTCTTCATTGACGATTTTCGCGCGCGCCTTGATCTCACTCACTCGGTAAAAGAGCAGGCGGGCGAGGGCGTCGATCTTTCGTTCGCGGTCCTTGAGATCGATCTCTAGACCGGGCGTCAGTTCGCGCTCAGCCACAAGTTGCGCGGCCAGGGGGCGGAGTGTTTCCGGCGTGTCCGAGGTGACGGGTTGGTCGCTGCTGCGGGTTAAGGTAACCGCCGCACCGAGCGCTTCGAGGCGTGGCTTTAAGACCCGTGCCACTTCTAAGACAAAGTCACCTTCGCGGAATAGTGGGCCCTCGCCAGCGCGCCAGCTGCGGTGCTCCATCGCGGCAAACTCCCCACCGATATGACCAGGATCGAGTGCGATCTTCAGCCCAGCAAGGGGGAGTGCGCTTTCGTCGCTTGGGCGTTCGTCGAGCCACTCGGATCGCGTCCGCCAGTAGCGGGGAGGGCGGGCCGGGGTGTCTTCAAATTTCCGAAATGCGATGGCCAGCCGCGCGGCGTCTTCTGCGCTGCGCTTGACGAGTACGCGTTCCTTTTCGATGACGATCCAGTCCTTGGCTGCCTCATTGGGCGCAAACTGGCTCTCCAGCAACCAGCGAAAATCGCTGGCTGTGACTTGGGCTTGATATTCATCGAGCCGCGACCACTCTGGGGCATCACCCATCGAGGTCAGCTTTTCCGCCATCAGGCTGACCGCCGAGCATAAAATCAAAATCGCCATCCACCGCATCCCGAACACATTGCCCGCATGATCATCGCCGAACAACTGGAAAATGCTGCCGCTCAACTTTCTGCCGCGGTCGATTCGCTCAGCTTCAGTGAGCCCGTCACACACGTGTATAATCCCTTGGCTTATGCCTGGGAATCGCACCGCCAATACATCCGCCGTTTTGGTAGCTCGAAGAAGAAAGTAGTCCTGCTGGGCATGAACCCGGGCCCGTTTGGCATGGCGCAAACCGGCGTGCCTTTTGGGGAGATCGCCGCCGTGCGCGACTGGATGGGCATTAACGAAGTCGTTGGCAAACCGCGGACGGAGCACCCGAAGCGCCCGGTGGACGGCTTTGAGTGCCCGAAGAGCGAGGTGAGCGGCCGTCGTCTCTGGGGCCTGATGCAGGAGCGTTTTGGTGCGCCGGAAAACTTTTTCGCCGACCACTATGTGATCAACTACTGCCCGCTGCTGTTTCTGGATGGAGCCGATGGCAAGTGCCGTAACTTAACCCCGGACAAGCTCAAGGCTGCCGACGTGAAGGACATGTATGCGGCTTGCGATGATCACTTGCGCGCGATTCTCGATGCGCTGCAGCCAGAGTGGCTGATCGGCGTGGGTGGCTTTGGAGAGCAAAAATTGAAAGACCTCAACTGGGAGCAACCGCATCAGGTTGGCCGTATCTTGCACCCGAGCCCAGCGAGCCCGGCGGCGAACCGTGGCTGGTCCGAAGCTGCAACCAAGCAGATGGAAAAGCTCGGCGTTTGGTAGGGCGTTTTTTCCTGTTTTAAAATCTCGTCAAGCATGCTTCTGCTCGTGCTTCAGCAGCCACTGTTTGCGGACGAGTCCACCGGCGTAGCCACCGAGTTCACCGCTGGCGTTGATCACGCGGTGGCAGGGGATGATGATGGCCAACTGATTGCAGCCATTGGCCGTGGCGACAGCGCGAAAGCCCGTGGGCTTGCCGATGTTTTGGGCGAGGTCGGCATAGGCCCAGGTCGTGGCGTAGGGGATCGTCATTAGTGAGCGCCAGACCGTCTGCTGAAACTCTGTGCCGCAAAGTTTCAGTGGCGTTTGGAACGTCTGCAGCTTCCCTGCGAAATAGTCGCGTAGCTCTTGCTCGATTTGCGCAGTAATTGCGGTGCGGCCGGGAGTGATCGCCACCTTGCGCTTTTCGCGCAGGCGTTCGACTTCGCGCTCCAGCCCGCGCCGGTCGGTAAATTCCAGCAGCCAGAGGGCCTGGTCATCGGCCATGGCGATCATCGGGCCCAGTGGCGTGTCGAGCCATTCGGCCTTCAGGTGGTGGCGCGTTGCGCCTTTGGGCGCTTCGCCCATGATGCGGGAAAAGGCGTCGCGAAAGCCGCTGCCCGACTCGTATCCGGCATTGAGCTGTGCGTCGATGACGGGCTTACCGCTGCGGATGTTTTGCAGCGCCAAACCCATGCGGCGGGAGCGCGCGTAGGCGACAAAGGTCATGCCAAAGCGCTTTTTAAACTGCCGCCTCACCGTGGACGAATCAATGCCCAGTGCGCGGAAGTCAGCGTCACTCCAGCGCTTTTCGGGATCGGCCTCCACGGCGTCAATGAGTTGACGAATCAGCGGCGACTCCTGCTGCGGAAACGCCATGGGGTGGCAGCGTTTGCAAGGGCGGTAACCGGCGAGCAGCGCGTCCTGTGGCGTGTCGAAAAACTCGCAGTTCTCGCGTTTGGGTTTACGGGCGGGGCAGGTGGGCGCGCAGAAAATCCCCGTGCTCTTGATGCCGGCAAAGAACACGCCTTCGTAGTCCGGATTTTTCTCAACGAGCGCGGTGTAGAATTCGTCTGCCTGTTGGGTGGTCATTTACTTATGTTAGCACGCGCTGAAAAACTTGCCGCCGAAAAACAGGCACCGAATTACGATTTTGCGGTTGGGCGTTAGTTTACTTTGTCCGGCAAAGTATTTGTCTGCTTTGCTTTGCGTCGCAAAGTAATGATCGCCACCCCGGCAATGATCATAAACAGCGAGTAAAAACTGCCACGGGACAAACCGAAAATCAGCGATGCGTCGGGTTCGCGGAAGACTTCGCCCAGGATGCGCAAGATGGCGTAGCCGATTAGAAACTCGCCCGCCAGTTGCCCCAGGGGGCGTCGCCCGGGAGTGCTGAGCCAGAAGCGTGCTTGCAGATAAATGGTGAGCAGCAGCCCCTCCATACCGGCTTGATAAAGCTGGGAGGGGTGGACGGGCGGCGTCCAGAACCACTCGCCATAGCCGGTCAGTGGGTCGACGCGATAGTCGAGGAAATGATAGGCCCAGGGGACGTCGGTCGGGCGGCCGTAGAGCTCGCCGTTGATGAAATTTGCCAGTCGGCCAAAGAACACTCCGGGCGGGCCGAGCGTGCAAATGATGTCGGCCACCTGCCAGAACGAGGTCTTCGATTTTCGGGCAAACCATGCCATGCCGAGCACGATGCCGACCATGCCGCCGTGGCTCGCCATGCCGCCCTCCCACACGCGGAGAAATAGCAGCGGGTCCTGTATTATATCGTCAAAGCGGTAGAGCAGGAAATAGCCCAGGCGGCCGCCAAGCAGCGTGCCCAGGATGACGGCAAAGAGCAGGTCGGCTTGTTGCTCGGGGTTGTAGGGCGAGCGGCCGCGCTTGTAGTAAAGCCGCAGCAAACCAAAGGCCAGGGCGAAGGCCGCCACATAGGCCAGGCCATACCAGCGCAACCCGTCAATCGGCCAGCTCTCCGGAAAACGAAGCAGGAACGGATCGAAGTCGTGGACATGGTAGCCGGTGTCGGGAGCCGGCGGCAGTTGCGCGAGTGTCATCACGCGCTCATGGAGTCAGCCCGAAGCGCGTCAGTCAATCCAAGGCTGTGCGATTCTCCCGCGAGGATGCGGCGAGATTCGCATGGTGTTCTACGACACAGTCGCCGTCCGGGCCTGCATCCTCAGTCGAGAAAGGGCCGGGGCGACGTGAGAGGCACGCTAGCTGCGGCCCTCCTCGATGAGCGAGTGAAGCTCCTCAGCGCGAAGCACGCCACGGGTGGTCTGGCGGAGCCGACGCGCCTGGTCGCGGAATCGCACCGGTCGGTCTTCCTGCTTTAAGCCAACACTCAGGCAATGCAGGATTTCGTTTTCCAGACTACGGTGATCGCGCTTGGCGCGGAACTTCAGGCGGCGCAACAACTCAGGTGGGATATCAATGCCGGTCGGGGTTGGCATAAGCAAAAATTTATCGCTGCCATTAGCAAAATGCAAGTCCGTTAGTGCAAATTCTCCGCCGAAAATGTCGCGCTAGGTGCCTTGTTTGACGGGGAGGGTTTGGTCACGGGTGAGCCGTAGAGCGGGATCACAAACTGCGGGCCCCGCTCGGGCTCCAGTCCCCGGTTGGGGAACTGGCTGGCGGCAACGGTGGTCTGCTCGCCGTTGCACGATTCCATGATCGCCGTGTGGATGGTGTTGTGCGCCTGCCAGCCGTTGCTGGTCGTGGTCACGCGCAGTTGGGCGTCCTCGGTGAGGAACGACGGGTGCCTGGCCCCGCCGCAGTTGAGCACGCCGCCAAGCACTTCGGTGCGACCGCCATTGATCGTGTGAAACGCCGTGGCGTCGTCTTCGGTTTTATAGCCGAGCACCCACAGGTCGCCGCCGTCGTTGAGCACCATGGGTTCGCCGCGCTCGGGGTTTATTTGCCGAGCCCAGACCTGCTGGCCCCGGAAGGCCATGCAAACGCGGTCATGCCCCTTCGTGCCGGGGATGACCCCCGCCGTGCAAGCGATGTTGTCGAGGAATACTTTGCCGCCACTCACGCCGTTGCGATAGAGCGGCAGGGTCTGCGTATGCACGTCGCTGATGACGAGTGTGCGCTTGCTGGCGTGGTCGATTGTGTAGTGTTCGCCGCTCCACTGCTCCCAGGCAAAGAGGTCCTCGAACAGCAGTGGCGTGTCGGAATCGCCGCGAACGATGAATGCGCCCTGGTCTTTTAATTGACGCAGATTCGGGCCAGCAACGAGGTCCACAAAATGAAATGCCACGCGGTTGACCCCTGCCGGGATGACTACCGGGCTGTCGAGCAGGTATTTGCCAGGTGCAAACTCGACGACATCCGCGCCGGAGTTGAGCGCCTGTTGGATGGCTGGCGCGTCGTCGGTTTGGCCGTCGCCCAGCGCGCCAAAGTCATTGACGAGGCAGCGGTGGATCGTCTCCGGGGCCTCTGGCGTTTCTTCAACGTTCAGGCGCGGCATGATGTCGTCGGCGATCGCTTCGCCGGGTAGCACGATTTGGTCGATATCGCGGTCTCCCTCGAAGCCGCGCACTTGCACGTTTGCCGCGTAAATATAGCCGTCGCGCAGTTCGATGCTCTTGCCGCCGCGGCCTTGCAGCAGCGAGTCGATCAAAACCAGTAAGCCTCCGGCTCCGTCGGTGAGCACACCGGCGGAGCAATTTTCCACGCGGATGTTCCGCAAGCTCGCCGACGGGCGACCGGTGAAAACGCCCAACTGGCAATGGGTCACCGAAATATCTTCACCGGCCATATACATCGTGGCGGTGCTGGAATCGATGTGCAGGCCGGTTTGGAAGCCGTTGATCGTAATGTGCTTGAGTAGAATGCCCGAGTAATTGCAGTGACCGAGCATCAGGCCACGTGAGGCCGCGCCATCGGGGCAGGTGATCGCCACATTGCGCACGCAGCCGGTGTTGTTGGCATAAAAATCCAGGCCGACGGCGGCCGGGTTGCCCGCGCCGACGTCGATCGTCAAATCCTCGACGTAGTTCGACATCGCGACATTGGTGCGATGGCCGCGCATCAGCGAGACCACTGCCCGCGGCACCTCACCCTGAAATGCCTTGGCGTGATCAGCGAGGCGGATGACAGTCTTGCCCGGGCCATCGCCACGGAGGCGGATCTGTGCATTGAGCTCGGACTTGCTGGAGTTGGTTAGATTCGCGTGGTCGTAGAGAATGCGGTCGCTGATTTGGTAAATGCCTTCCGGCAGATAAATGGTCGGCACGTAGGGCAGGTGGGCAGGAAAAATCCCCACGACTTTGCCGTTCTCCTTGCGGTTTTCGAAGCCGTCGGGGTGGTAGCCGTCGTTGAAGGGCAAGGCGGAAATCTCGTCCAGCGCGCGGCCAAAGGCACCCATGGTCAGGGCGGTGGCGGCGTTCATGGCAGCAATGAGGGCTTGGGTGCAATCGCGCTCGCCGGTGGGGTCCGCGTTAAAGGGGGCTTGGGTCACATCCCAGCGCCAGGAAATGGGGAGGAAATCAGAAATCATGCTTGAAAATCAATGGGATGATTCTAGCGCGTTCGGTATTCCGGGCAAGTTAATTAATCGCTTGATTCTAGGTGAAAGAATACGGATCGGCGGTATCGGTAATCCACGACCGCAGTAGCTCGCGGTGATGCTCCAGGGCCTGCCGGTGCGCGGGGTCCAGGCAGAGGCTTTGTGTTTCGCCCGGATCGCTGGCCAAGTGGAACAGTTGTTCGCGGATATCACCGGAATCGAAGTGGACGTATTTGTAGTCGGCCGTGCACAGCATGCGGCCATTGGTTGGCCCTGGCTGACCGTAGGCCAGATGCAGATTCGTCTGCGAAACCACGTATTCGTGCGCAGTGCGCGCAGTGCCCTCGACCATCGGGCGAACACTCCGGCCGAGAAGATCGGCGGGAGCGGGCAGGCCCGCATAGTCCAGTAGAGTCGGGAACAGATCCAGGCAGGCGTTGACCAGCGCGGTGTCGTTTTCCGCCGCTTCGCAGCCACCCGGCGGGACGACGATAAACGGCACACGCGCCGTCTCTTCGTAGAAGATATTCTTCTGATGCCAGCGGTGGGCGGCGTTGCCGTCGCCGTGATCACTGAAGAAAATGATCGCTGTGTTGTCGGCCTGGCCGGAATCATCCAGCGCATCCAGCAAGCGGCCAATGCGGGCGTCGACCAGCGACACGAGTTGCTGGTAGGCCCAGCGGTATTGGCGCCATTGGCCCTCGTCGAAGGTCGCGCCGATGTATCCTGGGGCTCCGTCACGGGCGGCCTTCAGGCCCAGTTGGTGCTCGCGGATTGCATCGGGCTCGTGGGCGGGTATCGCGAAGTTGGCCGGCAGGGGTGGGCACTCGTGCGGAGGCGGGAAGGGCGGCAAATCGCCGTTTTTATAAGACTCCTCCTGCCCACTGATCATGCGAGCCACCTCGCAGATGTCATGCGGGTTTACAAACGATGCGAAGAGGAAAAAGGGCTGTTCGCGCTCCTTGAGCAGGAAGTCGCGGATGGGCTGCTCGATGTCGGCATCCAAGTGGTTGCCGCGCATGTGGGCAGTGGTGCGAAAGCCGTGCCAGTCGAGGTCTGCCGAGTCGTGTTCGATGTGCCACTTGCCGATGTAGGCGGTGTCGTAACCGGCCTCGTCGATGAGTCGGCTCAGCGGCTCGCCGTTCATCTGGCCTTGCGAGATGTTATACATCACGCCGGTCTCGTGTGGCATGAGCCCCGTCAGCATGCTGCATCGGGCGGGCACGCAAATCGGCTGGCTGGTGTAGGCCTTGTTAAAGCGAATGCCCCGTGCGGCCAGGCGATCCAGATTCGGCGTGTGGAAGTAGCCGCCGCTGGCACAGCCGAGCGCGTCGGCACTTTGCTGGTCCGTCATGATCACCAGCAGATTCGGGGGCGCGGGGATGGGGGGATACATCGTTAGATTATGCTATTTTGGCAATGGAAAGGCTGACAATCAATTTGTTGATTTTTGTTGTATAAATCGGGTTTTCCGAAAATAACGCAGACTTACCCCCAAAACAACCTCCCACCTACTCCAGCGAACATACGACCGATGCAAAGATCGCGTAAGACCGTAAAAATCAAGGACATCGCCGCTGAGCTTGGCGTGTCTAATTCACTTGTATCCAAGGTAATCAGCGGGAACCTCGGCACGACGAAAGTCCGCCCCGAGCTACAGGAAAAAATCCTCAAGCGAGCCAAGGAACTCGACTTCCGCCCCAATCCACTTTCCTCCGCGCTCAAGCGTGGGCGCTTTGGTGCCATTGGCCTGCTGATCCACCCGATCGGCGTGCCCGGCAGTGAGTTGCTCGACCGCCTGCTCATGGGCGTGACGAAGGAGCTGAACAACCACGGCCTGCGCCTCTGGTTGCAATTTTTTGAAGACGATCAGGGCTTTTTCGACTTCTGCAATCAGGAGATTTACCGTTCGGTGGATGGCCTGATCGTCGCCGGTGTTCCCCATCGCGAAACGTATTCGCTGATCGAAAATTTGAACAAAGACGGCCTGCCGGTGGTAACCAGCTTTCGCCGGCATTCGGTGCCCGGCGTGGCGAACATCACCTACAGCGACAAGTTGCAGGGCAAACTCGCGACGCAACACCTGATTCAAAAAGGCTGCCAACGCCCGGCGTTTCTATGCACCGATGATCCGGAGGATCAGCGCGAGGTTGGCTATCGTGAAGCTATGGCGGAGGCGAAGCTCAGTGTCGATCAAGGCCTGCTCGTTTCCACGGAAAAGTTTCCGCAAATGCACATTTTCAGCTTTATGGCTGGCCGGGCCATGGCCGAGAAAATGGTGACCAGCGGCCTGAAGTTCGACGGCATTATTGCCCAGTCGGATCAGCAGGCCATTGGCGCGATCAACTACTTGCGCGAGCAGGGCATCAAGGTGCCCGAGCAAGTGCGCGTTATCGGGGTGGACGATTCGCCGATGTGCACGGCTTCCACGATTCCGCTCAGTTCGGTGTCGCCGGAGATGGCGACCATCGGACACGAGCTAATTAAAAACCTCGTCGGCTACATCGATGGCAAAAAGCCCGAAAGCATCGATATCACGCCCAAGCTGATTGAGCGCGAATCGACGCGTTGATTACCAGACCTCGCCGAAGTATGGTTCGAATGCCGGCTGGTGTTTAAGCCGTTAACGCATCCAGCTCATCGAGCCAGGTTTGGCGTTTGGCTTCGTCGACGAGTGCGACTTCGAGGCCGTTGCGCACTAGCTGGACGAGCTCTTCGCGGGTGAAATTACGGTAGTGGTGGAGTGCCTCGTAATCGTCGAGCAGATTGTTGCCGAAGCTGATCGGGTCGTCGGTGCTCACGGTTACTTTGACGCCGGCGTCGAAGAGTTCGCGAATCGGATGGTTCTCCAGCGTGACGCCTGGCGAGAGCTTGGCGTTGCTGATCGGGCAGATGTCGAGCGCGATGCCATTGGCTTTGATTTGGTCCAGCAGCATTGGGTCTTCAACCGAGCGAATGCCGTGCTGGATACGCTCGGCACCGATCTCCACCAGCATGCGGCGAACGAAATCCGGGCCGAGAAATTCTCCGGCATGCGCCTTGGTGAATTTATCCGCGACGCGAGCAGCGGCGTATATTTCGGCTGTCCACGGCTCGATGGGTAAGTCCTCCGGGCCATGCAAATCGATGCCGGCGAGGCCGTCCCAAGTGAGCGCGTCTTCGATCACCGGACGCATTTTGGGGCCGCAGCCACTGTGGTGAATACCCATGAAAAGGCGCACTTCCAGATCCTTCGGCACGGCCTCTAAAACTGCCAGGTGAATCTCCTTGGCGTCCAGTCCACCAAACTCCGACACACCGCTGGCAAAGCTGCACTCCACGTATTTAACGCCGAGCTCCAGGTGCCGCTCGAACTGCATTTTCGCGGAGCGGTAATATTGCTCAGGTGAGGTGTGCCAAGCGAAGCCCCAGTCGAGCAGCTCCTGCTCGAAGTGCGTGAAGTCGCGGTATTTAAAACCGTCGGTCCAGGATTCCGGGGTCGGCTCGTCGGGGCGTATTTCACGGAGCAGCTCCAGTGGTAAGCCGCCTTCGAGGTGGAGGTGGGTTTCAGTTTTTGGTAGTTTGCGTAGAAACTCGCGCAGTTCTGGATCGGTCTTTCGTGGCATAGGTGCAGTCGTTTAAAATTCGACGCGAACATAGGCGATGCTTTGCGCGGACCGAAGGAAAAACTTCGCTTATTATGTTGATAGATCTTTCGAAGGTGGCGGCCGGTGTCCTCACCAGCCAGAGCATGCCACGATTAGATCGAATTGGTCCGCGCTAAACTATACCCACGAATTATTGTTCGCTGATAATTACATCAAGCGGCCTAGATTCTGGCCGGTGGTGACACCGGCCGCTACCTCGGATACGGTTGAAAGCATTCCTCCGCTACACCGTGCGCTTTTGCGAGGCGAGGATGAGGGAGTCGGTCAGTTCTTCCAGGGCGAGTGGCTTGGAAAGGTAGTCATTGGCACCGGCGTCGAGGCACTTTTTGCGATCGCCGGGGAGGGCGTTCGCGGTAACGGCGATAATGTGCGCGCCCGCAATTTGTTCGCCGTGCTTGCCGTCGCGGATGTCGCGGGTGATGTCCAGGCCGCTCTTACCGGGGAGCTGGATATCCATCAGCACGCAGTTGAACTTGTGCTCGGCAATTAACTTAACGGCCTCGTCTTCGTCGGCGGCGATTTTAAACGTGTAGCCCATGCCGTTGAGAATGTCGCGCGTGAGCTGTTGGTTCACCGGTTCGTCTTCCACGACGAGAATGGTGAGCGGCGCCAGCACGGCCAGCGGCGTGTTTTTCTGATTGGGCAATAGGGTGGGCTTGGGGGATGCGGCACCGCGGTTGAGGAAGACGTGGAAGGAGAAGGTCGAGCCCTTGCCGTCTTCGCTTTCGACGACGATGTCGCCGCCCATTTTTTCGACGAGGCGCTTGCTGATCACGAGGCCCAGGCCGGTGCCGCCAAACCTGCGCGTCGTGGAAGAGTCGGCCTGCGAGAAGGGCTGGAAAAGATTTTGCACCTTGTCTTTGGGGATCCCGACGCCGGTATCTTTGACCGCCACATCGACGCGGCAGCGACCCAACTGCTCGGTATCTTTAACTGCGACAATCACGTCCACGGAACCTTTTTCGGTGAACTTCACGGCATTGTTGACGAGGTTGAGCAAAATCTGGCGCAGACGGTGCGAGTCCCCCAGAAATAGGTCCTCTGACTCGCCCTTGAATTCGTAATTGATCTTCACGCCCTTCTGGTTGGCCTTCACGAGGATGAGCTCCAGCGCCTCCATGACGGTTTGTTCGAGCGAGAACTCCTGATACTCCAGCTCGACGCCGCGGGATTCGATCTTGGAGTAGTCGAGGATGTTGTTAATTAACTCCAGCAGTGCTTTGCCGCTTCGGTTGACGATGGCCAGCCACTCGCGCTGCTGGTCGTCCACCTGGGTCTGCGCGAGCAAGTCGGTGTAGCCGAGGACGGCGTTCATCGGCGTGCGGATCTCGTGGCTCATCATGGCGAGGAATTCGCCCTTGGCCATGTTCGCACGGTCGGCATCTTCCTTGGCCTTGCGGAGTTGCTCCTCGCCGCGTCGGCTTTGGATAAAGCTGCCGAGGCTGCCGGCGGCCACGCTGAGGGAGGCGATTTCGGAGTCGTTCCAAGCCCGTGGGTTGTCGTCGCAAAGTTCAAACGCGCCCCAGAACTCACCGTCGACAAAGACCGGTGCGAGCAGCACGGATTTTATTTTCCGCTCGTTCATGAGCTCGGACATCTTGCCGGGAGTTGCGGCGGAGTGCTGCACGACCTCGCCATTGGCCAATCGGGTGGTCCACTCATCCGGGAGCTCATTCCAGTTCAGTGACGGGTCATTGTTGCGGGTGAGCTTGGCGAAGGGGGCATTGGTCCAGCGCCAGGGCGTGGCGTCGGTGGAGCGGCGTTGCTCGCGCTCGGGATCACTGGCTACCAGACGAATGGAGTCTACCTGCGCATAGCGGCCAATGCAGTCCAGCGCGCTGCCGACTCCTTCGTTGAGATCCTTGCTGGCGAGTAAGGCGTTGGTCGCCTCCGCGACGCCTTGCAGCACGCGGTCGCGCAGTTCCAGGTCTTCCTGGGCGCGCTTGCGGGCGGTTATTTCATAGGCTACCCAGATGATGCCATCCAGCGTTTCCATCTCGGTATTTTCGCGCATGGGCGCGAGGCGACCTTCAAACCAGAATTCCTCGTTGTCGTGGCGCAGGGGGTATTCGATGCTTTCGGCCTCGCCGGTGCGGAGCACTTTGCTGATGGCGTCATGGAAGGCGGCGGCAAGATCAGCTTCCCAGAAGTCGGCAATGTGCTTGCCCTGCCAGGATTTAATATCCTGATAGGCCCCACTGCGCTGGGCGGCGAAGACTTCGAGGAACTTGCCGTTGGCCGAGACGATGAACGCCGCGTCGGGCAGGGCGTCAATAAAGGCCTGTAGGTGCTGTTCGTTGGACGCCGCTTTTTCCTCACTGCGGAGGACTTCGGTGATGATCGCAGCCAGGAAGAAAGTCGTTGCGCTGAGAATGCCCACGAAGACCCAGATAAACTCGGGCGGTGTGGAAATATACTTCTGCGTCGGCCCCAGAACCTGGAGGATTTCCCAGATCGCCATGATCGCGATGATGACGACACCGGCCGTCGCGCCGCGTTGGCCGAAGCGAATGCCACCCCAGAAGACCACGGGAAACATCGCGAGCTCCAGCGGGTATTTCAGCGTGTCCGTCGGTGCCCAGCTGTCGAAGACGGCAAAGGCCAGGCCGAGCAAGACAATCAGCCAAATGAAGACTTCAAATATCTGCCGGTTGCGCCAGTTGATCTTCGTCCGGCCGGTCCAAACGAGGGCAAAGGGCGCCAGCACGAGGATGCCCACGGCTTCGGCAAGCCACCACGGTGTGAGCAGGCGGTTGAACTCAAACCACGGAATCTCGTCGACGTGCGCACAGAGAATCACGGAGGTCAGCGCCGCCAATAGCAGGCCGCACATGATCGGCCCCAGCGCGAGAAACACAAAGACATCCCGGATCGCCTCCATCGCGTAGTCCTTGAGGAAGCGCCGCAGCATGTACGAGGTAAATCCGACGGAAATAGCGATGGCTACGCCGCGCTCGACGGCGAACAACCAGCCAAAGGGCAGGTTAAGGCCATGCCAGGCAATGGCGGTGGCGACAAACGCGCCCAGGTAAGAATAGCCGCCGCGCACCGTGATCGCCAGAGCGAACCCCGTCGCTGGCCATAGCAGAAAGACGCTGCTTTCGTTGATGGAATGCCCGATCGGCATCCACGCGCCAATCTCCATGAACAAAAGATAGCCCAATACGGCCGCAATGTGACGCAATATCTGCATCCACCAGCTAACTTTTCGACTCGGGGGGTCCTCGGTTTGCGTGGCGAGGTCTTTTACCGCTGATACGGCTGTATCCATGATCTGAGTTTCGATTTCTGGGGGAAAATTACAAGCCAAGCAGCTTACTTTTTTCCATCCTTGGTTAATCGGGAATAAATGTTATCTGTTTCCAAGGTATTCCGGCGCTATTCCTGCTTGCGCCAAGCGGCCAAATTAGCGAAATAGATGACCCATGCCGATTTACGTTTACCAGGTGATTAACGCGGATGGCAGCGAAGGCGAGATGTTTGAAGTCGAGCAGTCCATGTCCGACGCTCCACTGAAGCAGCACCCCCGCTCGGGCGAGCCCGTCCGCCGTGTTTTTCAACCACCCAATCTCGCCACCAAATACACTCCCGGTGCCACCAAGAGCAAGCTGGAGAATAAAAACGTGGAGCGCGCCGGCTTTACCAAATACGAGCGCGACAAATTGACTGGCACTTATCATCGCACGGCTGGCGCGGATAAGCGAGCACCGGACACCATCAACCCCAGCCAACTCTAACTGACCTGTTTCCTTAAGCTGCTATCATGAGTGATGAATCGACCGCCCCCAAGATGACGGCCCCCCCCGGTCGCGCCTACGAAGTCCTGACGCCCGGTGAAAAATTCGGGGATTACCAGGTGCTCCGTTGCGTGTCCTACGACTTGCTGGGCAGCCTGTATCGCGTCCGCAAACCGCGTTCCAAGGACGAGAAGACGGTGTTCGTCATGCCGCCGATTATCAAGTCGGACCAAGAGTTTCATGAGCGCTTTGCGCAGATGGGGCCCAAGCTCTGCAAGCTCGAGCACCCGAATGTTTTTTCCTTTGAAGAGGCTGTGGTGGTCAAGGACCGCTTTACCTTTATGGGAAAGGAGTTCGACGGGGAAAACCTCGCCGACTACCTGCAAAACTACGTCAACAAGCAGATCAAAGAGCGAAAAAGCAATCAGGACGAGCCCCGCGAACTCGTGTCGGACTTGCCTATGGGCCTGCCGGCGGACGACGTTACCTCGATCCTTAGCCAGACGCTTGAGGGCCTGGCCTACCTGGCTGACAAGAAAATCCAGCACTACAATCTCAACCCGACCAACATCCTTCGTGCCAAAAATGGCTCCATCAAGGTGGCCGGTTTCGGCCTGCTCAGCCTGATCGGGCAAGAGCGCTTTGAGGCAGTTGTCTCTGCCGGGATTCCGCCGATCGCCCTCGGCGGTCGCGCGATTCGCATCAACACGGTGGACATCCTTTCGCCCGAGGTCCGCCAGGGTAAACCCGCTGACGCCCGCTCCGATGTTTACGCCCTTGGCATCACCGCCTACTGGCTGCTCACTGGCCGCAAGCCGACCGCGGATTACGTGCCACCGAGCGAGGTGGTGCACGGGCTTAGTGAGAAGTGGGACATCTTTATCGCCAACTGCCTGGACCGCGAACCGGAGAAGCGCTACCAGAGTGTTAACAAGGCCAAGGACGACTTTGAGAATTTCGAGAACATCCGGCCGCTGCGCAACAAGTCGCAGAAGGCGTCGATCGGCACCACCGACACGAAGACGGTTTTCCGGCACTTGGATTTTATTCCCGTGCCGAAGAAGCTCCAGGAAAAGGGCACCAAGACTGCCAGCGCATTCCGACTGGCTGTGGTGGGGGTGGTGCTGCTGATTTTTGGCTCGTTGATCTTTTCGGCGATCAATGTCATGCTGGATGATTCCTTTCCCGATGGGGTGGTGGCGATTAAGACGCCCGACGGCCAGGAGCCGCGGCTGAGCTTTGCGCTGGAGCCCGATAACGTCGGGGTGAAAATCTCTGGCACGACACACAACTTCATCGTTCGCGATGGAAAGCTGGATCTGAATATCTTGCCGGGCTCGTATCGCTTTGCCTTTACGGCACCGGGATTTGATTCCCACTCGGAGCTGATTCAGATCGATAAAGAACCGCTCCAGAAAACCATCAAGCTCAGGCCTGCCCTGGTGGATGCCGTGTTCGTCAGTGAGCCCAGCGTGACGCTGACCGCCGTGGACGCTAGCGGTAAAGAATTTCCATTGGGAGAAACGGACGCCAGCGGTCAGTTGGTGGCCAACCAGGTGATCGTCGCCGGTGACTACACGATGATCGCGGATAAGGCCGGCTATTCGCCGACCAAGTCTGGCCCCTACACGCTCTCCTCGAGAGAGGCCAACACGGTGCAGGTGCCGATCGAGGCCATCCTCGGTGTGCTCCGCGTGAAGTCCGATCCGTCCGGCGCGGATGTTTTCTACGGCGACCGCCAGCTTGGCAAAACGAACGTCACCCTGCAGGATCTGCCCGTCAACGAGGAGTTCCTGCTCACGGTCAAGCTGGATGGCTACCGCGACAAAACGCTCGCCGTCACCGTGTTGCCGCAGACCAAGGATATTCTCGATTTCGGGACGCTCACGCCGCTCTCCGGTGAGATCGCGCCCGTGATCCTCTTTGGCGGCAAGGAGCCGACACCTGAGCAGTTGAAAAGCGTTAAGATAACGGGCGTCAGTAGAAACAGCCAACTGGGCGAGCAGACTTTTTCCGCCGACGCCAGCAGCATTGCCAACGGCCAGTTCCGCATCCAGGGAGTCCGTGAGGGCGAGGTGGAGATGACCGTTTCGCACCCGGATTATTATGACGTCAGTAAGACCTTCTCGTTAGGCAACAATGTCCGCGTAAAAGTGCCGTATGACATGGAGCCGCTGCCCGCGATTTTGACCTTGGCCCCCAAGCCGGCCAACGAAGATTGGGTCATCACGCTGGATGGCAAAAAGGTAAAGCTTCCCGAGATGCAGGCTCCGCTCAAGCCAGGCGTAAAACACACCCTTTCGATTGGCAGCAAAGACTACTTTGCCCAGAGCAAGAGCTTCACGCCCAAGCCCAATGAAAAGATGAGCTGGGCACCGGAGATGGTGTTGATCCCCAGCCCGGAAAGTGGGCAAAACTACGAAGTGCCGTTCATCGACATGTCGCTGGTTTGGATCGCGCCCGGGTCGTTCTCCATGGGCAGCCCGCCCACCGAGCCGTCTCGCTTGCCCGAGGAAGGCCCCGTCACGCAGGTCCGCCTTACGCGCGGTTACTGGATCGGCGCTCACGAAGTCACCCAGCAGCAGTATACGGATGTCATCGGTTTCAACCCCTCGCGTTTGCAGGGTAAAACCCGGCCGGTAGAGTACGTGAGCTGGAATGAAGCCATGGCCTATTGCCGCAAGCTCAACGAGCGCGAGCAGGAGGCAGGCCGCTTGCCTGCTGGTTATGAATACCGCCTGCCGACCGAGGCCGAGTGGGAATATGCCGCGCGCGCCGGGTCCACGGCTCCGTTCCACTGGGGTAATACCGCCACGGCAGAGAATGCACATTTCCAAGGGACCTATCCGCGCGATTTCGAGTCCAGCGATGTCGACGCCGAGGACGACTACGGTGCCAAAGAAGTTGGCCAATATCAGCCCAATGCCTGGGGACTATACGACGTCCATGGCAACGTCCGCGAGTGGTGCTTCGACGACTACAACGCCCGCCTGCCGGGCGACGAGGTCACGGACTGGGTCCGCCTGCAGGACGGCAGCCGCCACCCTGTTCGCGGCGGTGGCTGGGAAGACTTCGCCATCCGTTCCCGCGCCGCTTCCCGCAGCGAGGGCCTCAGCGAAAACTTCCGCAACGCCAGCACCGGCTTCCGCGTCGTCCTCGCCCCCGCGATCGCGGAGTAGGGGCGGGGGAGTTAGTCGCGTTTGCAGCGCAGCTACTTTACTGGCCTTCGTTTTTTCGGCTGGAAGCGAACGTAGAGCTCTGGCGCGGCGCGTTAGCGACGTTGACCAGAAGCGACTGGTTCTGCTTAGTTTAGTTCTTGGTTGTATGCTTGGTTGAGTTGGTCGATGTCGGATTCATCCATTTTCCATCTCTCCAAATATTCTTCAAATCGGTCCCGCGTGTTAAGGTAACGAATCATCCATCCTATTTCTTCTCTCCCCATGCCCCAGGACGCAGCTACTGCAACCTTTCCTCTTAAATTTAGTTCTGGGCTAATACTCTTCAACTCTTGAGCTATTGGCTTGAGCAGGGAGTATTCGCCTTCTATCTCAGAAGTATAGAGTTCGATTTCGTCAGAGATATCGGGATTGAGTTCTTTCATCTCGTCGTAGTCAAATGCCCGAGGTATCACATCGCAGGTATAAAAACGAGCGGCCTCAAATATAGGGTCGGCTATAGCTACAATGTGCTGGTTCGGATATTCTGTGATTAGCCTCTGAATCAATCGTTTAGTCAATTCTATCGCGTGATCTAGAGGATTAATTCCTTCTTTAATTTGGCGCTTAACGTCCAGCTGGTCTGACGGGAGCTTAGCGCACTGGGCACACAATCCGCCGAACCTTTCTGCGGTTGCAGGGAGAATCATCGTGTCGCAAGCAATGCAGTTGACTCTGGTGGTGGTCATTTTCTTTTGCAGAACAGTATTTTTAAGCGACGAAATCGTCACTCAACAGTTTGGATTGTAGCGCGCTTGGTATTGGGGAGTTTGTGGATGGTCAGCTCAGCAATAGTCAGGCGTTCTATGAATCCTAGGAGTATTGGTTGACCAGCAGGCAGTAAAGTACTTTTAAACGGAACCTGGCAAATGTGACGAGCACCAAGGCGTAAAAACTTGTTCATCGTCACATTTCTGAAACCACGCCTTAGTAATCGAATTACCGAGCTGTGTGTTGGCTACACCGCGTCATGGCCAACCCAACGCAAGTGCGTCTTTAAAAAAATCCGCACTCCGCAATCCGAAATCCGCAATGGTCATGGCTACATCCGGTGCTGGGCCATTTGGTCGGCGGTCCAGACGGGGCCTTGGTCGGCGCGGTATTCGTTCCACATGGTTTCGACGTAGGGGCTGAGGGAATTGGTGCCGCGGGTGGGGCGCTCGGGGTGGTTGAAGTAGCGGTCACAGTAGTCGAAGAAGGCCTCGTGGTTCCACAGCTCGCGGCCGTCCATGATCAGCGCCGCCAGGGCGAAGCCAGGGGCGACGCCGCCATTGATGTCGCGGTAGACGGCACCCATGCTTTTGTTGTCGGATTGCGGTTTGTAGGCGTGGCGAATGCCCCACTCGGGCAGGCCAATGTCGGCCTCGGTGTAGGGGGCGGCCTGGCCGGCTTTGACGTTGCGGTGGTCGGGGGCCCAACGGGAGCTGTTGGTCAGCTCGACCTCGGCCTGAGAGACATAAAAGTAATTTTGGTCCTCCTGGAATTCGACGCCCAGCCCGAAGGTGCGGTCCCACTGACCAACGTTTTTCATGTGCTGGTTGTCGAGCATGATGCCGCTGAAAAGAATGGGCCACTTGCGGCCGAGGGCGTGCCCGCCGTTCGCGCGCCAGCCGCCGCCGTTGTCAGCGATTCCGGTGCAATCGATGCCATACTGGATGAGATACATGGCCAGCTCGCGCTTTTGTGCCTCGGGGATGCTGGTGTTAACGGCAAGGCTGGCGTCGACAATGAGATTGCCCATGTCGCGCCCGTAGTTGGGCATGTGCTCGGAGGGGTGGACCATCGCGCCAAGGTATTCGAAGGCATGGTCGACCCAGGGGCGCTTGATGCTGTCGATGAGCTGCGGCACGTTGGGGGTGTTCGACGGAGCGGGCAGGTTTTTAAGCGCGCTCCAGTTGACGTCGGCCAGCGTGAATTGAATGGCCTTGTCTGCTCCGGCATAGGCGGGGCGAAAGGCGTTGGCGGGCGGGGCAGCGGGCAAAACGGTCAGCAGTCCGGCGCTGCGCGTGACGGGGCGGGGTGCCTTGGTGCCGCCGTTAAAGCGCGGGGTGCCGGGCTCGGCGTCGTTTTTATCGTTGTAGAGCCAACTGGTCATCGAGATCAGCGTCGAGTTGACGGGCAGGAGCAGCGGGTTGTCTGCCGCGACAGGCATGCCGTTGGGCAGGCCAGCGTTGAGGGACTCATCGTAGTTGCCCAGGGCGTCGTCGTAGCCCTGCTTGTTGCGGTCGGCACCGCCAGCGAGCGGGTTGACCATGGAGCCGTTTTGACCGCGGCGAGGAGTGAAGTCAGGAGAGTTTTTATCGTTGGTGATGCTGATGACCTCCACGGGGCCGACAACCCACGGATCCCCCGTCACGAAGGTGCCCGACTCGGCGGGTGCGCGTAGTTTCCACGTGATGCCGTTCGAGGTAATCGTATCGGTAACGGCGGCGTTGGCGACGCTCACAAGCAGCGTGGCGAGGGTGACGAACAGGGGGAGTTGCTTCAACATTTCGCGTTATATATCACATGGTTGATGCCGGTTCTGCAATCATATTTGCGAAGATCAAGCATTTGACGAAGTCCGTAAATTTGGAATATTGTCGCGACTTCTTTGATTGCCAGCACGCGATAGAGCTTTTACTTCTATTGGTCATGGATATGCAGCTACTCCTAGATTTTATTCAGGAACACCAAACGGTCGATGAATGGTGGCTCGCGATTGACGGCAAAATCATGGATAATCCGGTGCCGAGCCATGAGGTGAAGCGTATCTGTGAAGAGCTGCCGCGCTCGCGTATTCACGTGATGCACGTCATGCACGAGGATTCTGAGGACGCCAGCTGGATGGAGGTGCAGGCCAAGAGTGCCCCGCGCGAAGGGGGCTTCGAGGCCAGAGCACTGGCGGAAGCCAATGGCCGCATCGACAACCTGGAGGCAAAGGTCGAGCTGCTCCAACATACGCTCGATGCAATGATTGACATGCTGCGCGAGCTCGACAGCTTTGAGGACTTGCGCAAGCTCCTGGATGAACGCTCTGACTTCATTCACCAGTCTGAGGAGGCCCTGATCGCGCAGACCATGGCCTTCGAGGAACGTAACGCAGAGCTGGAGCAGAAACGCGAGGACATGGGCCTCGCCTAAAGTTGATTTTACTTCCCTATGGTTAACGCCCAACAAAAAGATGATACGTTAGTGCTTACGATCGAGGCACCGGTGATTGATGCTAGTAATGCCGTGGCCGTTCGCCAGGCGCTGGAGGAGTCGATCAATAAGCCCGGTGGCAAGGTTGCCGTGGATTTGCATCAGGTTACCCTGATTGACAGTGCCGGTGTGGGCGTTTTGTTAGCCGTGTCGAAATACAACCAGGAGCGCATTGCCCTGACGAATGCGACGCCCTACGTGCACAGTGTGTTGAAGCTTCTGCGCCTGCAGAAGATGTTCAACATGGCCGATCTCTAGGGCCAGCGGCCGAGCGGGCTGGCCCGCTACATGTCGAGCAAGCGCAGGAACTCGGCGTTGTTCTTGGTAGTGCCCATGCGCTCGACGAGAGTCTCGGTGGCGTCGAGGGGCTTCATTGGCGAAAGTGCGCGGCGGAAGAAGCCGACCTTGTCCAGGACTTCCTTGTCTAGCAGGAGCTCTTCTTTGCGGGTGCCGGAGGCATTGATGTTGATCGCGGGCCAGAAGCGAAGCTCGGCGGCCTTGCGGTCGAGGACCATCTCCATGTTGCCCGTGCCCTTGAATTCCTGGAAAATCAGGTCGTCCATGCGGGAGCCGGTTTCGATCAGCGCGGAGGCAATGATTGTCAGGCTGCCGCCTTCTTCGGTGTTGCGGGCAGAGGAAAAGAGCTGGCGTGGCTTTTCGAGCGCGCGGATGTCGAGACCGCCAGTCATCGTACGGCCGCCGCCGCCCTTGGCGGAGTTGTGTGCGCGGGAGAGGCGGGTAATGCTATCGAGCAGCAGGATGACGTCCTTGCCGACTTCCACCTGGCGCTTGGCGCGCTCGATGGCGATCTCGGCCACGCGAATGTGGTTTTCGATATTTTCGTCGTTGGACGACGCGTAAATCTCGGCCCAGGGTAGATCGCGCTTAAAGTCGGTGACTTCCTCGGGGCGCTCGTCGACGAGGAGCACCATCACGAGCATCTCGGGGTGGTTTTCGTGCGCGCCTTCGGCGATGTCTTTTAAAAGGGTGGTCTTACCGGTGCGGGGCGGGGCGACGATCAGTCCGCGCTGGCCCTTGCCCACGGGGCAAAATAGGTCGAGCACGCGGGTGGTGAGGCGGCCGTCCTTGCACTCGAGCTTGATCTGGTTGTCGGGCGCAATGGTGGTCAGCTGCTGGAAGGGGTAGCAGTCCTTGCGCTTATCGACGGTGAGGCCGTCCACCTTTTCGATAAATTTGACCTTGGGGTTGGGGAAGCGGTCGTCGTGATGGGCGCTGGCGGTGATCCAGTTGCCGCGCTTGAGCTTGAAGCGGCGGATCATCTCGCGCGGGACGAAGGGATCCGTCTTGCGCGTGCGCCCGTTCTTACTGGGGTCGAGGAGTTGTCCGGTCTTGTTGTTAGCCGGTTCGAAGACGCCCTCTACCGTCACGGTGTTTTCCGCGCGGCCGTTGGCTTCAGTGGTGTTCGCTTCAGTTTCGCTCATTGGTTGAGACTAGGCAATACGATAGGCGTAGCCCGGGAAGGGAGGTTTCTAGCAGAAGGACCCAATAAGTGGGTCGCGGAGTCGGTAACGGGCGAAGGTTGATCGGGCAAACTAGGCCGTCGTGTCACACTGGGGCACCGCTTTCGCTATCGTAAGCAATTTCATGGCGTAGGCGCGTGGCGGGGGCAAGCTTTAATTTTTTGGGGTGGATTTTGGCCCTAGAGACGGAAAGGGGAGTTTAAACTGGAAGATCGGGAAGAACGAGAAGCATTGGCAAAGGGTTTTAATTCTAACAGAAGGCAGCAAAGGGAGCAAAGCCAACAGATACATACTTCTTTGCTAACTTTGCTGCCTTCTGTTAAAAAAATTGCGGTGCTACTACCCGATCTTCCTGTTTTATCAATGCGATCTCCTAAGTTTTAGCTGGATTGATCACGCCGGACTTGTTGCCATATTGGCATTCCGGCCGCTGAAGCGACCGGAGCACGTTATTGCGCGGAGCACATTTTTTAATTATGCGAATTTATAGCCTAGCCGGTTTGGGAATCCTGTTACTTGCGGCGCTTTTGCACGAAAAGCCGTTTGAGGTCGTGCCGCTGTTTTATGGTCACGTGATGCGGACCGGTGAGGGGGAGACCTACGTTGCGCCGGACTCGCCCAATGGTCTGGCGATGGACTCTGACTGGATTGTCCTGGAGGCCGACACTTGGACCGTGCCCAACTGCAAAGAGCATGGGCTGGGCATTGAGGTGGGCATTCTCAACGTGCCCGATGGCGTCGAGGAACTGCGGCTACTGGTGGATTACCCGCCGATGACGCTCCCCTCGGGCGAGGTCAGCAGCAGCATGGACCGCGTCCAGCCCATTTACACCCAGGATGGCTTTGGTTGGTTCGATTTCTATTACTTCTTTGACGAAGAATACGAGCGCGGCCTCGGTGAGTGGCGTTTCCGCCTGTATCACGGGGAAAAGCTGCTCTACGATCAGGCCTTTACGGTGATTAGCTGCGAGGAGTAGGCTCTAGTCTTCGAAGCTGGCGGACTTCAGGCGGTCCTGCCATTCCCAGCGCTTGCGGTGAAACCAGGAGTGCAGCGCGGCGTGGATATCGATTTCCTGTCCGATACGCGTGGACTCGCTCTCCTGGTGGCGTCGGATCTCCGCGCGTTCCTGCTCCAAAAACTGGAAAAAGCTGGATCGGCTGATGTCAAAAGCGGCATCTCCGGGGGCGCTGGTTTGACTGTCGGGGCGGGGTGGCATGGGGAACTCTCTTTCTATATTTTCTATCGGCAGAATGTTTGATTAACTAATGTTATATATCGTTTAAACGCTGCTGATGGACGGTTTATTCGTTAAATTTGCAAAATTCATTACTGGGGCTGGTATTCTTATTTTCAGGGGTAAAAAACGGATTCACGCTTGCCAGTCGCGCGTGGGTATATAGGATTCACTGCACATTTCGGGTGGCGAAGGAGAACCCCTGAAAAATCTATCATTTTTCGAAAAAAAGCGCTTGCATTGCAGCATGCGAAGCGTAGTCTCGCCCCCTTTCCCTGAAACCCCGCTGGTTCAGGCACATGTGTGTTTTGGCATCGGCGGGTCTTTTCTTTTCCTGGAAAACCCATCTATTTCAATGCCTACAATCAATCAGCTCGTCCGGAACCCTCGCGTTCTGCAGAAAGCCAAGTCGAAATCGCCGGCTATGGCCAGCAATCCGTTTCGTCGTGGTGTCTGCGTGCAGGTCATGACTCGCACCCCGAAGAAACCGAACTCCGCTATCCGTAAGGTGGCCAAGGTTCGCCTCACCAATGGTTACGAAGTCATCGCCTACATCCCTGACGAAGGCCACAGCCTCCAGGAGCACAGTGTTGTGCTCGTGCGCGGCGGTCGTGTTAAGGACCTTCCGGGTGTTCGTTACCACATCGTCCGTGGCGCGCTTGACTGCCAAGGCGTTGAAAAGCGTCGTCGCAGCCGCTCCAAGTATGGTGTGAAGCGCCCCAAGGAAGCCAAAAAGTAAACTTTAGATACCATGTCACGTCGTCGTAGAGCCGTAAAGCGGGATGTCCCCGCCGATCCCCGTTATCAAAGCCAGCTGGTTGCTGGCTTGATTAACCTCGTCATGCAGCGCGGTAAGAAGTCCGTCGCTGAGCGCATCGTTTATAGCGCATTTGAGCGTGTCTCGGAAAAGCTCGAAAAGGGCGACCCGATCGATCTCCTCCTCGGCGCATTGGAAAATGTCCGCCCGAAGCTTGAGGTGAAGTCCCGCCGTGTTGGTGGTGCTACATACCAAGTGCCGGTCGAGATCACTTACGAGCGCCAGCAGTCCCTTGCTTTCCGTTGGATGGTTGATGCCGCCAAGAAACGCAAGGGTGTGCCGATGGGCGAAGCCCTCGCATCCGAAATCATTGACGCCTACAATAACACCGGCGGCGTGGTGAAGAAGAAGGAAGAGACCCACAAGATGGCCCAGGCCAACCGTGCCTTTGCCCACCTTCGTTGGTGATCCGCCTTCGCGGCTTTCACTTTCAATTTCCTGTTCTTTGACCTTTCCCACCCATGCCTTCCACGCTCCAGTTGTCTCCAGTGAATGCTTCCGATCGGAAGTACCCGCTTGAGTATACCCGGAACATTGGCATTGCGGCGCACATTGATGCAGGGAAAACGACCACCACCGAGCGCATTTTGCTCTACTCGGGTGTGGTCCACAAAGCAGGCGAAGTTCATGACGGCACAGCCGTAACTGACTGGATGGAGCAGGAGCGCGAGCGTGGCATCACGATCACCTCCGCCGCTATATCCTGTCATTGGACGACCAAGGACGGCGACTTCTCCGGCATTGAGCAGCAGATCAATATCATCGACACCCCCGGGCACGTCGATTTTACCGCCGAAGTTGAGCGATCCCTCCGCGTCCTCGATGGTGCCGTTGGCGTCTTCTGCGCAGTCGCAGGCGTGCAGCCACAGTCCGAGACCGTTTGGCGTCAGATGGACAAATACCACGTCCCCCGAATCGCGTTCATTAATAAGATGGACCGGACGGGGGCCGACTTTTTTGCGGCGGTTGACTCCATTCGCGAAAAACTGGGCGGCAACGCGCATCCGATCTGCCTGCCCATCGGCGCAGAGGACCAACTGCGCGGCTTGATCGATCTCGTCCGTATGAAAGCGGCCGTTTACGATCCGTCCGACGAAACTGGCATTACTTTTAACTGGGAAGAAATTCCCGGTGAAGAGCTTGAGCAAGCTGAAGCTCACCGCGAAAAGCTGATCGAAGCGCTGTGCGACTTCGACGACGAGCTCGCCGAGAAATACCTCGAAGGCGAAACCATTGAGGCCAACATGCTCCGCCGCGGTATCCGCAAGGCGACGATGAGCCTCGACTTCATGGCTGTCATCCCCGGTTCTGCGTTTAAGAACAAGGGCGTACAAATGCTCATGGACGCCGTAGTCGATTATCTGCCGAGCCCGGTCGACGTAAAGCCCATGCCGGCGCACGACGAAGACGGTGAGCGCGAAATCGAAGCCGTGAAGGCTGACGACGCTGGCAAGGTTGCCGGACTCGCCTTCAAGTTGATGAACGACAAGTTCACCGGCGGCAAATTGGTTTTCTTCCGCATGTATCGCGGCACCCTCCGCAAGGGCGACCAGCTTTACAATCCGCGCACTCGCCGTTCCGAGCGCATTTCCCGCCTCATGATTATGAAGGCGGACGCCCGCGAAGACATTGACGTGGCTTACTCCGGCGATATCTGCGCCCTGGTCGGTGTGAAGGACGTCAAGACTGGCGACACACTTTGCTCGAAGGATGAGGCCCTCACGCTGGAGCCGCCATCGTTCCCGGATCCAGTGATCTCGATGTCGATCGAGCCGAACACCAAGGCGGACCAGGATAAGCTGTCCACCGGTCTGCAGCGCCTCGCTGATGAGGACCCAACCTTCAAGGTGACCACCAACGAAGAGACGGGCCAGACGATCATCATGGGCATGGGTGAGCTTCACCTCGAAATTATTCGCGACCGTTTATTCCGCGAGTTCAAGGTCGAGGCCGAAGCCGGCAAACCGCAAATTTCCTACCGCGAAACGATCACCCAGGCAGCCGACGGCGAAGGCAAATTTGTCCGCCAGTCCGGTGGTAAGGGGCAGTATGGTCATGGCATCATCAAGCTTGAGCCCAACGAAGCGGGCAAGGGCGTTGAGGTCATCAATGCGATCGTGGGCGGCACTATCCCGAAAGAGTTTATCAAGCCCTTCAGTGATGGTATCAAAGAAGCCGCGAATACTGGCACGATTGCCGGTTATCCGGTGGTGGACTGGAAGGCGACGATTGTGGACGGTTCGTTCCACGAAGTCGACTCGTCCGAAATGGCTTTTAAAATGGCGGGCATTTTTGCCTTCCGCGACGCGATGGACAAAGCAGGACCTATCCTGATGGAGCCCATCATGGAAGTGGAAGTGAATGTGCCCGACGAATACCAGGGTGACATCGTGGGCGACATCAATCGCCGCCGCGGTCAAATCCAGGGCATTGAATCCAAAACGAATCTGGCCGTTATCAGCGCCAAGGTTCCACTGGAAACGATGTTCGGCTACGCTACCGACGTGCGTTCCCTCTCCAAGGGTCGCGCCGACTACAGCATGCAGCCACTCTGCTTTGAGCAGGTTCCCAACTCAGTCTTGAAAACGATCACCGAAGGCGCTGGCTACATGCCCGCCCGCACCTAAATCCCTTTACCAAAAGAAATCCTCTAACCTTTCACTATCATGGCAGGTCCTAAAATTCGCATCAAACTCCGCGGTTACGACTATCGCATCATCGATCAGTCTGCAGCTGACATTGTGGACACCGCGAAGCGCTCCGGCGCCCGCGTCAGCGGTCCCGTTCCCATGCCCACGCGCATTGAGAAGGTAACGGTCAACCGTTCGCCGCACGTCGACAAGAAGTCGATGGATCAATTCGAGCTGCGCACGCACAAGCGCCTCATTGACATTATCGAGCCCACCGCCCAGACCGTGGACGAGCTGAAGAAGCTCAACCTGCCCGCTGGCGTGGACATTAACATCACCGTTTAAGTCCGATTTAAGAAATTCAAAATTTTTGAAAAGAATTCTTTTCAAATGCGAAAAAATCGCGATACTTCGCGGCTTGCATTTTTAAAATTTTGCACAATTTCTTTCAAATTTAATTCACTGACAGTCTAAACCTTCACGCAGGTCTCTCGAAAACGGAGAGGCGGCAATCAGCCAACTTTCCACCTGCCTCTGTAATTATGAGCTTTACCCTAATTGGTAAGAAAATTGGGATGACCCAGATTTTCGACGGTAGCGAGCTAGTGCCCGTGACCGTTGTAGAAGCTGGCCCATGCCCAGTCGTTCAAGTAAAGTCGTCCGATCAGGACGGCTACGAAGCTGTGCAGATCGGCTTCGGCGCACAAAAGGAGCACCGCGTCTCCAAGCAACTCCAGGGCCACTTCGCCAAGGCGAAGGTTGCGCCGGTTAAGGAGCTGCGCGAATTCCGCACCGGCGACCACGATGGCGAATACAACGTGGGCGACGTGCTGACCGTATCCAAGTTTGAGGCCGGCCAGAAGGTCGACGTCATTGGCACCACCAAAGGTAAGGGCTTCCAGGGCGTTGTTAAGCGCTGGGGCTTCGGCGGTGGTCCTGCCTCGCACGGTTCGATGTTCCACCGTCGTGGTGGTTCATACGGTCACTGTCAGTGGCCGGGTGAAGTCTGGAAGGGCAAGAAGATGCCGGGTCACGATGGCCACGTGCGTCGCACTACCCAGAATCTCCGCGTTGTCAAAGTCATCGAAGACAAGAACCTGATCCTGGTTAAGGGCAGCGTTCATGGCCCGAATGGCGGCACCGTTTACATCCGCACCGCTGTCAAAAAGAAGCGTTCTGCTTAATATTTAACGTCTGAGAGGAATCATTATCATGAAGCTCAAAGTATTTACTGCCGACGGCGCCTCCAGCACGGAAAAGGAGTTTGCCATCCCGACTTTCGAAGGCGACAAGGGCCTGCAAGCCCTGAAAGATGTCGTCGTCGCTTACCAGTCCAACCTGCGCCAGGGCAACGCCAAGGCCAAGACCCGCGCTGAAGTTTCCGGCTCCGGTAAGAAGGTTTACCGCCAAAAGGGCACCGGTAACGCTCGTCACGGTGACCGCCAAGCTCCGATCTACGTCGGTGGTGGTGTGGCCCACGGGCCAAAGCTCCGCGACTGGACCAAGCACGCCAACAAGAAGGTAAAGCAGCTGGCCATCCGCCGTGCGCTCTTCGACAAGGCTAACGACGGTGAAATCTCCGTGATCGAAAAGTTCGAAATGTCCGCGCCCAAGACCAAGGACTTCGACAAGATCATCAGCCAGATCAAGCCTGAGGGCAAGATCCTCATCGTTGATCAGCAGTTCGACGACAACACCGCACTTTCCGCGCGCAACATCGCCCGCGTTTACATTACCGACTCCGCCTCCCTCAATGCCTATGACCTCGTTCGTTTCGACAACGTCGTCATCAGCGAGAAGGGCATCGAATCCGTTCTCGCCCGCACCGGCGAAGCCAAGTAACCGCAATCTTATATAGATAAGGCGAAATCATGTTTTCACCCAGCAACATCATCAAGGAATACCGCGTGACGGAAAAGGCGGCCGATCTGACCGCTAACACCAACAAGTACACGTTCGAGGTTTCCACCACCGCCAACCGCCGCCAAGTTGCCTCCGCCGTTGAAAAGCTTTTCGACGTGAAGGTCGTGCGCGTAAACATCATCAACCAGCGCAGCAAGTCCAAGCGTAATCGCATGGTCCGCGGCCGTTCCGGCAGCACCGCAGCGATGAAGAAGGCTATCGTTACTCTCGCAGAGGGCGAAAGCATCGAACTGGTCTAAGAAATTCAAAATGCAGAATTCAAAATTCAAAAACACGAATATAAGTTTTTTGCATTTATAATTTATAATTTTTAATTCCATACACCAATGGCTTTAGTTAAAACCAAACCAGTCACTCCGTCTCAGCGCTTCCGCGTCCAGAACAAGCAGGACGTCGCGCCGAACAACCCGGAGAAGAGCCTCACGCAGTCCCGCCACGATAAGAAGGGCCGCAACTGCTATGGCCGCATCACTTCCCGTCACCGTGGTGGTGGCCACAAGCGCCTTTACCGCCTGATCGACTTCAAGCGCAACAAGCTGGAGCAGGAAGCCGAAGTGCTGACGATCGAATACGATCCGAACCGCACCTGCAACATCGCCCTGGTTCAATACGCCGACGGCGAGAAGCGCTACATCCTGGCTTACCGCGGTATCAAGGTCGGTGCCAAGATCATCAGCACCAACGAGAAGGTGGAAGAATTCACCCCCGGTCTCTGCACACGCCTTAAGGACATCCCGCCCGCAACCCTCATTCACGCGATTGAGATGCTGCCAGGGCAGGGTGCCAAGATCGCTCGCAGCGCTGGCCAGTATGCCCAGTTGATCTCCATCGACAAGGAATACGCCACGCTGAAGATGCCTTCTGGTGAAATCCGCAAGGTCAACTCCAACTGCCGCGCCACCATTGGCCGCGTTGGCAATGAAGAGCACGGTGACGAAGTTATCGGTAAGGCCGGCCGCAATCGCTGGAAGGGCAAGCGCCCGAAGGTCCGCGGTATGGCGATGAACCCGGTCGACCACCCAAATGGTGGTGGTGAAGGCCGTTCCAAGTCCGGTGGTGGTCGCCAGCACCCATGCTCGCCATGGGGTCAGCTCGCCAAGGGCTTCCCGACCCGCAAGAAGTCCAAGACTTCCAATGCACTCATCGTTGTCCGTCGCAACGGCCGCAAGGTCAAGAAGCGCTAACTCACTTACCCAATCCGCATTCCGCAATCCGCAATCCGCATTTAAATTATGGCACGTTCGATCAAAAAAGGCTTCTTCGTTGACCCGAAGCTGATGGACAAGATTGAGGCCGCGCAAGCAGCCGGCAGCAACAAGCCCATCAAGACCTGGTCGCGCCGTTCGACGATCACTCCTGAATTCGTTGGCCTCAACATGTCCGTTCACAATGGCAAGGGCTTCATGCCCGTCTACGTCACGGAAAACATGGTTGGCCACAAGCTCGGTGAGTTCGCTCCTACGCGCACCTTCAAGGGTCACCAAGGCGTCGGCAAGAAGTAACCCGCTATTCATCCTTCCACTTTTCAACCTATGATCCGCATTTTCCAGCAAGCGCTCCTCATCACCGGTCTCATGATCGGCGGGTTGGCGCATGCCAATGTGGATGAGGCTCCTTTTGACCTGCGCATGATCGCGCCGGACTTCGAGGGCAAATGGGCTGAGATCGAAGTGGAAGAAGAAAAGCCGGCAGCGCCGATCACCGTGCAATCAGTCGCCGCGGTGAAGGAAGAAGTCGTTGTTTATAACGACCTCACACCAGCCGAAGCCGCCGCACTACGCTCCAAGGGCCGCGAAGAAGTTCCCGGTCCGGAGTTTGCCTCCAGCAGCATTTACCCCTCCGGCCAGGCGGTCGTGTTCGGGGTCACCGAAAATAAGGCCGCAGACATCGTCATCCTCGACGACGGCCTCGACCAAGGTTTCCGGGTCGGCATGCTTTGCGAAGTCATTCGCGGCGACGCCGTCATCGGCACCATCATTCTAGTGGCAGTGGAAGCAGATCGCTCCGCCGGCCTCATTACCAATCTTCAACCGGGCCGCGCAATTGTTTTTGGCGACCTGGCCCGAATCAAGACCGTTCAATTTTCTTAACAGCATAGTCATCATGGAAGTTTTGGCATTAACCAAATACGCGCGCATGTCGCCCAAGAAGGTTCGTGAAGTCGCCCGCGAAATCCAGGGCCTTCCCGCCAACGAGGCAATGGACCTTCTTAAGTTCATCCCGCGCAAGTCCGCACGCCTGCTCAGCAAGACACTGGCCAGCGCCATCGCCAACGCGGAAAACAACCACAACCTTTCGTCCGACGATCTCGTCATCAAGAGCGCGATCATTGAAGAAGGCCCCGCATTCCGCCGCTTCCAGCCGGTTGCCCGCGGTTCCGCTCATCCTATCCGTAAACGCACCTCGCACATCCGCATCATCCTCACTGACGAAGTGAAGGAAGCGGCCGCCAGCTAAAACCTTTATCGCAATTCCATTATGGGTCAGAAAGTAAATCCTATTGGCTTCCGCCTCGCCGTCCGTCGTAACTGGGACAGCCGTTGGTTCGCCGACAAGAAGCAGTTCCCCGAATTCATTTACGAGGACAACAAGATTCGCACGTTCCTCAACGAGCGCCTGCGCTTCGCCTCCGTGCCGAAGATTTACATCGAGCGCGCCGGCCAGCGTGTCCGCGTTAAGATCTACACCGCCCGCCCGGGTATTGTGATCGGCCGCAAGGGTGCCGAGCTGGACAAGCTCAAGGCTGACCTTTCCAAGCTGGTTGACCGCGACGTACTGCTCGACATCGCCGAAGTGAAGAAGCCCGACCTCGTGGCCCAACTCGTCGCCGAAAACGTTGCTTTGCAGCTTGAGCGCCGCATTTCCTTCCGTCGCGCCATGAAGAAGGCCGTGCAAACGACCATGCAAATGGGCGCTGACGGTATCCGCATCCAGTGCTCCGGTCGTCTCGGTGGCGCGGAAATCGCCCGCACCGAGCAACAGCGTCAAGGCCGCGTGCCTCTACACACCCTGCGTGAAAACATCGACTACGGCTTTGCCGAAGCACGCACGGTTTACGGCATCATCGGCATTAAGTGCTGGATCTGTAACCCCAGCCCCGAAGAAGGCCTCTAATTAAGGCAAAATTCAGAATTCAAAATTCAAAAACGGATTCCGAATTTTTTATCATTTTGAATTTATAATTTTTAATTCCTTAGACCAATGGCTAAACTCCTTCCAGCAAGAACCAAGTACCGCAAGGTGCACAAGGGCCGTATCCGCGGTCGCGCCAAGGGCGGCGACACGCTTGCCTTCGGCGAATATGGTCTCCAGGCCCTCGGCCGCGGTCGTTTGACTGCAGCCCAGCTCGAAGCCGCACGTGTGGCGATCAACCGCTACCTCAAGCGTCGCGGTAAGGTCTGGATTCGCGTCTTCCCGCACAAGCCGGTTACCAAGAAGCCCCAGGAAACCCGTCAGGGTAAGGGTAAGGGACCGGTTGAATACTGGTGCGCCATCATTAAGCCCGGCACGATGATTTTCGAAGTGTCCGGATCTGGCTCCCAGGCTGCACGTGAAGCGATGCGCCGCGCTGACGGCAAGCTGCCTTTCGCGTGCCGCTTTGTCAGCCGCGAAGAACTCGAAACTTTCTAAACTCCGCATAAAAAGCGCCGACAATACACGCTTGCCATGAAAGCAAAAGATATCCGTGAACTTTCCCCCGAGGAACTCAACAAGAAGCTCCGCGAATCCCGCGACGAGCTCGTCAATCTCCGTGTGCGCAAGCAAGTTGGCCAAGTGGAAAACCCGGCCCAGCTGCGCATCATCCGCCGCGACATCGCCCGCATGGAAACCGTGCTGAAGCAAAAAGCCGCCGCGACCGCGTAAATTCAAACATGTGCTTTAGTTCTTAGTGCTTGGTTCTTGGTTATAGCCAACCGAGCCGAACCAAGAACGAAGAACCAAGAACCAGAACACTTACAAAGACAATGTCCGAATCCGATACTCAGGCACAGGCTCGCAGCAGCCAACGCAAGGACCTCGTGGGCGTGGTCACCAGCCGCACTGGCGACAAGTCCATCAAGGTAACTTTCTTCTACAAGATTCCGCACCATCTCTATAAAAAGGAGATTAAGCGCAAGACGGTAGTCCACGCTCACGACGAAAGCAACGAATGCGCCGTCGGTGACAAAGTGGAAATTATGGAAACTCGCCCGCTCAGCAAGCTGAAGCGCTGGCGTGTCGTTAAGATTTTAGAAAAGGCCCCGATCGTCGGCTAACGCCGAGCGGAAGCCGCTTTAACCATTAAAGGGAACCCGTTCCAATGATTCAGCCGGAAAGCAGATTAGAAGTAGCCGACAACACGGGCGCTAAGGAAGTGCTCATGATTCGTCGTCTCGGCCAAGCAAAAGTGACCGCCTCCGTAGGCGACGTTATTGTTTGCACCGTTAAAGAAAGCAGCCCCGAGGCCTCCGTTAAAAAGGGCACCGTGGTCAAGGCAGTCGTCGTGCGCACCAAAGCGCCGATCCGCCGCGCCGATGGCAGCTACCTTCGTTTCGACAAGAACGCCTGTGTTGTCCTCGACAACAACAGCAACCCGCGCGGCACGCGCATCTTCGGGCCGGTGGCTCGTGAGCTTCGTTCCAAGAAGTTCATGAAGATCATCTCGCTCGCACCCGAGGTGCTGTAACGAATGTGCTTTCGTGCTTAGTTCTTGGTTCTTAGTTGAACCATCTGAATGAAACCAAGCACCAAGAACCAAAACACCAAGAACACTTTAAAAAGTCATGAAATTTAAAATCAAGGCAGGTGACGAAGTCGTCGTAATCGCCGGCGCTCACAAGGGCCAGCGCGGCAAGGTGCTGCAGGTCCTCCGTGAGAACGAGCGCGTGATCGTCGAAGGCGTCAACATGATCAAGAAGCACCAAAAGGCGACCCAGGAAAACCCTGAGGGTGCCATCATCGAGCGCGAAGGCACCGTTCACTATTCGAACGTAATGCTCGCCGAGCGCTTCGACAAGAAGAGCGCTTAATTATTTAATTCTATCTTAGCCAAGACCTGAGGGGTCGGAAATCCCCAGGCCAAAAAAATCCAATGAGCCAAGAACAACCATACCTGAAAAAGCACTACAGCGAAGTCGTCATCCCCGAGCTGAAAAAGACTCGTGGCTACGCCAATGCGCACATGGTGCCCAAGATCACCAAGATCGTCATCAACTCCGGTTTCAACGCGACCAAAGATAAGAACTGGGCCGCTGAAGTGCAGAAGGAAATTACTTCCGTCGCCGGTCAACACGCAGTCCTGACCAAGGCCTCCAAGAGCGTGTCGAACTTTAAGCTCCGTGAAGGCATGCCGATCGGCGTGAAGGTCACCCTGCGCGGCGCGCGCATGTATGACTTCCTGTTCCGCCTGATCGCAGTCGCTCTGCCGAACATTCGTGACTTCCGCGGTATCTCCCGCAAGCTCGATGGCCAGGGTAACTACACCCTCGGCGTGACCGACAGCACCATTTTCCCGGAAATCTCCGCCGACACCGGTGGCCGCGAAGCCATTGGTATGGACATCACGATCGTTACCACCGCCGATTCTGACGACGAAGGCCGCGATCTGCTTCAGCTCATGGGCATGCCTTTCCGCAAGCCGACCACGCCGAAGCCCGAAGAAACCGCAGCCGCATAAATTTTTAAATATACTTACCTAAGTTATGGCCAAGAAAAGCGCAGTAGCCCGCAACAAGAAGCGTGAACGCATGGTGGAAAAATTCGCCGCCAAGCGTGCAGAGCTTAAGGCGATCATCAACAATCCGGAAAGCACCGACGAGGAGTTCTTCCAAGCGCAGCGTAAACTCACGCTGCTTCCCCGCAATTCAGCTCCGACCCGCTTGCGCAACCGTTGCTCGGTCACTGGTCGCCCCCGCGCCCACATCCGTAAGTACGGGCTGTCCCGCATCACTTTCCGCGAATTGGCGCTCAATGGCCACATTCCTGGTGTAACCAAGTCGTCTTGGTAAGAGAGTAAGCAAATTAAAGTGAGCAAATTAAAGGTATCCTTTAACTCTCACTTTAAGCACGTCCCTCACTTTAATTTTTAATTTGTTCACTTTAACCAATAACTAATACCTACAAGTCATGGCATCCCACGATACTATAGGTGACTTCCTCACACTATTGCGCAACGCCAGCATCGCTGGTCAGGACTCTTGCTCCACGCGCTTCTCGAAGCTGAAGGCCGGCGTAGCCAGCATCCTCAAGGATGAAGGTTACGTTCAGGATTTCGGCATCCGCGAGGAAGGACCCGGACACAAATTCATCGACATCTCCCTGAAGTATGTCGATGGCCAACCCGCGATTGTCGGCATCGAGCGTTTCTCGAAGCCCGGTCGTCGCCTCTATTCCGGATACGAAGACATTCCGAAGGTACTCGGCGGTCTTGGCATCTCCATCCTCACCACTTCCAAGGGCATCCTGAAGGACCGTGACGCCCGTCGCCAGAAAGTTGGCGGCGAGGTGATCTGCAAGGTCTGGTAAGCCAAATAAGGAGATCATAAAGATGAGCAGAATTGGTAAACTTCCCGTTCCGATCGCCGACAAGGTCAAAGTTTCCGTTAGCGGCCAAACCGTTAACGTCGATGGCCCTAAGGGCAAACTGACCAAGACTTTCGACAGCGACGTCAAAGTCACCGTTGATGATAATCAAGTCGTTATCGAGCCGAGCAACAGCTCCCGCCAGGCCAAGGCCATGTGGGGCACCGCGCGCTCGATCATTAATGGCATGATCATCGGTGTCACCGAGCCTTACAAAAAGCAGCTCGAGATCGAAGGCGTTGGCTTCAAGGCCAACCTCCAGGGTAATATCCTGGACCTCGCACTTGGTTACTCTCACGAGATCAAGTACCCGATCCCAGCCGGCGTCACCGTCACGGTTGACAAGAGTGGCACCAAGATCGACGTAGAAGGCGCAGACAAGCAGGCCGTTGGCCAAGTCGCTGCCGACATCTACGGCTACTACCCGGTTGAGCCTTACAAGGGCAAGGGTGTGAAGATCGTTGGTCGCTACGTCCGCCGCAAGGAAGGCAAGAAGACCGGCTAACGAACGTCCCGTTCGATTGGAGTCATTAATTAATCACTGAAAATTTGTAAGACTGGATAAGTCATGAAACTTGCAGAAAAACTTCGTTTAAACCGCCAAAAACGCCGCTGGCGCATTCGCAAGCGCGTGGTGGGAACGGCTGAGCGCCCCCGCCTGACGGTTACCTTCACCAACCAGCACATCCATGCCCAGTGCATCGACGACTATGAGCAAAAGACCATTGTTTCGGCTTCCACTTTGGCCAAGGATGTTCGCGACCAGAAACTCAAGCCCAACGTCGAAGGCGCTACCACACTCGGTAAGCTAATCGGCGAAAAGGCCAAGGGTGCCGGCGTCGAGAAGGTTGTCTTCGACCGCGCAGGCCGCCGCTACCATGGCTGCCTGAAGGCTTTCGCTGACGCCGCTCGCGAAGCCGGCCTTAACTTCTAAATTTATTCCGGAATCATGAGCAACATGCCAAACACTCAGCAAGGTCGCCAAGGCGGCGGCAATCGCCATGGCGGCGGCAATCGCCAGGGTGGCGAACGCGGCGGTAAGCGCCGTGACCGTAACGATCGCAACCGCGGTCAACAGCAAGAGCAAGAAGGTCCGGAACTGATCGAGAAGGTCGTCCACATCAACCGTTGCGCCAAGGTCGTAAAGGGTGGTCGTCGTTTCAGCTTTGCCGCACTCGTCGTCGTTGGTGACGGCAAGGGCAAGGTGGGCCTCGGCTATGGTAAGGCCAAGGAAGTGCCGGAAGCCATTCGCAAGGGCACCGAGCGCGCCCGCGCCAACATGGAAGAGATGCGCCTGAAGGGCACCACCATCCCGCACGAATGCCGTGGCATCAAGGACGGCGGCGAAGTGCTGCTTCGCCCGGCCACCGACGGTACTGGCGTTATTGCTGGTGGCGGCGTTCGCGCGGTCCTCGAAGCAGTTGGCGTCCACAACGTCCTCTCCAAGAACCTGGGCTCCAATACGCCCTTTGCCATGGTCAACGCGACCCTCGCCGCGCTGCGTAAGCTGCGTTCGGCCGAAGAAATCTCTCGCATCAAGGCCAAGGAGACGGAAATCGCTCCTGCATCGCCTCTCGTTTAACACTTTGAACAACTGCTCATTTGGCAGGTCACACCTCCAGCAAGCAACGTCATGAAACTTCATAATCTTAAGAATGTCCCGGGTGCCCGCAGCCGTCGCAAACGCGTCGGTATCGGTGAAGGCTCCGGTCGTGGTAAGACTTCGACCCACGGTCAAAAGGGTCAGAAGGCCCGCGCGGGCGGCAGCATCCGTATCGGCTTTGAGTCCGGTCACATCCCGCTGTATCGCCGCATGCCGCACCGTGGTTTCAACAACCACAACTTCCGCACCGACTACGCAATCGTCAACCTCAGCGACCTCGAGCGCGTGGAAGGCGACACCGTAGATCGCAAGGCGCTGATCCAAGCCGGTCTTATCCGTGCCAAGTCCAAGCTGATCAAAATCCTCGGCGACGGCGAGATCTCCCGCGCACTGACCGTTACCGCAGACAAGTTCTCCGGTTCGGCCCAGAGCAAGATCGAAGCCGCCGGCGGCAAGGTCATCGTTACCGGCGCAGCCGAAGCGGAATCCAAGGAATCAGCCGAATAGTTCCAGGAAGCATTTTATCAAGGGAGAAGGCAGTAGGAAGAGGGCAGAAGGGGCGAAGCTGATTTTCAATTCCCCCAAGTTATCGAAGATTTATATCTCGACACGTCTGCCATCTGCCTTCTGCCTTCTCTCTTTTAAAAAACCCGACCCGACTCGCTGTCATCAATGTCCAACGCTTTCGTCAACTGCTTTAAAATTCCCGAACTGAGGAGTAAGATCCTCTTTACGTTAGGGATGATCTTCATTGCCCGTGTTGGGGCGAATATTCCGTTGCCCGGCATCGACCCGCGACCGCTCCAGCGGTTCTTCGAGGAAGCTGCCGACGCCGGACTATTTGGCCTGTACAACATGTTTACCGGGGGCGCGCTGTTGAACGGTGCGGTCTTTGCGCTGGGCATCATGCCCTACATCAGCGCATCGATTATCCTGCAGCTGATGGGAGCCGTCGTGCCGACGCTCGCGCGCTTGCAGCAGGAGGGCGAGACCGGCCGGCAGAAGATCACGCAGTACACCCGTTACTTGACGATCGCCATTGCGCTCGTGCAGTCGATCCTGCTGAACCTGACCTTGCTCCGCAATCCGGGCGAGTTCTTCCAAGGGTTCTCAGTGGAGCAATACGGCAGCATTGTGTTGATCGACCCGACCTGGTTTTTGATTACGTCCACCATCTTCCTGACCGCGGGCACCGTCCTGCTCATGTGGATTGGTGAGCAGATCACGCAGCGCGGTATTGGTAACGGTATTTCTCTTTTGATCACGATCGGCATTTTGGCCGACTTGCCATCGGCAGTCATGTTCGCCTATGACGGCCTGACGGCTGGCGCGGGTGCTGCGGTGAAGATTTCCCTGGCGCAGTTTGCGGCCATGATGATCTTCCTGGTCGCGGTGATCGCGGGCATCGTTGCGGTGACGCAGGCGACGCGAAAAATCCCCGTCCAATACGCCAAGCGGATGGTCGGGCGACGCGTGATGGGCGGCCAGAGTTCATTCCTGCCGCTCAAGGTGAACTACGCCGGTGTGATGCCGGTCATCTTCGCCAGTGCGATTCTGATGTTCCCGACCTACCTGCTCGGCGCACTTGCCGGGGCAACGGGGCAGGACTTCTTCCGCGACATTGGTGCCTGGCTCAGCCCGGATCACTGGTTCTACTATGTGTTCTACTCGATGCTGATCATGGGCTTCTCGTATTTCTGGGTCTCCATCATGTTCAAGCCGATCCAGATTGCGGACGAGCTGAAGCGCAATGGCGGCTACATCCCTGGCGTTCGCCCGGGTGACCCCACCGCGAAGTTCCTCGACTTTGTGATGACGCGCCTCACCTTGGCGGGTGCCATCTTCCTGACGGTCATTGCGATCCTGCCACTTATCATCGGTGAATGGCTGAAAATTCCGTGGAAGGTTACCCAATTCTTTGGTGGCACCGGCACGCTGATCGCCGTTGGTGTGACGCTCGACACGATGCGCCAGATTGAAACGCACCTGCTCAACCGCCACTACGACGGCTTCCTGAAGAAGGGCAAGGCGCGCAACCGCTCCAAGTCCCGCACGCGTCAATTGGTGGACGTATCCGAAGTCAAGACGATGAACGTCGGCTGGCTCTGGACCGCATGTGGCGTCCTATTGGTTGTCGGCATCGTATCGTGGGTGCTGCTCGAATTTGACATTGTAAAGTAAGACCATTCCCGGTCGCTAATTTCGTAACCGTATCATGCTCCGCAAACGCAGCTATCGATCCATCCGACCCGACGAAGAAGTCGAGGCCGTGCGTGAGTCGTGCATCATTGCGGCAACGGTGCTCGACGAGCTGTGCAAGCTGGTCAAGCCCGGCGTGACGACTTACGATCTCGATCAGGAAGGCAAGAAGCTGATTGCGGAGATGGGTGCCGAAAGCGCCTGCTATAATTACCGCGTCGGCGAAAAGATTTATCCGGGTCATACCTGCCTGTCGGTCAACGACGAGGTGGTGCATGGCATCGGCAAACTGAGCCGCGTGCTCAACGAAGGCGACAACATCACCGTCGATGTTTGCGTGTTTCACAACGGTTTCGTGGGCGACAACGCGCGCACGGTTCTCGTGGGAAATGCCAGCGACGAAATGAAGTTGCTCGTCGAGCGCACGCAAGAAGCGCTCAAGCTCGGCATCGCCCAGGCGCGGGCTGGCAATCGGGTGGGGGACATTTCCCACGCGGTCCAGACCTTCGTGGAAGGCTTTGGCTACAACGTGGTCCGCAACTTTGTCGGGCACGGTGTAGGCCGCACGATGCACGAGGACCCTCAGATCCCCAACTTCGGACGCAAGAAGTCCGGCGCCAAACTTTATCCGGGCATGACGCTCGCGATTGAGCCCATGGTGGTCGCCGGTAGCTTCGATCTGGTGGAAGATGAGGACCAATGGACCGCCCGCACCAAAGACGGCAAACCGGCGGCCCATTTTGAACACACCGTTCTGGTTACGGAGGACGAACCAGAAATTTTAACAATTCCGAAAAAATAAGCTTTCCAAAGCGGCTGAATTTGCTATTTTCTCCGCTTTTCCCTGTTTACACACCTAACACTTTTAACACGAAATGCCACGTTTACTTGGAGTCGACATCCCCAGCGGTAAGAAGATCGAATACTCGCTGCAATACATCTATGGCGTAGGAGCGACCCGCGCCAAGAAGCTCTGCGAGCAGACCGGTATCGATCCGAACCGTCGCGCCCACGAGCTCAGCGAAGAAGAGCTGAACAAGTTCGCCGTACAAATCCAGGAAGACGGCTACCCGGTCGAGGGTGACCTCCGCCGCGAAGTCATCGGCAACCTGAAGCGTTTGCAGGCAGTTCGTTGCTACCGTGGCCTCCGCCACCAGCGCGGTTTGCCGGTTCGTGGTCAGCGCACACAGACCAACGCCCGCACCCGTAAGGGCGGTCGTCGCACCGTGGCTGCCAAGAAGAAGTAACCTTTTAGTATAGATCCATGAGCGAAGAAGAACAAAAGAAAGCGGCAGAAGCCGTCGCCGCGACCAAGGAGGTCAAGGACGAAGAAACCCCGGTAGCCACTGCCGAGGGCGATGCCCCCGCCGCTGAAGGCGAGGACGAAAAGAAGTCCGGCCAACCCTCTGCCAAGGACCTGCTGACCGAAGACCTCGGCATTGGCAAGATCCGTAAGGCTAAGGGTAGCAAGAACATCCACTCCGGCGTTGTTCACATCCTGGCGACTTTCAACAACACCAAGGTTACCTTCACGGACACCAACGGCAACGTCATCTCCTGGTCCAGTGCCGGTAAGATGAACTTCCGCGGTTCCCGTAAGTCCACCGCCTACGCCGCTCAAGTGGTGACTCAGGACGCTGGCAAGGTAGCCCTGTCCCACGGCATGAAGGAAGTTTCCGTCAAGGTCAAGGGCCCGGGCATGGGTCGTGACTCCGCTATCCGCGCGCTGCAAAGCCTCGGCCTGATCGTTACCGGTATCACCGACTCGACTCCGGTCCCGCACAATGGCTGCCGCCCGCCAAAGCGTCGCCGCGTTTAATCAATTTTCAACTATCTATTGTCTATTATCAATTGTCAGTGAGGCGCTATACAAGAGCGTTACTCATTGAAAACTGAAAATTGAAAATCGACTACTGATAATTCCATATTTTTTCTTTGCTTTCCGGTGATGGCAATCCGGAAAGCGTTTAACACGAGACTGCCACCAAGATAAGATAACATTATGGCTCGTTATACCGGACCAACAACACGCATCAACCGCCGTTTTGGCCAGGCGATCTACGCCCCCAATAAGGCATTTGAGCGCAAGCCGTACCTCCCTGGACAACACGGACCACGCCTGCGCCGCAAACAATCCGATTACGCAATCGGTCTGAACGAGAAGCAGAAGCTTCGCTACATGTTCGGCCTGACGGAAAAGCAATTCCGCCTTACCTTCGCCAAGGCGAAGAATCAAAAGGGTGTTACGGGTGAAATTTTCCTGAGCTTGCTCGAAACCCGCCTCGACAACGTGGTTTACCGCCTTGGTTTGGCGAAGACCCGTCGTGCAGCCCGTCAGTTTGTCAACCACGGCCACATCAAGGTGAACGGCCACAAGGTGGACATCCCCAGCTACGCAACCAAGCCCGGTGACGTGATTGAAGTGCGCGAGCGCACCTCTTCCCGCCAGTTGGCCACCCGTTGCCTGGAGGAAACCCAGTTTCGCACGGTACCAGCCTGGATGACGATGGAGCGCGACGCGATTCGCGGCACCGTCAGCCGGGAACCGGCCGTCGACGAGATGGAGCAGGACATCAACCTGCAGATCATCGTCGAATACTACAGCCGATAAAACCAACCAGTCACAGGGGGAACGTTTCGTTCCCCTTTTCCCCTTTACTCGCCCGCGGCCACTATCACACAAATTAATCCGGAAATAATGAGCACTGTCGAAGAAGCACCAGCCACCGACACTAATTTCACCTCGCGCACCAAGCGCTTGGGCAAGTTCGAGCTGCCGAAACGTCTCGTTAAAGACGAGTCGACGGCAACGGACACCTATGCGCAGTTTACCGCAGAGCCGTTTGAAACCGGCTATGGCCACACCATTGGCAACAGCCTGCGTCGCATCCTGCTGAGCTCCATCGAAGGCGCTGCCTTCAGCTCGGTCAAGATCGACAATGTCGACCACGAATTCCAAAGCCTTGAAGGCGTCGTTGAAGACATCACTGACATCGTCCTGAACCTCAAGAAGGTTCTCCTCGTTTCCCACAAGCGCGAGCCCGTGAAGCTCCTGCTCGACGTGAACAAGGAAGGTGCCGTTACCGCTGGTGACATCAAGCCGGACAGCAATGTCGAAGTCCTCAACCCGGAACAGGTCATTTGCACGCTGGACAAGCCCATGCGTTTCCTGGCCGAGTTTGAAGTTCGCGTCGGTCGTGGTTATGCCACTGCCGAGCAGAACAAGCCGGAAGAGCAACTCATCGGCCTTATTCCGATTGATTCCCTTTTCAGCCCGGTTCGCCTCGTGAAGTATCACGTGGAGCAGACCCGCGTTGGCCAAATGACCGACTATGACAAGCTGATCCTCGAGGTCACTACGGATGGTCGCGTCACTCCGGACGATGCACTGAAGGAATCCGCCGCGATCCTGCGTCACCACCTCGACGTGTTTGACCAGGTCAGCAAGGAAACCGTTGAGTTCGACCACGAGACCAAGGAGATCAGCGAAGAGCAGAACCGTCTGCGCAAGCTGCTCAACATGTCCGTGAACGAAATCGAGCTCTCCGTCCGCGCCGCAAACTGCCTCAACAACGCGAACATCACGACCGTTGGCGAGCTGGCGATGAAGTCCGAGCAAGAAATGCTCAAGTACCGCAACTTCGGTAAGAAGTCGCTTAACGAAATTAAGGCAAAGCTGGAGCAGCTCGGCCTGTCCCTGGGGATGAAGCTCGACGAGCGCCTGTTGGAAGGCATCGGCGAATAAGCGCCCCGCTGTTTTTAACCAATTATAATTCTTTAGACCAATGCGTCACCGTTCACACCGTCACAGCCTCGGCGTCAAGAAGGAGCACCGTGAAGCTCTCATGGCCAACCTCGCCGCAGCGCTCTTCCGCCACGGCCGTATCGAGACCACCCTGGCCAAGGCCAAGGCTCTCCGTCCGTTCGCCGAAAAGATCATCACCCTCGCCAAGAAGGCAGCCGCTACCGACGACGCCAGCCGCAAGCTGCACTACCGTCGCCAGGCGATCGCCAAGGTGCGCGACAAGGCAGCCGTCAAGGCTCTCTTCGACGAGCGCGTTAACGAATTCGTTAACCGCAAGGGTGGTTACGTCCGCATTTACAAGCTGATCCAGCGCGAGAGCGATGGTGCCTCCATGGGCATCATTGAGCTGATCTCTGGCGATGACGAAGGCTACACCAAGTCCAAGCGCGCCAAGAAGCCAGCTGCCAAAAAGGAAAAGGCTGAAAAGCCCGCCGAGGAAGCTCCGGTTGCTGTCGAAGAAGCGCCTGCTGCTGAAGAAGCAGCCGCCGAAGGCGACGCGTCATCCGAAGAGGAAAAGAAGGACTAATTTCAACTCGCAAGAGACTCGAGTTTTACGGATCGGCGCGCACCTGCCAGCAGGGCGCGCCATCTTGTTTGAATTTCCGTTGAAGCGCCGCGACACAGATGATCGAAATTGGCTTTTCCTGGTTCACTTTGCTCTATGTGGCAGCGGGTTTGCTTACGGTATTCGGACTATGGCTTTACTATGATTGGCGAGACAAGCACCTCTACGAACGCGAACGCGCGCGAGTGGCCTTCCACTGTATCAAGTGTGGCCGGGTCTATTCCGCCCGCAAGCGTGCTGAAGTCGCCAACTGCCCCAACTGTGGTTTCGAAAACCAGAAACTGAAATTTTAATTCCCTGATTTTTAACTACCTTACTGTCCATAAAACTATGTCACAGCAGACACTCGCCGTTCTCGATTTTGGTTCCCAATACACGCAGGTCATTGCCCGCCGCATTCGCGAGTGTAATGTGTACTCGCGTATCTATCCGTATTCCGTCACTGCGGCGGAGCTGAAGAAAGACGGCGTTAGCGGCATCATCCTCTCCGGTGGCCCCAGCAGTGTGCTGGCCAAGGGTGCGCCTTTGCCCGATAAGAAGCTGTTCGACCTGGGTGTGCCGGTGCTCGGCATTTGCTACGGCGTCCAGTTGATGGGGAAGCTGCTCGGCGGCGAAGTCGCCCGCAGTGATCGTCGCGAGTATGGTCGCGGTGCCATGACGGTTAAGAAGAAGGGCAAGCTGCTCAAAGGCCTGCCCAAGACGCTCAAGGTCTGGAATTCCCACGGTGACAAACTGACCAAGATTCCGGATGGATTCGAGGTCATTGCCTACACCGAGAACAGCGAAAACTCCGTGATTGCCGACGAGAAGCGCAATTTCTACGGCATTCAGTTCCACCCGGAAGTACACCACAGTGAACGCGGCGTGGAGATCCTGAAGAACTTCCTGCACGGCATTTGCAAGTTCAAGGGTGATTGGAAAATGGCCAACTACATCGAGATGGCCACCGAGGAAATTCGCAAGCAAGTCGGCGACAAGCGTGTGATCCTTGGCCTGTCCGGCGGCGTGGATTCATCCGTGGCTGCGGCATTGATTCACCGCGCGATTGGCGACCAGCTGACCTGTGTTTTCGTGGACAACGGCCTCCTGCGCAAGAATGAGCGCGAGAAGGTCGAAGACCTGTTCAAGGGCCACTTCCATATCGACTTGCGCACAGTCAAGGCGGGCAATCTTTTCCTCAAGGCGCTCAAGGGCGTCACCGATCCTGAGAAGAAGCGTAAGATTATCGGCAAGGTCTTCATCGATGTCTTTGATGACGCCGTGAAAAAGATCGGCGACGTCGACTTCCTCGCTCAGGGCACGCTTTACCCGGACGTCATTGAATCCGTTGCGATCGATGGCAATCCGGCCGCGCTGATCAAGAGTCACCACAATGTGGGCGGCTTGCCCAAGCGCATGAAGCTCAAGCTGCTCGAACCGCTGCGCGAGCTGTTTAAGGACGAGGTCCGCAAGCTTGGCGAAGAGCTTGGCTTGCCGAAGGAAATGATCTGGCGCCATCCGTTCCCCGGTCCCGGCCTGGGCGTGCGTGTGATGGGCGAGATCAAGAAAAAGTATCTCACGATCCTCAAGGAGTCTGACGCCATCTTCCTCGAAGAGATGAAGCGCACCGGTTACTACGACAAGGTGTGGCAGGCGTTCTGCGTCTTCCTGCCGGTGCAAACGGTCGGTGTGATGGGTGACGAGCGCACCTACGACTACGTCGTTGCGCTGCGCGTGGTGGAATCCCAGGACGCGATGACCGCTGACTGGGCGCACATCCCGCATGACGTGCTCGGCCTGATCTCCAACCGCATTATTAATGAGGTGGAGGGCGTGAACCGCGTCGTGCTGGACATCAGCTCCAAGCCGCCCAGCACGATCGAGTGGGAATAATCCCAGCCGAATCTTAACGCGAGCTGTGATCGCCTATCAGGCGATCTTCAGCTGCTCGAGCCTCGGCTCTTTGCTCAGTGGTGTATCGGGCGCTTCAATGATGTGAGTCGCCCCGCTTTCTGCGCGTGGAATCAGGGATTCGGCAAGGCGTAGCTTGCGCGCCAGGCGTTGGTCGCCGAGAGCCTCACAATCTTTCAGCACTTCGCGGTAAACCAACTGGAAGCGGGCGATTGTCTTGGTGCGATCGGTGCTAAGGAATTTCTTTTCCGGGATGTGGCTGGCCACCGATTTCATTGCTTGGTCATCGAGTGACTCCTTGGCCTCGCGGATGGCGAAGTTCAGGATCTCGCGACGGGCCCGACCATTGTCGATAAAGGTCTCCCATGCGTCGCGGTTGTGTATTTGGTCGTCAGTGAGTTCGTCGAGTTTTACCAAACTGCATTCGAGGGAATACAGTGACATGATTTCGCTTAGGAGCGTTTGGATACTAATGATCGGTAGCATGACCTCAGTATTGCAAATTTCAGACCCTAGATTTTCGAGTTTTGTAAGCCGTTGATTGTGAATGCAATAAGGCTTTTGTTGGTTGTTGTTGTCGTGCGAAATGCAATATATTTTTCTTGACGAAGCGGCATATTGCACTTTGCAGGGGCAAATTTTCTACAATTTTTTCTTTCGGTATTGGTCAGAATAGCGATAATTCGCTTTGATCAAATATTCAGCATTTGCCTATTTCCTTAATGCCAATAGCTCAGCCTGCCTCGATCCGATTCATCCAATTCGTCCGCCAGCAAACCCGTGAGTCTCATGATGAATTGGAGCAAATCATGTCTACCCAATTGGATTGTTCCGAGTTGAGGGGGTATCGTCGTTGGTTGCTGGAATTGTATTCTCTGTGGACTCCGATGGAGCAACGCTTGCTTGAATCGACTCTGTTTGCGGAGCAGCCGTCACTGAGAAGCCTGCTGCGTACCGAGCGCATGCGTGGGGATTTGGCGCATCTATACGGGGAGGAATTTCAACCCGATGCGATGACCTTGGCGGATTTTACATCGATTAGTGCCGCCGCGTCCTCGATTTACGGGTTGGCCTACGTGTGGGCGGGCTCGATTCACGGCGCGCAGGTGCTGGCCACACAGTTGCGCAATGGACTGGAGCTCACCCCTGAAACCGGTGGCGCGTTTTTCATGTTGGACGACCCCAAGGCGTGCCGCGGCGTGCTGATGGCGTTCTACGGTTGGCTCGACGAAAACGTGGTCGATGGCGACGCGCAGACCGCAACTGCCGCCGCTCAGCAGGCGTACCGGATTTTCCTCGATTGGTATCAATTCGCGAAATGATGGATACCAAGCTGGACCCCAATTTACTGACCGATTGCGATAAAGAGCCGATCCACCTCTTGGGCGGAGTGCAGCCCCACGGGGTGATGGTGGTGCTGGATGCCGGCGACTACCGGATTTTGCGCGTGTCGGCGAGCGCGGCGACCGTGTTTGGCATCGAGCCAGAAACGTTGTTGGGCAAGTGCATGCTGCGCTACGTGGAAGACGCGAACCGCGACGACTTGGTTGATCGCCTGTCGAACGCGGCCCGCAATTACGCCAACCCAATGGGGGTGACGCTCAACCTGCCTTCGGGTAAAATGTCTTTCGACTGCATTGGTCACTTTGTCAATGGCGACATTGTGCTGGAGTTCGAGAACCCTGGTGAGCGCGCCCACTACTATGCGCAGGGCTTTTCCGAGCACTACGAGCTGACGCAGAAATGCCTGTCTTACATCACGGGATGCGAAACGATGGTCGACGCCGCGCATTTCATTTGCAAGCAGGTTCGTGAGGCGACCGGCTTTGACCGCGTGATGTTCTACCGCTTTGAACCCGAGGGGCATGGCGAGGTCGTGGGTGAGGCCAAGCGTGATGATTTGGAGGCGTTTCTGGGCCTGCATTACCCAGCGACCGACATCCCCAAGCAGGCCCGTAAACTTTATGAGCGCAATTGGATTCGGCTGATTATGGATATCGGTGCCGAGCCTGCGCCGCTGCTGCCAGCCGATATGCCGACGATGGATATGAGCGACTGCGTGCTGCGCTCGGTGTCGCCCGTGCACATCCAGTATTTGAAAAACATGGACGTGACCGCTTCGATGTCGGTCTCGCTGATGAACGGTCAAGAGTTGTGGGGGCTGATCGCTTGCCACCATTATTCGGGGCCGATGTTTGTGCCCTACACCACACGCTTATCGTGCGTATATTTGGGGCAGCTGGTGTCCGCGCAAATGGTGACCAAGCTGAAGCATGAGCAGTCCGAGCAAGTCGCACACCGCCGACATAGCCTGATCGCCCTGGGCAAATCCATCTCCGATAGCAGCTCGCTAACGGAGGCGCTACGGATGAATGCCGAGGCCCTGCTTAAGGCGGTCCGCGCGGACGGTTTTACGCTTATTGCCGAAGACGAAACGCTCACCATCGGAACGTCGCCGCAAGCCGGATTTCTCGATGCGCTGGTGTGCCAGCCGGAGAAGGGTGCGGCCATATTTTCTCAGAGCATCGTGGCGGATTTCCCCGGTGCGGCGGACCTGGCGGGTGACTGCGCGGGCCTGGCAATGCTGCCATTGGGCACGGACTGGAAGTTGGTCTTTTACCGGGTGGAGCGCGTGCAGGAAATTCGCTGGGCCGGGCGGCCGGACGAGTCTGGTGAAGCCAAGCCGCTGACCCCGCGCAACTCTTTCGAGGAATGGAAGGAAATGGTCCGAGGGCTGTCCGAGGCCTGGTCGTCGGCAGACGTTTCCATTGTCGAGGATTTGCAATCCTGGTTGATGACGTTTGTCATCAAGCGTAACGCTGACCTGAACCGCCTTAACGATCAACTGCATTCGAAAAACGAGGAGATCGAGCAGTTTACCTATTCGGTGTCGCACGATTTGAAATCTCCGCTGGTGACGATCAAGGCATTTTCTGGCGCGCTGATGGAAGACATTGGCAAGGGGCAGTTCGACAGCGCGCAGGACAACTTGCTGCGCATCCAGCGTGCCAGCGATCGTATGGCGGAATTCATCGAAGAGCTACTGGCCTTTTCGCGCATCGGCTCCAAGGGCAAGATGGTGGCGATTAATATGGATGAGCTCCTGGCAGGGATTCGGTTCGATCTTGAGGTGATGACCCGCGAGGTGGGGGCCGAAATCGTCTGTCAGTCGGATTTGCCAAACTGCCAAGGCTGCCATGGCGAGGTGTCGCGTCTTTTCCAAAACCTCCTGGACAATGCCTTGAAATACGGGTGCACGGCCGAGAAGCCCCGCATCGAAGTGACTGGCGCGGTCGATGGCGATTTCTGCATCTACCGCGTGCGCGACAACGGTGCCGGCATCAAGGAGAAATACCATAAGCGGATTTTCCGGCTGTTCCAGCGGCTGAGCTCGAAGACGCAAGGCTCGGGCGTCGGGCTGGCGTCGGTGTTGAAGATCGCCCAGCGCCATGGCGGCAACTGCGGCGTTTCCTCGGAGCCCGGGCAGGGCGCGGAGTTCTGGGTAAAACTACCATTGGGCGATGAATGACTTTGCGACAGATGGCCGCTGCTTCATGCTGCTGCTGGCGGAGGATGAGGACGACCATGCGTGCCTCGTCGAGCGTAGCTTGGCCTGTGCACCGATCCCCGTGGAGTTGACGCGTGTGCGCGATGGCGGCGAGGCGCTGGATTACCTGAACCGGCAGGGGGAATTCGCCCTGGCGGAACCGCCCGATCTGCTGTTGCTCGACCTGAAATTACCGGGTGTGAGTGGTCTGGAGCTGCTGGAGGAAATCAGCCAATTGCCGCGCTTTGCCGCGTTGCCCAAGGTGGTGTATTCCACCTCGGTCGCTCACCGCGATGTGCAGCTTGCCTATGAGTTGGGCGCAAGCTCCTACCTGAAAAAGCCCATGGAGTTCACCGATTTTAAGCAAATGATTAGCGCCCTCTGTTTGTACTGGGGTGTCTGGAATCAAGTCCCACCGATTGATCAATCGAACTATGAGAAGTAAATACAACGTGTTCGTCGTCGAAGATAACGACGATCATTTCAACATCATTAAGGGGCTGCTTTCTGCGAACCAAATGAATGTGAATTCGCTAGTGCGCGCGCAGTCCTCCCATGAGGCCGAGCGGGTGCTTAAGGAGAACAATTTTGACGTAATCCTGCTGGACCTGAGCCTGCCGGACAGCTCGCCAGCGGAGACGATCGACTTGGCAACGGCCTTTGCGCCGAATACCGCCATCATCGTGTTGACCTCGCTTTCCGAGGACGACTTGATCGAGCGTGCGCTTTCCGCGGGTGCTCAGGACTACATCGACAAATATTCGCTGGACAGCAACACGCTGGAGAAATCCATCACGCATGCCGTCGAACGAAAGCGGATCCTGTGTCAGCTCTCGCATAAAAACCAAGAGCTGGAGCGCTTTGGCAGTTTACTCGCGCACGAGATCGCCAATCCGGTGCAGACGATGGCCACCGCGCTTTGGCTGGCACAAGATGCTTTATCCCGCAGTGGCAACGAGGACGTGCTCGACGCCATCAACCTGGGTGTCAAATCCGGCGATCACCTGCGCCAGCTGATCAGTGATTTGCTCAAGCTGACTACGGAGGACAGCTTGGAGCGCGTTAGCTGGGTGGACCTCCACCACGTCGCCACAGAGGTGATTCAATACTGCCTGCTGCTGCACCCGACGAAGGATTATTCCATCGAAATCCTTGGCGATTTGCCGCGCGTGATGGCTTGCGAAACCATTATCAAGCAGGTGTTGCAAAACCTGTTGGTTAACGCGATTCGCTACCGCCGTGAGGAATTTTTAAAGATTCAGATTTTCAGCAAATCCAACGACGACGACCACCGTATTTGCGTGAGTGATAACGGGCAGGGCATCTCCAGCGAAGAGCGGGAGAAAATCTTCAGCATGTTTTACCGCCACCGTTCGAGCAAGGGGAAGGGCATCGGCCTCGGCTTTTGCCGGCGGGTGCTGGAGAAGCACGGCGGCAAACTATGGGTGGACTCAGAGGTCGGCGTGGGCAGCACGTTTTATTTTTCGCTTCCGCAGGTGCAGCCTGAGGCGGCGCTGGTGTAGCAGGCGGGGCTAATTTTCCTCCATGTGGCAAAGTGATTGACGGCTTCCGCTCTTTGCGGCTTAAACATGCCCTGCTATGGCTGACGCAAACTCCGGAAACTCCTCCCCGAAATACAAGCGCATCGTGCTCAAGCTCAGTGGTGAAGCCTTGGGTGATCGTTCCTCTGGTGACGCTATCAGTGGCGAAATCCTCCAACGCATCGCGGTGGAGATAAAGAAAGTTCACGATCTCGGCGTGCAGGTGTGCCTCGTCGTCGGAGGTGGCAATATCTTCCGTGGTAAGCTGGGTGCCGCCAGCGACCAGAAGGTCGACCGCACCACGGGCGACTTCATGGGCATGATGGCCACGATGATCAATGGCCTGGCGCTGATGGACTGCCTGGAGAAAAACGGCGTCCCGGTCCGCGTGCAAAGCGCGCTACATATCGAGGAAGTCGCCGAGCCATTCATTTTGCGCCGCGCGATTCGCCACTTGGAAAAAGGCCGCGTGGTGATCTTTGTCGCCGGCACCGGCAACCCGTATTTCTCCACCGACACGACTGCCGCACTGCGCGCGAGTGAGATCGGTGCCGACGTCATCATGAAGGCAACCAAGGTAGACGGCATCTACAGCGAAGACCCGGTGAAGAACCCGGATGCCGAAAAGTTTGACAACATCACCTTCATTGACGCGCTCAAAAACCAATACGCGGTCATGGACTCAACGGCGTTCTCGCTCTGCCTGGACAACGAGATGCCAATCATCGTCTTCAGCATGAACGAGCCCGACAGTATCCTCCGCGCCGTTCAGGGCGAGCCGATCGGCACGCTGGTTAGCTAAAAAATGGCTCTGCTGGACATCATCATTTTGTGCGCCCTCGTGCGCCTCAATTTGGAGATGAAATCGCCGGTTCCCTGCACGGTGATTTATGTTGTCGTTGCGCTGTTTTTCATGCTGATCAGCGGCTTACCAATTTTCGCGATGCTTGTATCGGCGGTGACGTATGCCGCGATGGCACTTCTTTTCTTCTGGGCGTTGATCAAGACGAAAAACTCTGCCGCCTGGTGGGTCATTGCGGTTGTCGGTGTGCTGGTGCTGGGGATTTTCTAATCGCCCGACAGTTGTTTGGCGTTATTTCGAGTCGCTGCCTTCTTCGCTTTACACCGATTGAATAACCGATTGAAATTCACGCTATGGACCCTGATGAAATTTTGATGACCGCCAGCGACAGCATGAAAAAAGCTGTCGACCACACGCTGCACGAATTCAGCACGATTCACACTGGTAAGGCGTCGCCTGCCATGGTGGAAACGGTGCAAGTCGACGCTTATGGCAGTATGATGGCGCTCAAGGAAGTCGCCGCGATCACCACGCCCGACGCGCGCACGATCAGCGTGCAGCCGTGGGACAAGACGGTGCTGAAAAGCGTCGAGTCTGCCTTGCTCAAGGCAAACCTCGGCTTCACGCCCAACATCATGGGCGACAAGATTTTCTGCCCGCTGCCCGAGCTGTCCAAGGAGCGCCGTAAGGACCTCGTCAAGATGTGCCACAACCTCGCCGAACAGGGCAAGGTCGGTGTGCGTTCGGCCCGCCGCGACGCGATGGACGCGATCAAGGCCGCCGAGAAGGAAAAGGAAATTTCCGAGGACGACCGCAAGCTCTACGAAAAGGAAGTCCAGGCCGAGACTGACAAATACACCAAGGACATCGAGGAGCACCTGAAGAGCAAGGAAGCCGAGCTTCTGAAAGTGTAACGATTGGGGATTTTGGATTTCGGATTGCGGATTTTTGCAATTCGTCTCGATGCCGCATGCCATTTTAAATACTGCTTGGCGCAAAGTAAGCTGCCAAGTTGCTGTCATTCATGTCTGAACCATTCCGCAATCCGCAATCCGCAATCCGCAATGCCAAGCGGGTGGTGGTCAAGCTGGGCACGGGCATCCTCACCTCGACGGTGGGCTGCCTGGATGCGGCGTGTCTGGAGCAGATTGCCGCGCAGATTGCCGAGCTCAAGCAGCGCGGGCTGGAGGTAATTGTGGTCAGCTCTGGTGCAGTGGGTCTGGGCATGGGCCGGCTGGGGCTCACGCAACGACCCAGTCGTTTAGCCGCGCAGCAGGCCTGCGCCGCAGTTGGGCAGAGCATACTCACCGAGACTTGGCAGGGTGCTTTTACGCCGCATAACATCATTGTCGCTCAGCTATTGCTCACCCGGGATGACGTGCGTGGCCGCCGTCGCCATGTGGCGGTGCGCGACCTGCTCGAAGAGCTGATCAGCGAGGGCATCGTGCCGATCATCAATGAGAATGATTCCGTCAGCAAAGCCGAGCTGGAGCTGCTGGGCTTTGGCGATAACGACGTGCTTTCGTCGCTGGTGGCCAGTCTGGTGAAAGCCGATCTGCTCGCGATTTTATCCACTGCGCCCGGTGTGATTGATCGGTTGGGCAGTGGCGAAATTATTCCCTACATTGAGCGGATTTCCGCAGAGATTGAGGCGCTGGCTGGCGGCTCGGAGAGCGCAACCGGCACCGGTGGCATGGTTACCAAGCTGGAGGCCGCGCGCATTGCGACGATGGCCGGAGCCACGGTTTTCATCGGGCATGGCAAGGAGCCGGATATTCTGCTGAAGCTACTCGGTGGCGAAGCGGTGGGCACGATCTTCGCGCCGGGTGATCAGTTGCTCAATGCGCGGCACCGCTGGATCGCCCATTTTCAGGAGTCGCGCGGCCTGCTCAAGGTCGACGCCGGTGCGGCGAGGGCTTTGCAGGAGAAAGGCAGCAGCCTGTTGGCCAAGGGGATTATTGCCGCCGAAGGCGAGTTCGACGTGGGCGATGTCGTCAGCGTGGCCGACCCGGATGGCGTGGTCTTCGCGCGCGGGGTGGTCCACTTCGACCAGGCAACCTTGCAGCCTTTGCTGGGCAAGAGCAACGCGGAGATCGCCGCGGCTCACCCGGACCTGACCCGCATGGAGATTATCCACCGCGACGAGCTGGTGCTGATGCGGCGCTAGTTGGTCGGCTCGCTGTCGGCGGGGGTTTCGTCGAATTCGCTGGTGATTTCCTCGTCGTCAAAGACCTCGGCATCTTCGGGTGTTTCGATGCGCTTTTCGCAGCGGATGTCGCCGTAGGTGATGTCCTGCTCGACGATGAGCTTTTTCAATCGGGTCAGCTCCAGCACTGCCAGAAAGGTCGATACGAGCATATTGATACCGTAAGACTTGCCCTCGAATAGCTCGGTGAAGTTAAAGCGGTCGCGGGTTTCCAGGGTCGTCAGGATATACTCCATGCGGTCGGCGACGGAGACTTGCTCGTCGTGGATTTCGCCGGAGCGCATGCCTTCGGCCAGGCGGCGAAGGACGAGGTTGAAGGAATTCCAGACCTCGATTTTATCGGTCGGCTTGAGCGGTCGCGCTTCTTTTTGGTCGTTGGATTCGCGGAAAATACGCGGTATGAGGTCCTGCTGCTGCTCGACGAGGTCCTGTAGCTGATAGGCGGCCTCTTTGAATTTCTTGTATTCGAGGAGTTGCTGGACCAGTTCCCAGCGCGGGTCGGCCTCTTCTTCGTCTTCGGCGGCCTGCTTCACCTGTTCGTTGGTCGGCAGCAGCATGCGGCTTTTGACGTACATGAGCGTCGCCGCCATGACAAAAAAGTCTCCCGCGATCTCGAGGTTGAGCTGTTCCATCGACTTGAGCACGTCGAGGTATTGCCGAGTCACGCGCTCGATCGGGATGTCGTAGATGTCGATCTCGTTCTTGCGAATGAGGAACAATAGAAGATCGAGCGGCCCTTCGAAAACGGGCAATCGAATGGCGAGTTCCTGGCTTGGGCCCAAGGCACCATCCTGAATTTGTGGGCTGGTATCCGTCACGTTTGGCAGTGGAAATGATCCCCGCCTAAAGTTCAATCGGAAAGCGCTTACTCCTCAATAATGAAGAGGAAGGTATTTGCTCCAGACTCAATCATTTGGCCGGTCGCGAGGTTGCCGTCGTCCACCGCTTGATCGATTTGGACGATCACGTTTTCGCTCGCTTCGTATCCGCTGATGCCGATGGCAAACTGATAATTCGAGGCATCGACAGTCCAATTACCGCCAATGACGGTGGTGTTGGTGATGACGTCGGCGCGAATGTAGTCGTAAAAGTCCGCTGGAGGACCGTTGCCAGTGCCTACCGGGTAAACACCCTCAGTCAAGTTGTAGCGGTTCACGGCTTCGGTGACCGCACGAAAATCATTCAGGAAGGCAGCAACACGAGTTCTTTCGCGAACAGCCTGAAATCCGGGAATCGCCATGGCCAAAAGCACACCAATGATCAGGACTACCACCATAATTTCCAAAATGGTGAAGCCGCGGTGTGGTTGCTTTAGGGATGTATTCATCGCTTAGTTCCTAGATTTTCGGTCTGAAACTAAGGTGAATTCCGTATTCTTGTCCAGTCTAATCCCTGGTATTTGAGCTAAATCTTTAAAAACTTAACAAACGAACGCGAACTTTCGCCTGAAAACCATCTTCGCGCGTAGCGCCCTGGAGGTAGCCGATCACGAACTCGATATCCCAAGAGTTGGCGAACCGCGTTTGCCAGCTGTAGTATTGCTCGACGAGTTCACTCAGCTCGGCATCGATGCGCCATTCGGCGCGCAGGGCGTTGCGTTCGTTGACACGGTATTCGCCGCCGATGAGGAATTGGTTGATATTTGAGCCGGGGATGTCGGTGACCATGTTGGTGCCGACGTAGGCTTGCCACTCCTCGCCGTCGACCACGGTGGTGCGGGTGCTGACTTGTGGGACGGAGGGCGAATTGGGATCGATGCGGACAAAGATAGAGGAAGACAGCCAGTAGGCGGGGCGGACGGTGAGCTCGGTGTAAATATCTGATGCAAAGCGATCACCCGGGCGGACAAATGGACGGTAGGGCGGGTTGATAATGACCTCTGTCGGGCGCTGGTCGAAGCGGAATTCGTGGTAGATGTTAAACTCGGCCATGTCGTAGGAGCCGTAGCCCTTGGCGCGGGTCTGTAGGGAGTTTTCCAGACCGTAGCGGATGGTGTTTTCCGCATAGAGGTCGTCGATGTTGCGCTTGTTGGCGAGGCCTAGGGGGTCGAGGTAGGTGTCAAAGGGGGAGCTGGTGTCGATCTTGGGGATCAGGGTGTTACCCGCGTCCGCGGCCGGAATGTAGCGATACTGGACAATGGGCTTCATCACGTGGCGAAGGCCATCTATGCCCCAGAATTCGTCTTTGACGTTCCAGTGGCCGGTGATCAGTGCTTCGAAATCCATACCGACTTCACCCAGCACGCGGGTGTAGGCCCCGTTGTGGTTGTAGGTGTTCCAGTAGTTGGTGAGCATCGCGCCGGCGACCGGGGTGACGGTGGCCCAATCGTTGAGCTTGGTCGGGCGGTTCAGGCCGTAGTAGGCGTTGAAGCGATTGGAGGTGGTTTCCGCAAACAGGCCGGTGGGGGACTTCTCCGACAGGCTGACGAAGTCTGCGCTGGCCCGGTGGTAAACGGTGGTTTCGAAAATCTCGGAGGGCAGCAGGTTAAAGCTGATTTCCGGCATGCGCTGGGCGACGAGCTCCCAGTCGTTGGGCTGGTAGCGCATGAAGGCACCAAAAACGAAATTATCACCCCGCAAGTTCGCGGATGCCCAGCTGTCCGGGATTTGGTTGTCATAGAAAAGCTCCTCGCGGAAGTCGCGCGTGACCTCGGAGTCCGACCACCAACTGAGGGTGCTGGCGATGTCGATATTGTCACCTACTTCGCCGAGGTGCCGCCATTCGATGAAGTCGCGGCTGCGGCGGATGGGGTTACCCAGTGTGTCCAGGCCAAGCTCGCTGCTGTCTCCCAGGTCGTAGATGAATCCCGTGTTGATGTAGCCAGACTGGTAGCCGTTGTCACCATTTTCGCCCAACTGCCAGTTGTATTTTGCCACCGGACCACCCAGGAAGCCGCGCTCGGAGTAGCCGTCGATATTGGCCCCGATTTTCAGCTCCGGCAACACGCGCACGAGCGCCTGATTTTGCACATAGGCACCGAGATTGCCCTGGTAGCCGACATCGCCGCGGTAATCGATGGGGGAGTCCTCTTCGATGTTTTGCTCGAAGTAGGGCATGTAGAAAATGGGAAACGATCCGAGGCGGAAGGTGGCGTCGTAAACTTCCAGCGTTTCGTTGTCCTTTACTAGGTAGCGCTTGGCCTTGATGTTGAGCGCGTAGGCGTCGGGCTCCTGGAAGTAGATGGTGCCGTCGGTGACTTCGATTTCCTCGTTGTTGCCGGAGATGCTGCCACCCTGCAAGAAGAGCGGGTGCCGGCCCATGCGGAAATCACCCGCGGCAAAGCTGCTGTGAAAGTAATCATACTCCGCCGTGTCGCTGAGGATGCGGAAGGAGCCCCGCGTCAGCTGGACGTTGTCATTGGCCTTGAGCGTGGAGGTGTCCTGCAGGAAGATAATCTCGTCACTCTTCAGGACGATGTTGCCGTGGCTGAGCTCGGCATTGCCCTTGGCGACCATGGAGTTGGTGTCCGCGTCGTATTCCTGGCTATCGGATTCCAACTGGGGAAGCTCAGCGTCGACCTTGGGCAATTGAGCGCCAAGGCTGCTCGTGAAAATTACGCCCATCAGCACAGGGCAGGCAGCTCTCAGTTTAGTCAGCACGCGGGCGACGATAGGGCAGGCGTGGCGCGTTTCACAAGGCTATTTGTTGCATGTTTGCGACCCTTTCCGTTAACTGGTTGCCGTGACGCCAGAAAACCTCCTCGCCAATCTCCCCACGTCGCTGCCCGCTGAGCTGATGGAAGACCTCGTCTGTGCCAATGGCGTGCGCATCGAGCGCATCGTCTCCACCGGCCAATGCTCGGCACCCGGTGACTGGTATGACCAGGCCGAAAACGAGTGGGTATTGTTGCTCGCTGGCGCGGCCCGGTTGGAGATCGAGGAAAACGACTCTTGCCGCAAGCTGGAGCTCCACGCCGGTGACCATTGTTTCCTCCCTGCGCACCAACGCCACCGCGTCGACTGGACCGACCCCGCGCAGCCTACCGTTTGGCTGGCGGTATGGTGGCCAGCATAGGTCAATCGCTCAGAACTTCAAGATAGAGACTCCAGGTATAGGCATCGTGCTGATATGGTGTTGCTGCTGAAACGGGCGGTCCCAACACGGCCTTATCAATCCATTCCGGGTCGATCTCTTTAATTTTGGCTGCTGCTTGAATCGATTCAGTTGAAGGCGATCCGAAAAACGCGAGAATATAGGCGGGCAGGCCGAGAATGACTGCGAGCACTAGCCATATGGTTATTGGTAGTAATACCGGCAGCCACGTTTTCTTTTTCTGCCTGAAAGCCCAGATTGAAGTCACCAATGTGGCTCCGAAAAACAGGAGGTTTAGAATGACTGAGAAGACCAATGTTTTGCCGAATAAAAATAGGTCGGCATGGGCCATATTTAGAAATATCAAGCCTGCGAGCCATCCGCAAAGAACGATGCATAGAGTTAGGATTCGCATGGTTCTTTTTGGCTAAAGTAGAAATATTCGAGAGTGCGGCATGATGGGATCTGTTTTCCCATGTATTCATGATATCACTTTGATTATCGCGATGCTTTACCCAGCGCAGCCTACCGTTTGGCTGGCGGTGTGGTGGCCGGCTGGGTGATTGACCCATTGCTAGTCAAAGGTGGCGGCCGATGTATCATCGGCCAGAATCGCGGCAGTCAAAGTCTGGTTATCAAAGAGGCGCGATTTGCCGATATGGCCCAGGCACGGACCGATTCAATCTATCCGTCTCATCCTCTGGCCGATGGGGACATCGGCCGCCACCTTCTTTGCGCCAGGTTTCTTGATCGCACGCCTCAGTGGGCTGGCACATCGCCGATCTCGAGCATGTGGACGTCGAGTCGGCGGGTCATGTCTTTGACGACGTCGGCATAGGCGGGGTCGTGGTAGACGTTGAACAGCTCCAGCGGGTCTTTCTCTAGATCGAACAACTCCCACTCAGGTGTTTCGCCGCCGGGTTGGGTGCCCTGGACGCCCATGCCCTCGTTATACCAATAGATCAGCTTGTGGTCGTGGGTGCGGATGCCGTAGTGGGCGTAGGCATTGTGCGCGTCGTCGCGGTGCATCCAGTAGCGCTGATAGGCAATTTCGGTCCAGTCGTCGGGCGTCTGTTCTTCCAGGAGCGGGCGCAGGCTGCGGCCCTGCATGTGGCGGGGGATGGGCAAGCCCGCGTAGTCGAGGAAGGTCTCGGCAAAGTCGACATTGCTCGCCATATCTGTGCAAATGGTCCCCGCACAGATGCCCTCCGGGTAGCGGACCAGGAACGGCATGCGAAAGCTTTCCTCGTAGATGAAGCGCTTGTCGAACCAACCGTGCTCGCCGAGGAAGAAGCCCTGATCGGAGGTGTAGACGACAAGGGTGTTTTCGGCTAAACCTTGCTCGTCGAGGTAGTCCAGCAGGCGGCCGACGTTTTCATCGATCGAGTGGACGCACTGCAAATATTTTTGCATGTAGCGCTGGTATTTGAAACGCTTCAGCTCGTCTTGTGATGCGAAGGTAAAGACCTCGCCAGTGACGGAGCAGGTCAGCTCAAAGCCGGTAACATCCTCGGGGAAGGGGATGAGGTCGCGCGGTCCTTTGCCCTCGTGCGGCTCGATGTCGAGGTCCTTGTAATTCATGTCGTGGCTCACGCGCATTTGGGCGTTCATGGCGGCGGCAGCGCGGTTTTTATAATCGTCGTCAAAGGTGTCGGGGACGCGGATCGGGTCAGTGTAAAGACTGCGGTGTTCGGCCTTGGGATGCCAGGAGCGGTGTGGTGCCTTGTGGTGGCACATGAGGAAAAACGGCTTGTCGGCATCGCGCTCGTCTAGCCAGCCAAGGCACTTGTCGGTGATGATATCGGTCACGTAGCCCTCGTCTTTTTGCTCGCCGCTGGCCTCGATAAAGGTGGGGTCGTAGTAGTCGCCCTGGCCGGGCACGACCGACCAGAAATCAAAGCCCGTGGGGCAATGTCCAGGGCCTTCGCCGAGGTGCCACTTGCCGATGATCGCCGTTTGGTAGCCGCCTTGCTTGAGGTATTTGGCGACGTTGGGTTGGCGGTTATCGATGTGCTCATGCAGGCCGAAAACGCCGTTCAGGTGGTTGTGCATGCCGGTGAGAATTGTTGCCCGGCTCGGCGCGCAGATGGAATTCGTGACGTAGCAATGGTCGAAGCGCATGCCCTCGTTGGCCAGGCGGTCGATGTTTGGCGTGCTGTTGATCCCATGCCCGTAAGCGCTGATGGCTTGAGCTGCGTGATCATCGGACATGATAAAGACAATGTTGGGGCGCTGGTTCATGTTTAAACCGCTAACACGTTTTGTTCAGCGGAGAAAAGTCCTTTTGCGCTTTTATTTTTTGGCACCGGGGCTGAGCGCCGCGTCGAGCCGCAGGCTTTTGCGAACCGATTCCATGCCGCCCTGATAGGATTTCAGGATGCCCGGGCGGACGTCGGCGGACGCGGCGAACTCCGGCCATCGGTTGATTGCATTGGCGACCTCGTCGTGTATTTCCCGCATGCGATTGACGGCGATTGAATGCTTGCGCCCCAGCTCGACAATGTCACTGGCCGTGAACAGGCGCTTGCCGTTGATGTTGAGCGCCTGACCACCGTGAAGGCTGCTGACGTAGGTCAAATCGTAAGCCGGCGCGAGCGACCATTGACCGTCATCATCCATTAGGAACGAGAAGTTTTTCGCGTGGTCGTCCTGATTGTGGGCAAGGACGTTGAAGACCATTTGCCGCCAGGCGGACTCGACTTCGCGGATGTCGGAGGTCAGCTCCCGCGTGGCCCTTAGTAGGTGGTCGTAGTCCCAGCCGTCGCGCTTGAAGCCGCGGTGTAACAGCCCGGATAGCGTGTGGCTGTGTATGCGGTGGTTGGGCCTGTCGATCTGGCGGTCGAAGCGCTGGATCGCAAAATGCATCCCACCATCCGACGACGGCACGAGCGCGGTTTCCGGCGTATTGAGCCCCCCTGCGCGCGCCATCTGGAAATAGGCGTGCTCGACTCGGGCGCGCCCGGGCCCCTGACCGGCATCGAGGTCGAATTTCAGCAGCCAGGCACCCATGCCTTGGGGGATCTGGTCCGAGCCGGTCACGATGCGTTTTTGCTGCGGGTCCATGGCGATCAGTATCTTTGGCTGCGCCCCGCCCGCCGAGCCACCGGAGGCGATCACGTCGGTATCCAACTGCTGGGAGTAGTCATATTCGACGACTTGGCGGGCGGCCTTTGCGGCGGCGATTAGATCGACGGTGCGGTTCTTATCCACTTCGCCCGTCCCGGGGGCGTAGGTGAGGGCACCCATCGTGCGCGAGCCGAGAAACGCCAGCATTTGCAGCGGAGTAGGGTCGGGGAGCCCGGCCTCTTTGAAGCGCCGAATGATCACCGCAAAGCCGTAATTGTCCGGCAGGGAATCGGCAAACAGGCCTGCCAAATAATACTGCTCCGGCTCTTCCCAGGGGCCAAGGACGGCGCTCGTGGCGGGTAATTTAATCGGCGACAACTCAAGGCCGCGGCTCAGCCATTCGCGGTCGTATTGGAACCACGCGCCTTGCTCCAGCTCCAATAGCTCGCCGATGCGTTCCCCGTGATAATGGACGTTGAGGCGCATTATTTGGGCTTCCGTTGCTTGGCGGGTTTCTTCGATGCAAATGCCTGCTCAACTTGGTCCAGGGAGGGAAATTCGCTGGGCTTGGGCGTGATTCGCGGAGCAAATAGCTGACCGAAATCACTGAGGCAGCCGAGTGCTTCGGCCACGATCAATAGCCGCTCCAGCGAGATTTGTCCGGTCTCTTCAAAGTGCTTGTAGGTCGACATGGAAATCCCGGTGCGGTCCGCCAGCGCCTGCCGGGACAAGCCCGCTTTTTCCCGCGCCTCTCGCGTGCGCTGCACGAGCTGCGCCAACACCTCTTGCGGTGTCTGCTCAAACTCGTCGACGTCAAAGGTGAAACTCATTTAGACAAAATAATAGCTAAAGTATGACTAAAATCAACAAAATAGCTAATATATTGTCTTTTGAATCGAGAATGGGTTTTAAGCTATTTTGGCTAATATATTAGCTTTAAATGGCATTTTAATGGAAAAATAGCTAATATATTATCCATTATTGCCTACTTTGTCTCGTAAAACAGCAAGGGCCTACGCAAATCACGTAAGCCCTTGAAGGAAAATGGTGGCCAGACCGTGTCTACGAGCGCAGCGAGTGTGGGAGCCGATCAGGCGACCTACCAGCGATTCAAGGCTAGACCCCGTAAAATAGCAAGGGCCTACGCAAATCACGTAAGCCCTTGAAGGAAAATGGTGGCCAGACCGTGAATCGAACACGGGACACAAGGATTTTCAGTCCTCTGCTTATGTATGCCTAGTTGTTTCATGTTCTGACAGGTTTGTTATTCAAATATATGTTAATTAGCGATTTATGAAATTATTGATGAAGTTTGAATTCTGAGCTTGGCATATCTAGGCAGGACTCAGCACCCCCAATTTAAGCAACAAATAAGCAACTAAGGCTTGCTTGCCTCGACGAGAAATACTAAGATTGAATACATGAAATCGTCCAAAGGAACACTAGACTATTGGTATGACCGTATCCGCAAGAATTCGTTCAAACGTACAGATGGCTCCACCTACACCAGCCCAGAGTATGAGATTTATATGTCCGTCGGAGGCAAGCAACAGCGTTTCAAATTGGGTACAGGCAACAAAGAGGTTGCCGCAGAGAAAGCATTGGAAATCTACATGTACAACCGTGCTAACGGTGCCCAAGCTACTCTTGAAAAGTACAAACAAAAAAAGACTGTGGCGGTTGATGATCCAACCGTTGGCCAATTTCTGGAAGAAATTGGCCGCCTTCGGCTAATAAAACAGACAACTTTCACCGACTATTCGCGAAAATTCCGAACCGTAGTCAGCGGCGTCTTTCGTATCCCTGCGGACAAATCACGGTGCTATCACCGTGGCGAGGCTGTTAAAGCGTGGCGCAACAGGGTTGACTCGATAAAGATATCGGACTTGAGCGCTAGCAGAATAATGCAGTGGAGGGCGAACTATCTTGATGGACTAGAGCAAGACCCCATTGCCCAAAGACGGGGGAAGGCCACCGTGACATCACTCCTACGCAACTCAAAAGCTTTATTTAGTCCGAAGTATGTTAAGCACCTCACTTTTAAGCTACCTCAAAACCCTTTCGATGGACTCGTAATCGGTGGCTCTACGACTCGACAGTACAAGTCTGAGGTCGATTTCATGTCCTTGGCAAACAAGGCGAAAGAAGAGCTGTACGCGGAACTGTCTGATCTTCCGGCTATTGACGATAAACAGATGCGGAAAAGCACGATCGCTCTCAATAAAGCACTATCAAAACGTGAGCAGTTTAAGATAATCTTGCTGTGCTTGGGGTGCGGAATGCGGCGAAGCGAAGCGGATACCCTGCTCTGGACCAACGTCGATTTTAAATCGAATAAAATTCGCGTCGAAGCAACCGAGTATGGGGACGTAAAAGGAGCATCGAGCGAACGCGTGATTGATGTCGATGCAACCGTCGTGGAGCTACTCGCGAAATTTAAAGAAGAGGCCTCCGGTAGCTTTGTGATTGAAAGCAATCGCAAACCAAAACCTTCCGTGAGATACCATTATTATCGATGCGACCATCATTTCAAGCGACTTATCGCTTGGTTGCACACTCAGGGAATCACGCAAAGAAATGCGATCCACGAATTGCGCAAGGAATTTGGTTCGCAGCTCACGGAGCAATTTGGCATCTACGTCGCTTCAAAAGCACTTGGACATTCTGAAGTAACGACAACAGCCCGGAGTTACCTAGAGAAGAAAGGCCACAAAAGCCTGGCAATCTTTTGAGGTCACATTTGAACTCAGGTCGCTTTGCGAATCCCGCGCTCCTCGGCAATCCGGTTCACTTCATCCAGATAGTACCGACATGATGTTCTCGACATCCTGATCTTTGTTAAGCCCCAATCCTTGGCCCTTCGGCTGAAGTAGCGAGGATTATAGCCTAGAATCCTTGCTGCGTCCCTACCGCTAATTTGCTGCCTTCCAAGTTTTTCGGGTACGTTCGACTTTTCAGATTTTTCGACCGGGGCATTCGCCCCGATAATTTCGATAATCTCAGACTTAGGAATCGAGTCGATAACTTGCCTGCGGATACTTGAATCTGTCAATGCTTGCCTAATAATTGCTGAAGCAAAACTCGCGATGTCGCCTTGAATTGCGGGGTGTTGAATCAGCATACTCAAGAATCCCGAAGTGTCGCTCTGCAATTTCATATCCATGTTCAGAGTATATCGCATTTCTCTGGAAAGAATAGGGAATCTCGCTGAGGGAGTATTACCGAATTATCAGGACGATGGAATTTTTTGACGGATTGGTGCATCCGACCAATAGTCCGTTTTATGATGAATTTTAATTTCTGAAAATAATGTCTGGAGTTGATAATTGTCCACTGGTGGCCAGCGAGGACTTTATACATGAATTAATGAGCAGTGAGTCCGAGGCAAGATTAGCTGCGTTTTATGATCTTTGGCGATCATCAGAGAGTCTTAGGAGGCAGATACGACAGATTGTTGATAATGAAATTATCGACAACGCATCGCCCCCGCCTGGCAGCGCTTCAACCGAAAAATCACGCGACAGACTTTTTAAGACTACTTGCAGCGATGGGGGCAATGAGGCCTTAACGGATTTTGCGAAGATTGCGCCCGAAGTCGAAAAACGTCTAACCTGCGCCTACGGCGGGCTAAGCCGTAAAGAATTGTTGATATTGCTAGATAGGCACAGAATTGGCAGGCGTGACCCGGGGACCTATTTATTGATTCGAGCTTGGAAAAGGCATACCGACAGTTCCGATAACTCGCCGGATTTCCGATTAAAGCGACTGACGCTAAGCTATATCGAGCGAGCGATCATTGAGAACCGTGCGGATTTTTTCCGTGATACCGCTGACATCCTCGAATTCCTCAAAGACGGCGAATTTTGCGAGAACGGTCGGTGGGACCATGACCCCGGACAGTTTTGGCAATTCCATTTGCTGCTCTACATCTTAGAGCATCCAAAAGAAAAATACACGATACGGGAGTTTGGAGCCTACTTTGAGCGTGAAGTGGGTGCCAATGAAATGCCGACCGCAAAAACCATTCGAGCGTTTTGCCGATCAAACGGCATTTCCTTGGATTCCACTCCCGGCGCACCGAAAAAAGTGAGCACGTAGCCGCTCCGTTCACTTGCAAAAAAAAGCCATGTGGCTCCGGCAGCGATCAGCAGACCGAGCCCCGAGTTGCATCTGTCCACTGTTGATAAGTTGGCCAGCGCCTATGGTAAGTAAGCTTGGCAATTACTCCGTTTAGGGGCCGCAGGAGTCGGGAGGAGACTCTTATTGTTCCAATTACTGGTAAAGATATAAGGGAGGAAGTAAGAAATAATGATTTTGAATTACTGCTAACCAAATGCTGGAATCAGGCGATCAACATCTGACACATAGGCTGTACTTCCTTGCTTCCCGATATTTTACAGCAGCTAAAACGTTCGTACTTGCAGAAATCAGCTTTGTAGAGAGCCTAATTTAGGCATGGACGGCAAAGCAGCCCCAAGAGTATTTATATCGTATTCTCACGATTCCCCTGAACACAAGCAGTGGGTCAGCGAATTCGTGACTGAACTACGTCTGAGCCACGGAGTCGATGCCATATTGGATCAATTGCACCTAGGGCCGGGTGATGATTTTGTCTACTTCATGAGAGAGGCCATCGGCAAGGCTGAGTGGATATTGATTGTTTGCACTGACCCATACATTGAGAAGGCGAATTCGAGAACAGGAGGCGCAGGATATGAGACTATCATCGTCGAAGGTGAGCTAATTCGTGACCTCAAAACGAAGAAGTTCATTCCCATATACCGTCTATCCGACGGTTCATGTCGTGCGCCAGATTCTTTATCGACCCGTTTTGGCGTAAACTTCCACAATTCCGTTGATCGTGAAGAGGCATTTCGGCAGTTGGTAAACTGTTTGCATGGAATCCCTCCCGACATTCCACCAGTTGGCGGAGGTCCCAAACCAAAGAAGAGTAATGCAATAACATCCCCTACTACGGTAAAACCAGTACAAGTGAGTCCAAACTACACCAAGGAGCCACCTGGTCAGATTGATGTTTTGCAGCCCTATTCAAAAGAGCCCCCCGGCGTAATCCCTGTCTTTCCTGAACCGTCAGATGCCACAGGAGAATTCTACGAGGACGCCTTGAACTACGCGACCATTGGGAATCGCACAATCTGGCGTCGCCAACTTGATTCAAGAATTAAGATCGCGTTCATGAAGCTGTTTGAGCTCAGGGAGTCTTGGGATCGCGCGCAATACACACAAGAAGATTGGGAACCTGAAAGTTTTCCCCAAATAGCTTTTGAATCTTTAGCAGTATTCAAAGAAGTGTTCTGCATGGGTTTAGCAGGCATCGAAGCAGCGAATCAGGGATTCAATCGCCAAACTTCACTGATACAAGAGTTAGTTGACCCACCCGATTGGGATTGGGCTGGATCGGTTGTTACTCGCTCGATTCCCGAATTACTTGTGTTTTGCTTTCAAGCATTGGCCGGAGCAATGAGCGTCAAATCCGAGCAACCACACATCATATTTGGTATGGCGAATTTGCCAGTTAGTCGGAGATTCCAGTCGGACAGCACAACATTATGGCAGCAAACAAATCACATTGGTTGGCCGGAAACACTTGGCCGGAATTGTGTTAACGCATGGAATTTCCTCATGCGCCTACACGCCGAAGTCGAATGGATTTCAAAAATATTCGATGGCAAATCGCTTAAGGGGCTCGTATGCGCACACTATGCCCTGTTATCCGTAAATGAATTTCTGCACTTTCTAGATGAAAAGCCGAATCTTGAGACCTACCATCATGGCATACCGACAATGTTTCTAGGGCATGACAACTTAGAGCGTGGTCTTCAGTACCTTTATCGGAGCAAAGTCGAAATCAGGGAATGTATTTTGTCAGGACACGATATTCGAAAGCTCAATGAATACTGGATTGTATGGGTGAAACGATCGTTGGATTACTATGCCAAATTGAATCGTATCGGAATTTACCGCGATGCTCGACTAGGCGGATTTAAAGACCTCCTACCCAATTTATTAAGCTGATTTCTGAATCAAATACTAACTCACCGCTTACGCTTGGCCTTCGCCCACCAGTCGCAAATCTTACCGTCCAGTCCAATGGGCGGCACGGTCATTTTCTTCCAACCCTGTTCGCAGTGCTGTACCACGCACTCAAACTTCCGCAGTTTGCGAAATTCATACGGCTGGATGATGTAGCGATCTTCCTTGTGCTTGTTAAACGAATGTTTACCCCCGGAGACGCCTTGCGACTTGCGCCAGACTTCCCGCTTGCCTACGCAGTCTGCGGCGGTTTTGGCGCTTTCTTCATCGGCAGCCTTGAAGATCACCCGATTGCCCATGTTGGCGATAAACACTTTGGCCTTATCTGCGCCCATTGGAGGAACCAAGCTTTGCGTGGACTGCGTGCCGGTCATGATCATGACGCACGCTTCCCGCAAAGTGTCCACGGTGTTGTAATCGCTCAATCCCGCTTCGTTGGCAGTCGCCGTTTTCTGGAATTCATCAAAGAGACCGACCAGTAGGTTAAGTTCATCGCGTTCCTTGGCGGATTTATCGAAGCGTTGTAGACCGTGATTGTAGAAGCTCAGCTTGAGTAGCGTATAGATGTACCGACGTTCGACTGCAAATCTCTGAGGCATAGCGACCGTCGCAACCTTACCTTTGTCCAGATCGGAAAAAGTAAACGATGACGGTTCTTCGGAGCAGAATACTTCCGCGATTTCAGGACTGGCAAAGTAGCCTAGATAGCCTGCTATGGTCGATTGAACGCCCTTGAAGGTTTCCTCATTCAGTCCAAGATAATTATTCTGAAAGTGGTCGAGCACTTTTTTTGATTCCACTGTATCAAACTTAGCAAGCAGCTCGCCCATTTCTTTTAAGTGCTCAAGGTCAGTCAGCAGATCGAAGCAATTGAGGATTGTAACAGGCTGGCCTAGCGCTTTCAGGAAACGAAATCCCCATTCAATATGAATCGTCGCTTGTTGCGGAAAATACGGATTTTCGCTGCCTTTTTTGAGCAAGGAGCCTGCGACATCGACAATCGTTTTCGCATGGTTGGAATACGGAATACCCGGCACTTCTAGAAAATTGAACGTGACCTTGGGCTTCCAGTCCGTAGGCGCGCCATCGGGACGGACCTCCAGGACAATTAAGTCGTCTTCATCTTTGGCGGGGTGATTTTTAAAGATGCCTCGCAAGACCTCAATAAAGGCGCCCTTTTCATCCAGAATAAGCCCGCCCCAATTCGGCGTATTCTGGCATAGTTGCCAGATCACCCGCCGAAAGAAAAAGGTTTTACCGCTGCCCGTTTGCCCGGAAACAAACCAGTGGCGGCACGCTTCGGATTGGCGCCAGGCGAAGCGCCCGAACTGAAATATCACCGGGTTTTTGTCAACAACCGCTGGCTTGCTCTCGACATGCAATCGACTGCATTCGCAGTAGAATTGCCATGTAGCCAGTGCGCCAAACGCATAGGCGGAGACCGTAAGGACTTCCTTTGGGCTCCACAGCAAGACGTAGGCAATGGAGCCGGTAAGAATGCTCAATATGAGGTTGCCGAAGGGCATAAATCAGAAGGTTTTCAGCTCGAAATCACTCGGATGGAAGCTGGATGTTACTTTTCTCTGACACCGAGATTTTCTCAATGAATGGCGCCCCTTGCGGACATCGCGACTTGAGGCGCTTATCGTTCGCTTTGATCCACTCGACGCTGAATTTCGCGATCCGCTCAAACAGAGGTTCCAAACGAACGCCCTCCAGACAGACCTCATGCGATAAATAATGAAGCGTAATTCGCTCAACCTCTTTCAGGTTTTCATAGACGCCATTAATGAAATGAATCCAAGGGAATATTCTGCGTAGCCCGTCCTCAGTCTTAATCAGCAGCGTGGGAGCGCCTTCGCTGAGCGAAGCGCTGAGGACGCCTTCCGGCACCCTCATTTCCTGAGTGGTGTTCCCGGTTTCCATATTGGTTTGCCTTACATTGATTGTCGCATGCCCCCGCCTTGGGACCGTCTAAGTGGACTGCAGAGCGGTTTAATTGACTGACGGGGCGCAGACGTCACCACGTGCAATTTCTTAAGCATTCTCTGTTGTAGTTCCTTTATGATAAGTTTCGAGGCGCATTGGACGTGATTTATTCCCTGACGAACCAATTACTCGCGAAGACTAATTGTCGATTCGGGCGATTAGTAGATCAAAACCGTCATCCAATAGGATGGGGTTAAATTGAAAAGGTGCTTGACAATATCTTCTCTTTTTCCATTGAAATCCAATTAGTGCGTGCCAAAAAGAAAATCGTAGCCCTATTAATCGGCCTAGTTGCTTGGAACGGTGTTCTGGGTGGAGTCGATGGACTATTGATGTGCTTGCACGCTGCTGGATCATTACATATTGCCAGCCTTGCCCCTGAAAAGGCGTGCTGCCATAGCACAGATGAAGCTTCAATCCATCAGTGCAGCAACTGCAATGATCTTGAGCTGAGCAGTGTCGATATGCTTGCGTCGCGTGATAGCGATACTCTACTGAAGAATCTTCCCACCGACTTAGCAGTAATTGTCCCGATTCCTGAGCTTGTTTGGAAAACTGAAAACAAGCTCGGTCCGAATCCTACTCGGGCTCCCCCGTACAGCGTCAACGTCTGCCTTCTAGTGGCGGAGACCGTTGTCCTTCTCATCTGAATCCTGATCAACGTTGATAGCGACTCCTTTTGGGAGCCGCTCTTTGTATGCCTCCATTCAGGCATGCAGACACCAACTAGCATCAGGATTTTCTATGTACATTTCTAAATACTTATCCACATATACACTTATTTTTTCTGTTCCACTGGGGACATTATTGGCGCAAACGCCCGCCGGTTCTGAATTGGAGCCAGTTACATTCACGACAGCCTTACATCGGGCAATCGACAACGATCCGCGACTCAATCTAAACTCTGCTGTAGCTGAAGCCGCTGAGGGACAGATTGATCAAGCAGATTTGCCGCCAAATCCGATTATTGGCTTTGAGGCAGAAAACTTTTTGGGAACCGGACCGATCACTGGAGTCCAAGGACTGGAACTCACATTAGGGATTAGCCAAGTCATTGAGACGGCGGACAAGCAACAACTGCGAACCGCTCTGGCCAGAAAAGAGCGGACTCTGGTCGACTGGCAGCGTGAAGTCTTGCTAACCGAATTAGAAACTAACGTCAGAGCAGCTTTCGTCGATGTCTTACTCGCTCAGAACTTTGTCGCTCTGCGCAATGAGCAGCTGGCACTGGCCCAAGAGAGCGAGGACGAAACAACCCGGCTAGTCGAAGCCGCCCGTTCGCCGCAGGTTGAACTGACTCGCGCTACGCTTGCAGTTCGTCAACAGCAGTTTGCCTTGGACAGGGCGCAACGTGATTTGGCAACTGCTAAAACCATGCTCGCAGCTCTATGGGGGACCGAATCCGAACAGCCCTACACAGTTGAAGGCAAAGTCGTTTTAGATTCAGATCTACCTGGTTTTACCGAACTGGCTTCCCGGTTACCAAGCACAGCGCAATTAGCCCAGTATGAAGTTGTACTCCAGAGCCGTGAAGCAGCACTGGAACTCGAAAAAGCGCGTGCAGTACCTGACGTGGAGGTCTTTGGTGGCGCTCGTTATTATAACGAAGACATGGGCAACTATGGATTTGTTGCGGGCGTCAATATTCCATGGCCTCTTTTTGATCGGAATCAGGGGAATATTCGCACAGCTCGTGCTCAAGTGAGAGCAACAGAATACGAACGGGAAGCTGTTCGACGTGAGATGCTAATTCAGCTCAACCGTGCCTATCAGGCACTCGCCAGTGCTCATGAAGAAGTAATTTCCGTGCAGAAAGACCTTCTTCCCAGTGCGGAGCAAACACTCTTCGACACCAACGCCGGGTATGAGCGCGGTCAATTCACTCAGCTCGCTGTTTTAGAAAGTCGAGAAGCTCTGTTTGAAGTCCGTGAGGCATATCTCGACGCGCTACAACGTTACGCCACCGCCCAAGCTGCCATTGAGGCTCTGACGCGACCGGCAAACCTGACGCATTAATCGAATAACCGTTCTTAAATTCTAATTTCTAATCATTTCTATGAAAACACCTTCAAATTACCTAAAACTATCTATCATCGGGCTTCTTGCCCTCGGACTGTCCGCAACATTGAGCGGTCAAGAGCATGCAGGCCATAGCCATGAGGAAGAGACTGGCCATGGGGAGACTCATGACCAACACGAGGAGCACGATTCGCACGGCAGTACAGTGGGGGCAGCAGGCGAAGAGCACAAACACTCAGAAGAAAAAGAACATGGGGAATCCCATGAAACACATACGGGACACGACGAGCATGGCGGGCACGGTGAACATGAGGAAGGACCAGTCAACATGTCGTCTTCAGTTATGCGCGAGTTCGGTATTGTAGTTGGAAAAGCTGGTCCCGGCACCCTCCATGAAACTGTCGTATTGCCTGGAGAAATTCAGTACAACCGGGAAGCGATCGCATATGTAACGCCGCGCTATGAAGGCACAGTTTTGTCGATAAATTCACGGCTCGCCGATGCAGTAAAAAAAGGTGATGTGCTGGCCACGCTAGAGAGCACAGAAACACTGCGCCCCTTCGAGTTGAAGGCTCCCTTCGACGGAGTAATTGTCGCATACGATGTAACCCAAGGACAAACTGTTGAGGCTGGATTACCTCTATTCACAGTTGCTGATCTTTCAACTGTCTGGGCTGACCTTCAAGTCTATCAGCGTAATATCGCCGAAATCCATAGAGGACAAAAGGCGCGCATTGAAGGCGGGCATCTCGAATCCGGCTATACCGGGGATATTGCCTATGTGGCACCTACAGTTGACGAGCATACCCGCACCGGGCTGGCACGAATTGTTGTCGACAATACCAATGGTCATTGGAAGCCAGGACAATTCATCAAAGGCATCATATCCACTGATGAACAAAAAGCGGCACTGCTGGTTCCCCGCTCAGCCGTATTGAAAATCGGTGATGAAGCTGTTGTCTTTGTCCAGGACGAAGATGGTTTCGAACCACGCCCTGTGGAATTGGGAAGCAGCGATGCTGAATCCTGGGAGGTGATTTCTGGACTCAAACCAGGTGAGACTATCGTCGTGGAGAATCCGATCTCAGTTAAGGCAGAAATGGGCAAAGGCTCATTCGGCGGGCACAATCATTAATTTCATAGGACTGATAACATGTTGAATCGACTAATAGAATCAGTTCTACGGAACAAATTGATCATAGTACTTCTGACTTTTGCCGTAATGGCTGGAGGTTATTGGAGTTACAAAAAGCTTCCGGTTGATGCGTTTCCTGACGTCTCTCCGGCGCTAGTGCAGGTGTTTACTGTCACTTCCGGCCTAGGACCGGAAGAAGTAGAGAAGTTCGTTACCTTCCCCGTCGAGGCGTCCATGAGCGGATTGCCTAAAGTAACCGAAATACGCTCGGTTTCGAACTTCGGATTATCCGTAGTTAGTATCTACTTCGAGGAAGGGACGGATATTTACTTTGCCCGCCAGGTGGTCGGAGAACGTCTGGGTGAAGCTCGTGAAGCTATCCCGGAAGGGTTTGGCGAACCTGAAATGGGACCGATCTCCACCGGCCAAGGACTTGTGCTATACTACAACCTGATCGACACTACAGGCCAATACAGTTTGGAAGAGTTACGCTCGATTCAGGACTGGGTAGTAAAATACAATCTGCAAACAGTGCCCGGCGTGACCGAAGTGCTAGGCATTGGAGGCTTTGTGAAGCAGTTTCAAGTTAATATCGACCCCGATTCACTACTGCGTTACGATATTCCACTGGAAGAAGTCATCCGACGAATCGAGGAAAACAACGAAAATGTTGGCGGCCAGTTCCTTGAACGCAACGGGGAGATGTTCATTATTCGTTCTGAGGGTCTAGCCGCTGGAATCGAAGACCTTGAGAACATTGTAGTTAGTCATGAGGACGGGACTCCAGTATATTTGCGTGACTTGGCCAATATTGAGATTGGCGGTGAGATACGCCAGGGACTTCAGACCCTTAATGGCAAAAGCGAAGTGGTATCAGGCATGGTTATCAAGTTATACGGAACCAACTCATCCACTGTAATCAGCGCCGTGGAAGCTAAGCTGATGGAAATCCAAACGGCTTTGCCTGAAGGAATAACTATTGATCCATATTATCAGCAAAAGACCCTCGTACAGGCTTCTGTGAACACTGTTACCAGTGCACTTGTCCAGGGAATAGGCTTAGTCATTCTTATTCTACTCCTATTCATTGGAGGTTTTCGCCCCAGCGTAGTAGTTGCGCTATCAATCCCGTTCTCTGTGCTGTTTGCGACTACAGCGATGTATTACATGGGCATCTCAGCTAATCTAATGTCGTTGGGTGGGCTTGCCATCGCGATTGGGATGATGGTGGACGGCACCATTGTCATGGTGGAAAACGCAGATAGAATATTGCGGGCCTCCAATGGTCAAGAAAGCAAGATGCGCCTCATCGCACGCGCCTGCCAAGAAGTAGCGCAACCAATTACTTTTGCTATCCTGATTGTCGTCTTGGTGTTTATACCATTGTTCACGCTGCAAGGGGTAGAAGGTAAAATGTTCCGCCCCTTAGCATATACCGTTTCACTGGCCATGTTTGGCTCGTTAATCTATGCACTATTTGGGGCGCCCGTCTTTGCTGCACTCCTTATGCAACGGCCTAAAAAGGCCAACGATGACTCAAGTAAAGAGAATCGTGAGATATGGATTGTTCGAGCATTGGTTGTCGTCTATCGGCCAATAGTAACATTCTTCGTACGTTTCCGTATTTTATCGGTCATTCTGTCAATCGTGTTGCTCGCAGTTGGAGTGTGGGTATTCCCGAGGCTTGGATCGGAATTTACTCCTCGACTCATGGAGGGTGATATTATCGCGAATCTCACTATGGCGCCATCTGTTTCTCTTGATGAAACACAAAGAAACACGATGATAGCAGAAAGGCGACTGCTTGAGATCCCGGAAATTGAACAAGCAGTTTCTCGCATTGGACGTGGTGAGGTTGGCGCACATGCCGACCCGATTAACACCGTCCACATGATGGTTGTGCTTAAACCGCGTGACGAATGGCGGGAAGGCTACACTCAGGAAGATGTTGAGAATGCCATGCGTGAAAAGCTCGAGGGCATGCCAGGTGTGCTGGTTAATATGACGCAACCGATCCAATTGTCCGTGGACGAATTGATCGGAGGCACCAAGGCCCAGCTTGCGATTAAGCTGTTTGGACCGGAGCTAGATATCCTGAAAGAGAAGGGTGAAGCCATTGCCGGCGTTGTCCGTCAAGTCAAGGGTGCCGCAGACGTACAAGCCGGTCAAATTACGGGTGCACCGCAAATAGTAATTCGCCCAGACCGTGAGGCTATCGCTCGTCATGGGCTAAACCTCTCCGAGGTTCAAGATTTGATCGAAGCCGCAGTTGGCGGTGTAGAGGCCGGACAAGTGTATGAAGGCGTTCAACGATTCGACATCTATGTGCGCTATCAAAAGCAAGCTCGCGACACGGTTGAAGACCTGCAACATTTGGTGGTTCAAACCTCAGAAGGGACACTGCTTCCTCTCGATGAGATTGCGACCATTAAAGAAATCACCGGTCCGCTTTCTATAGTCAGAGAGAACACGCAGCGATACCTGCAAATCCAATCTAATGTAGTTGGACGGGATATAGGTAGTTTCGTTGCCGACGCCCAAGAAGCGATTGATGCCGAAGTCAATCTGCCCCCCGGCTACTATGTAACTTGGGGAGGCCAATACGAGCTACAGCAGGAGGCTAATAAAAGATTGGCTGTAGTCGTTCCGGTAACGTTGGCGCTGATTGCTCTGCTGATATACATGTCATTCGGTTCCATCAAGAATACGGTTCTAATCCTGCTCAACATTCCACTCGCATTAGTCGGCGGCATAGTCGGATTGTGGATTGCCGGTGAAAATGTCTCTGTCCCATCTAGTATTGGGTTCATTGCTCTCTTCGGTATAGCGCTGGGGAATGGTATGGTCCTCGTCACCTATCTCAATCAACTCCTTCGAGAAGGGTTAAGTATCAACGATGCCAGCATTCAGGCAGCCTGCCTGCGAGTACGACCCGTTCTCATGACCGCTGGCACAACCGCTCTCGGTCTTGTTCCACTACTTCTGGCAAGTGGCACGGGAAGCGAGGTCCAAAGGCCACTTGCAGTCGTCGTGACCGGCGGGCTGGTTTCTTCGACAATACTAACACTACTAGTACTGCCGGCTCTATACAAATGGTTTTCCGTCAACCCCAACCAGGAACAGTAAAATGAAAGAAATTAAAGCCTACATCAAAGAATCCAGACAAGACGCAGTTACATGTGCCCTACATCAAATCGCCGGACTCACCGGAGCAAGTTTTTCCAAAGTGCTCGGGTTTGGACGAGGAAAAGACCAGAGTTCAGGCTATAAGCCTGACACCGATCCATCCGGTTATGTGCATCACGTCAAGGTTGAAGTCGTCTGCACGGAAGACCTTGTCGGTTCCGTCATCAGTGCAATTCATCACGCGGCCCATACTGGGCTGCGCGGTGACGGGCGCATCTTTGTCAGTTCAATTGAACGTGATGTGCGGATTCAAAGTAAGCCTTCTTAATCCATGTAAACTAATGTGATCTCAAAAGCCACTGTCTCATGAGCTCAAAGGCAAAGCAACCAGGGAAAAAGTCTAAGAAGCAGCTTAGGCAGGAAGCTTTGCATGCAAAAGAGAAAATACAGCGCAGACAAGTAGCGTTGTCATTACTGATAATGTCACTGGTATTTATAGTCGGGACCGTGTTAATCACCGTAAGAATTTCTCGTCCATACGGCCATATTCATTTTCCGGTTGGGCTAGTAGCATTTGATGCTTTATTCGTCCTCTTCGCCTCCTTTGCAGTAATAGACTGGCTTAAATATTAATCATCAAAATGAAAAATGTCTTAATTATTGCATGCGCAGCTCTTATGCAAGCAGCTTGCACAAACAATGAAGTATGGGCTAGCTCCGATAGCCCTCTCGCGGGAGAAATGGGAGTGGAGAGCCCAGCCTCATCTCGGCCCTCATTAATTTTAAAAAATGAGGGAACGGTAGTGGAAGTTAGACGTGCCGTGGCTATTGCCAGAGAAGAAGATACGCTGATATCAATGCGAGTGGTTCGCGATAGCTATCGAAGACTTCCTCATGGTGCACACCTCGACTTATTAGTTTACGGGCAAGACAACCGACTAATCGAATCGAAGACTGAGCTACTGAGATCGCATCAGTTTAACGTTAGCCCAAATGGAAGCTTTCTTCCTGCCAATATCAACACATCGATAGGAAGCCATCGTGAAGATATTACGGTGGTGGAAATTACAGTTCATTCAGAGAAACACACTGACCATTCGATAGCACTTGATGACCATGAAAAAGATTAACGCAATCATACGAGCGTCACGGCTTCAGACTGTTCTCAAGGCGCTACAAATGGTGCCTGGTTTATCTGGCGTGACCATGTCCACTGTTCGAGGCTACGGATGCCATACGTGGGTTGCGCCTGGGGAGACGCCTAGGCTTAAGCCTAACCCGACAGCTATAAAAGCAGAGGCGCACACGAAAATTGAGATTATCTGTACGGATGATGTCGTGGAGAGTGCAGTTTCAGCGATAGAAATCGCCGCGAGGACCGGCAAGGCGGGTGACGGAAAAATAGCTGTGTTTCCAATTGATGACGTAATTAGAATACAAACCGGTGCTAGGGGAGAAAAGGCCATAGAACAGCAAGGGATTATTTGCGACCATGATTAAAACCATGATCATCAACCAAGCTGAAGTATTACCAGGAGTTTCCTTGATCGAAGACCCTTGCGTTCATCGATTGGTGGAACGTATGCACCACCTCTTTCCGCACCTTGTTCAAATTGCCGTTACTCCTGTGACTAAAGATCAAATAGAAACCTACGAATTGCAGGTTGCCTATAATGACCATTATGTTGCCGGATCTACTCTGGTTACTCACGCCAAGCGAGCTGGCGACCATCTGCTTCGAACCCATAGGCATGCTTATTGGGCGATTTACCAAACACTCTCCAAGCAACAAAAAGTGGATCTGCTGCTAGGTGTCAATTCCATGCCTGGAACAAGCTTTGTTACCATCGATGGCCACGGCTTTCTCTGCGTTGAATATTATGCAGGTGCAAAAGAGTTCGAAGCTTGTTTGAATGTCTATCTGGACGAATTCTTTAATCGGATTACCTTAGAAAGGTTAAGCAATGAGCGAACATCATCATCACGATCACGGAACTGAGCAAGTCAGTGATACAGTTTTGTTATGGACCACTTTGGTTAATATTGGTCTATCCGTTTTCGAGTTTATCGCCGGAGCGATTGCGGGAAGCGTCGCACTCATGGCGGACGCATTGCACAACACTAACGATGCGGCTGCGTTACTCATAGCCTATATCGCCCGAAAGGTATCAAGAAAGGGCGCAGATAAAAAATTCACCTTCGGTTACCGGAGAGCCGAACTGATTGGTGCGATGATCCAATTAACTGCGCTTGTCCTCGTTGGTTTATACCTGATTTATGAAGCAACCAAAAGGTTTTTTAGTCCCGAACCACTTGAAGCCGGTTGGATTATGGCAGCGGCAGGCGTCGCGCTATTTGTTGATGTGGTTACCGCTTGGCTATTGTGGTCAATGTCTAAGGGCAGTATGAATTTAAAAGCAGCCTTCCTTCACAACCTAACAGACGCAGGCGCCTCAGTTGCAGTATTAGTAGGCGGAGCAACGATTTATTTTTGGGATTGGGACTGGGTCGATCCAATCCTCACGCTCTTGATCGCAGGCTACATCCTTTACATGTCCATAGGCATGCTGAGAACAACCTGCCGCATCCTCATGGAAGGCGCTCCACCTGATTTATCCATGGAGCAAGTGCAAGCAACGATGATGGATGTTCCTGGAGTCGAAGGTATTCACCATCTGCATGTATGGGAGTTGGATGAACACCATCAGGCTTTGGAAGCCCACGTCGTGGTAAAACGATCTCAGGCCGATCACGACCATGAATTGAATATTCGCCGAGCACTAAAACAGCGATTGCAAGAGCGCCATTCCATCCAACACTGCACGCTCGAACTCGAATATCCGGGCGATCCCTGTGGTTCCTCAACAAATAACCTGATCGAGCATGAATAATACTGAGACCACCACAAACAAAGTTCCGGTGAGAAAGCCGGGACTGCTAAAGCGCATCATAACCAGTCTTGACTGTGCGATGAAGCAAAAGGCTGACGCGCAGCGTCAAAATGATAGTTGTTGCGGCAAGAAGGACCCTAAAGACGGTAAATGCTGCTGAAGCTAGTCGACTTGCTAATTTATGAGTGGGCAGGGTTCGCTCCTGATTCCCGGCTGGGCGGAGCCATTCACTTTTTTGTCTACGACTCGTTAAAGATACTTCTGCTTCTACTCGGTTTGGTTTTTATTATCGGCATCGCCCGCACCTATTTACCTCAAGAGCGTCTGAAACAGTGGATCAATCGTGGCGGGATCTGGGGCAACACCGTGGCCGCTCTCCTGGGCGCCGTAACACCCTTTTGCTCATGCTCAGGCATTCCGATATTTATCAGCCTCCTCAAGGCGGAAGCTCCACTTGGAGTTGCTTTCTCATTTCTCATCACCTCTCCCATCATCAACGAATACCTCGTTGTGTTGATGGCCAGCGAATTCGGAATGCCGATCACCTTCGCCTATATCGTCTGCGGCCTGACCATTGGGATTCTGGCCGGTGCGCTGATGGGTAAAATGAAATTGGAGCGCTATCTCGAACTTGATATTATGAGGGGCGCCTCTGAAGAAGAGTCGGTTCGGCGCTACACCATTGCCGAGCGATTGCGCTTCGGATGGGGTGAAGCGGTTACAATGTTCCGGCAAATCTGGCACTGGATTCTGCTTGGTGTCGCTGTCGGAGCCGTAATCCACAGTTACGTTCCCCAAGCAGCCATGGAGCGTATTATCGAGGCAACTGGCGTCTTTTCCGTTCCAATCGCCACCACCTTAGGCGTGCCCATGTATGCCAATTGCGCCGCCATCGTTCCAGTTGCCGTCGTTCTTTTCGAGAAAGGCATACCGCTGGGAACCGCCTTATCCTTTATGATGGCCATGGCAGCGCTCAGTTTGCCGGAAGCGATCATGCTGCGGCGTGTCATCAAACTACCTCTCATCGCCATCTTTTTTGGCATCACCGCAGTCGCTATTATTGCCACAGGTTATTTACTGAATGAATTGGAGCCTTTTCTTTCACGCTAGCTCAAAACGATGCTTTCACTCCATAGAAGCGACAGCCAAGTTTTACTGCGAAAGCAGAGCGGGCAAACTAATTAACACTGAGTCTTGATCCGCGATGAGCAGCATCCGCTACGCCATCACGAATTGCCGGGCCGCCGTTAATAAACCCGACAAGTATATTTTCATACAGCCAGAAACACCAGAACCACGAGTCTTAGTGGCCTCATAAAAAACAACTCTTGACTTCATCAGTTTCTGATTATCAAATGCCAACATGCGCATATATGCGACTATTAATGAGCAACCGACTAATACAACGAACTCTTAGGGTGGCATGGCCATTATTTCTGCATACCAGCAGTTTGCTCCAAGGAGAAACTGTGGCTTTGTCGGATGGCAGCCTTGGTGGAGAGTTGCAGGCTCTTAAAAGCGTTGAGCCGCAATATACGCCCTCATCTGATTACATCTTTGAGGAGCTTGAGGGGGAGATCACGCTCCTTGATGCCTTTGCTGCCGTGTTACTCAATAACCCCAGGCTGGCGCAATACGGATGGTCCGTGCGGATAAGCGAAGCTGAGACCTTGCAGGCCGGCCTTTTGCCCAATCCTCAGATTGGAATAGATGTAGAGGAGTTTGCAGGATCGGGTGATCGATCTGGTTTTGATGGCGCTGAATCAACGGTGCTTATCAGCCAGCTCATTGAGCTTGGACAGAAACGGCAAAACCGCTCTGAAGTTGCGCGGCTGAATGAAGACATCACGAGTTTGGAGTATGAAGCTACACGCGTGGCTATCCTCGCTGATGTGTCGAAGGCATTCATTAATGTGCTGGCCGCTCAGGAACGTCATCAGCTGATGCAGATGAATCTCGAACTTGCAGAGCAAGCCCTCGTCGCTGCAGACAAGCGCGTTGAAGCCGGGGCCGCCTCTCCCCTGGAACAAGCCAAGTCAAAAGCCATCGTGACTTCGGAAAAGATCAATGTGCAACGCTCGCAACGCGAACTTGACGGTGCGCGAATCAGATTGGCGGCATTGTGGGGAAGCAGTAATCCGAAGTTTACAAAGGTAAGGGGCGCTTTTTTAGCTCATGATAATTTACCTCATATTCATACCCTCTACACACAAATTAACCAGCACCCGGAGATCGCTCGCTGGGCGGCTAAACTTGCCGAGCGCCGGGCAGCGATTCGCTTGGAGCAATCTGAAGCGATACCTGATTTAACGGTTGGGGTCGGCTTAAAGCATTTGAATCAAAACGACGACCTATCTGCGGTAATTCAAGTCAGTGTGCCAATTCCAGTATTCAATCGAAATCAGGGGAATATTTTAAAAGCCAGGCGCGAACTCGAAAGAGCCCGCCAAGGCCAGCGTGAAACCGAAGTTCAGATTTACGCTTCGCTGACGAATGCTTATCAGCAGTTGACCATGCTGCACGAAGAGCTTGCGGCCATCAAAACGGAATTACTGGTCACCGCGCAAGGAGTCTACGATGACACACGCAGGGCATACGAGGAGGGCAAAGCGAACTACCTCGAAGTGATTGATGCCCAGCGCATGCTCTTCGACACTCGTTTGCGCTACAATGAATCACAGGCTGCTTACCACCAGATCGCGGTGGATATCGAGGCCTTGATCGGCCAGTCACTTTCTAATTTTCAGCAAACATTACCGGAAACGAATTCCAATTAAAGGAGGAGGAAGTAAAATGAAAACAAATCATCATGCCCAGTTCAATCGCTCCAGATGGAGCGTCGTAGTCCTCTTAACGGTTATTCTGTCATTAGTGCCTCTGATTGGAAGCGCAGATGGCGCAGCCGAGGTGCAGAAGCAGGATAACGGAGATGAATGCACTCTCTGTGAAACGGACATACCTAAAGGTCAGAGCGAAAAGGCAAAAAGCGAGGCTACCACGAGCCACACTTCTAGTGCGATTGAGCTTTGTGAAGCGCATGGCGTCAGCAAGGATCTCTGCTATATCTGTGACCCGTCCAAACGTGAAAAAGGACGCTTGTGGTGCAAGGAACACAATCGCTACGAGGATCGCTGCTGGCTTTGCCAGCCACAACTGGAAGACAAGGATCGCCTGTGGTGCAAGGAGCACAGCCTCTACGAGGACGAATGCTTCTACTGCCATCCAGAGGTAAGCGAGAAAAACAACACCCCCGCGACCGCTTCTACCGCGTCTGCGCAAGCGAGTATTTCACTTTCCTCGGAAACCTGCGACCCCCACGGGGTTTCTGTCGATCTCTGTTATATTTGTGACCCGTCCAAACGAGACAAGGGGCGACTGTGGTGCCGTGAGCACGACCGCTATGAAGACCGTTGCTGGATATGCCAGCCACAGTTGGAAGACAAGGGTCGCCTCTGGTGCGAAGAACACAGCCTCTACGAGGACGAATGTTTCTACTGCGACCCGGCTCGGGCAACTCATAGCACACAGCAAGATTCTTCCAAGCAATCGGACGCCCCTGCTCTCTGGTGCAAGGAGCACGATGTTGCCGAATTGGAATGTGGTATTTGTCAGCCTCAACTCGCCGGCCAACTCGCACCGGGCAAAAGTGTAAAAGTCCGCTTTGCTTCGGCGGAATCCTCTTCCAAGGCGGGAATTGCAACCTCATATCCCACCGAAGGCATTGCGCAACCATCGGTGTCGGCTTTCTTCGAAGTGAGCTACAACCGAAACAAGTTGGCGCTCGTGACACCACTCGCCGATGGGATTGTTCGCGCCGTTCATGCGGACGTGGGGCAATCTGTCCGCAAGGGAGATGTGCTCGTCGAGATCAGTTCCGACGAAGTAGCCTCGGCAAAGGCGGAATTCCTCACCCGCCGGGTAGAGGAGCGTATTGCGGAAACTGCTTATCAGCGGGAGAAAAAGCTGAAAGAAGAAAAGATCTCGGCAACCCGTGACTTCCTGGAAGCGGAGGCGGCTGATGAAGTGGCACACTTAAAGAGCAAAATGGCGCGGCAAAAGCTTCTGAACCTCGGGTTTACGGCTGAGGAAATTGCACAAATCGCCAAAGAGCAGGACAGCAGCTCCATTATCCGACTGCGTGCGCCGTTTGCGGGAACGCTCGTCGCTCGTGAGGCCGTTGTGGGGGAAGCCGTATCCGAAGGCAAAGCGCTGTTCAAGGTAACTGACTTATCGACCCTTTGGCTGGATTTATCAGTCAGCCCGGAGCATGCCGATTCCGTGCAAGTCGGTCAGATCGTGACAGCGCGTTTCGACGGTGGACCTGAAGGTGTTGAATATACCGGAGTGGTCACCTGGGTGGATGCCGCCATTGATACGCGAAACCGTATGCTTAAAGCCCGCGCCGAGATAAAGAATCCGCAAGGCACCATACGGCAAGGCATGTTTGGGCATGCCGAGTTGGCGCTCACGAGTTCGGGTAACGCCGTTTTGCTGCCAAGTGATGCGATTCAGCATCACGAAGGCCGACCCTATGTTTTCGTAAAAGAAGCAGCTGATCTTTATGCATTACGACACGTAAGGCTCGGACAATCAGGAGGCGATACGGTTGCCGTCATGGAAGGTCTCAGTCCAGACGAACTGGTCGTAACCGAGGGGGCCTTTATCGCCATGTCAGAGTTTCTCAAGTCTCGTCTAGGTGCAGGCTGCGTCGACGATTAACTCGCTTGCGATTCAAACTTCATGGAATCCATTTCAAAACTCTCATTGCAGAATCGGCTCTTGGTTCTGCTACTTTCGGCTCTCTTTATCGGTGTCGGTTCATGGAAATTATTTCAGCTCCCTGTGGATGCGTTTCCCGACACGACGCCCGTTCAGGTGCAAATCAACACCGTCGCACCCGCGCTCAATCCTGAGGAGATCGAGCAACAGATCACCCTGCCGGTTGAGCTGGCGATGGGCGGGTTGCCCGGGCTGGAAAGCGTCCGCTCGGTTTCCAAGTTCGGTTTTTCCCAAGTCGTCGCGACCTTTTCGGACAATACCGAGATTTCCGAGGCGAGGCAATATATCTCCGAACGGCTCTCCACGGTCGAACTGCCCGAGGATATCGAACGGCCACAGCTGGGCCCCATTTCGACCGGACTCGGCGAAATCTTTCACTACACTCTCAGCTCCACCGATCCCGAGCACTCCTTGGAGGAGCTGAGGACACTGCATGACTGGGTGATCAAACCAGAGCTGCGGAAAGTCTCCGGGGTCGCCGAAGTCAACTCGTGGGGCGGCTACGAAAAGCAATATCACGTCATTGTCTCGCCCCGGAACTTGGTCAAATTCGGGCTGACCCTCGACGAGGTAGCCGAAGCGCTACAGGCGAACAACAGCAACGCCGGTGGCGGCATCCTCACACGCGGCGGGCAGTCGCTGCTGATCCACGGCCTCGGGCGCGTGGAGTCGATCAAAGAGATCGAGGACATCGTGATCGCCTCCTACGCGGGCAGCCCGCTGCGCATCCGCGATGTGGCCGACGAGGTGAAGATCGGCTACGAAATCCGCCGGGGCGCTGTCACCGCACAGGGGCAAGGCGAGATTGTGCTCGGCCTGGCCTTCATGCTGATGGGGGAAAACGGCATGGTCGTGACCGAAGAACTCAAGACACGCCTGGATCGCCTCCGCCGGTCACTGCCGGAAGACGTCGTCGTGAACGTCGTCTATGATCGCACCGAACTCACCAGCCAGGTCATCGGCACGGTTCAACATAACTTAGCGGCGGGTGCCATCCTCGTCGTGGCGATCCTTTTCGTGCTGCTGGGAAATCTCCGGGCAGGCCTGTTGGTCGCTTCGGTCATTCCGATCTCCATGCTCTTTTCGGCCTTCGGCATGAGCTACTTCGGCATCGCGGCCAGTTTGCTCAGTCTAGGCGCGGTTGACTTTGGCATGATCGTGGACGGCTCCGTAGTGATGACCGAGTCGAACATGCGCAAGCTGGGGCAGCGACGCGTCGAGTTGGGGCGGGAACTGACCAAGGCGGAGCGCCTTGAGATCGTCATCAGCTCGGCCAAGGAAGTCGCCCGCCCCGTCGTTTTCGGAATGGGCATCACAATTGTAGTGTTTTTCCCGATACTGACGCTGGAAGGCACCGAGGGTAAAATGTTTCGCCCGATGGCGCTGACCTTCATCTTCGCCCTCGCAGGCGCACTGATCTACGCGCTGACCGTCACGCCCGTGCTCAACTATTATTTCATCAAGCCCAGTGCGAAAGAAGAGGCGGGCTGGTTTGCGGGGACATTGACCAAGGCCTACGCGGCCTGTTTGCGCTTCGCCATGCGCGCCCGCGTGTTTGTTTTGACGGCGGTGGCCGTTGTCTTCGCGCTGACGCTATGGGCTGGTGCGAAAATGGGCGGCGAATTCGTGCCTCGACTGAGTGAAGGCGCGGTCACGATCAATACGATCCGACTTGCCGGAATTTCGATTCCCGAATCCGTCAAATACAACACGCGCATCGAGCAGCTCTTACTGGAAAACTACCCGGATGAAATCCGCCACGTCTGGAGCCGCATCGGCTCGGCCGAGGTCGCCACCGATCCGATGGGGACGGAACTGACCGATATTTTCATCTCTCTGAATCCGCGTGAAGAATGGACGAAAGCCAAAACCCAGACGGAGTTGGTCGCCGCCATGCAAGCGACCGTGGCCGAACTGCCCGGACTCAACATGGCCTTCACCCAGCCCATCGAAATGCGGCTCAACGAAATGGAGTCCGGCATCCGCTCCGACGTGGGAATCAAGATCTACGGCGACGAGTTTGACGAACTTGTGCGACTGAGTGACGACGTGCAGCGGATTCTGCTCGATGTCGAAGGTAGCGGCGACATTTCCGTCGACCAACTGACCGGGCAGCCGACCCTCAAGATCGACATACGGCAGGATGTCATCGCACAGCACGGCATTTCCGCTCGCCATGTCATGAGCATTGTCGAATCCGTGGGGGGGACACGGGCCGGGCAAGTATTTGAGGGGCAACGCAACTTCCCCCTCGTGCTGCGCCTGCCGGACGCTTTGCGCACGGATATCGACGCCTTGCGTAACACGATCATTCCGACTGCCGAAGGCCAGCAGCTGCCCCTGCATCGGCTGGCTGACATTCGGATCGAAGATGGCTCCGCCACGATCAACCGTGAATGGGGCCGCCGCTTGATCCGTATTCAGGTCAACGTGGACGACCGTGACGTTTCATCATTCGTCGCCGAAGCTAAGGCCAAGATCAATGAATCACTGGAACTGCCCGAGGGCTACGTGCTCGATTGGGGCGGTCAGTTTGAGAACCTCGAACGCGCTCAGACACGCCTCGCCATTGTGGTGCCAGTTACATTAGCGGCTGTGTTCTTCCTGCTCTACTTCAGCTTGAAGAACATGCGCGATGTTTTGCTCATTTACAGTGGCATCCCACTCGCCCTCATTGGCGGTATCCTCACCCTCTGGTTTAGAGGTATCCCTTTCAGTGTGAGTGCCGCCGTCGGCTTTATCGCTTTAAGTGGCATCGCCGTTCTCAACGGGCAGATCTTGATTTCGGCCATTCGTTCCTACCGCGAGCGCACCGCCAACCTGCGGGAAGCCGTCACACAGGCCGCCTGCCAACGCCTCCGCCCCGTGTTGGCGACGGCACTGACCTCGGCTGCGGGATTTTTACCCATGGCCTTATCCACTGGTGTCGGTTCGGAAATTCAGCGGCCACTGGCTTCCGTCGTGGTCGGTGGCATCCTGACTTCGACTTTGTTGACTCTGCTTGTTCTGCCGCTTCTCTATGAACTGTTCGGTAGTCGCGGTGATCCCCAACGCGAAGACACTGATGCATGACAAACCCTCTAAATCGAATTTCATCCCATGATTGATCCAACATCCGCTTCCGCAATCTTCAAATCTTTGTCCGACCTGACGAGACTGCGAATCGTCCGGCTACTCGTCGTCAATCAAACAGAAATGTGTGTCTGTGAGTTAGTCGATGCCCTCAATGAGAAACAATACAACGTCTCCAAACAAGTAAAGATTCTGGAGTCGGCAGGCATTCTCGAAAGCAACAAAGAAGGCCGCTGGATTTACTATGGGCTCAAACAAAATAAGAAAGGCCTTCTAGATTCTATCTACACCGGCGTCGCGATGATCGAAGACAAAGCTGACCTATTCACGAGCGACCAAAAGCGGGTCGAAGCGCGCATGCAGTTACGCGAGGATGGACGCTGCAAAATTGGTTTGGTCCAGACAGAAAACGGAGGGACTGTGAGCAGTGATTCCCCACGTGTTTCTCACGGCTAATCAAATGCTGCTATTTAAATCGACATACCACATTGAAAAAATGGACTGCCCCTCGGAAAAGCAGATGGTGCGTCTCAAAATCGAACCGCTTGAGAGCGTTCTTGGTCTGTCATTCGATATTCCTCAGCGAACAGTGCATGTCATTCATCAGGGCAATGCGGAGTTAATCACTGAGGCAATCGCAGAGTTGGGATTGGGCTCACGTTTTGAGGCTTCTGAGAAAGTAGAAAAATACGCCGGCGAAGAGCAGATCACTCAGAAACAGATTTTGTGGTGGGTGCTCGGCATTAATGCTTCGTTCTTTGTCATCGAGATGGGATTCGGCTTGTTATCGAACTCTATGGGGCTGATTGCAGACTCTCTCGACATGCTGGCCGATACCATCGTCTACGGGCTCAGCCTGATAGCTGTAGGCACCGCCGTTACGACCAAGAAGAAAGTAGCTAAAACCAGCGGGCTTTTCCAGATGCTGTTGGCGCTTATCGGCTTTTCGGAAGTTGTTCGACGGTTCTTCTTTTCAGAGGCGATGCCGGACTTCAGGACGATGATCGCCGTGGCCTCTCTTGCCATGGTCGCCAATGTGATTTGCCTTTGGTTGATTCAAAAAGCTAGTTCGGAAGAGGCTCATATGCAGGCGTCCGCCATATTTACCTCAAACGATATCATCGTTAACGGCGGCGTCATCGTCGCCGGTTTACTCGTATACTCGCTCGATAGCCCCTGGCCCGACCTCATCGTCGGCGGTATTGTTTTCGGATTCGTCATGCGGGGAGCGATGCGCATCTTAAAATTATCGAAATAAACTTTCCAATTGAGTGTGTTATTTGACCTAGCCTAATCCATGACCCATCATCGACATACACGACATATAGCCGCAATCAGCTTGGCATTGCTGATCGCCTTAGGCTCTGTTTTGGGTACGGTCAATGGGGTCGTAATTTGCTTTTATCCTGAGGGAGATCAGCAGCCACCTGTCGAACTTTTGAGCCATGATTCTTCTGAAGCTAGTGTGGAATGCGTGGTTCCGGAAATGCCAATCTTCGGATCGAAATATCCGTCTTGCACAGACTTATTGCTGAAATCGGCGGACTGGCTATTGGTACGTCCCGTAACACTAAAGTCGGGAGATGTGCTATTTACGAAGGTTACTCGCGGGAGGCATATAACTCCAGTAACGAGCTTCCTTCCTGAAATGCCGGGGTCATGGGGTCTTATCCGCAGACTAAATCATGTGGAGTCCACCGCTGAATTGGTCAGCCGCGTTATTGTGCTGCGGCTTTGAGGAGATGAATTTGCCAAGTTGGGCAGCGGTTCAGTCGAACTGTTGCCATGTTTCACCGCGTACCATGTCCGGTGATTCGCTAATTATCTTTTCTCTTAAAACAAACCACAGAATATTTATGAACAAATTATACGATTCGATTACGGCAACCATCGGTAACACGCCGCTCGTCAAAATTAACCGCACTACAGAGGACATAGATGCAAACATCTACCTCAAGTGCGAATTCTTCAACCCGCTCGCCAGTGTAAAAGATCGCATCGGAAGGGCAATGATTGAGACCGCTGAACGCAACGGAAAACTCAAGCCGGACAGCATTGTCATTGAGCCGACTTCGGGGAACACTGGCATCGCTCTTGCCTTCGTTTGCGCGGCCAAGGGATACAGACTCATTCTCGCTATGCCGGAGACAATGTCGTTCGAACGCCGTGTGCTCCTACGTATGCTCGGCGCGGAAATCATCCTGACTCCCGGTCCCAAAGGCATGTCGGGTGCCATCGCCCGGGCAATTGAATTAGTCGAGGAGCAAGGCACGCGTGCGTTCATGCCGCAACAGTTCGAGAATCCGGCGAATCCAGAGATTCACCGTAAGACGACCGCCGAGGAAATTTGGTCGGCGACTGGAGGCAAAATCGACGCATTTGTAGCTGGAGTCGGCACGGGCGGAACCATCACTGGAGTCTCGGAAGTGATTAAATCTCGCAAAAAACTCTACAGCGTGGCCGTCGAACCGGAGGCAAGCCCGGTTATTTCCGGCGGACAGTCTGGGCCACATAAAATCCAAGGCATCGGCGCCGGGTTCATTCCGAAGAACTGCAACACCGATGTGATTGACGACATTATCAAAGTGAGCAACGAAAACGCCTTCGCCACAGCCCAAGCTCTCTCAGAAAAAGACGGAATACTGGGCGGCATTTCGACCGGAGCTAACGTGTGGGCCGCAATGGAACTGGCGAAGCGTCCGGAAATGGCTGGCAAGACCATTGTCACTGTCGGCTGTAGCTTCGGCGAACGCTACCTAAGCACACCACTAGCTGAAAAAGCCCGCGAAGAAATGGCTGCGAAAACAGCCTAAAATGTCTACGCACAATAGGGTCTATCGACGCCCCGGCCTTGAGCCGGGGCGTTCTCAGTTTGATGGCTGTGGGCACCGCCGTTACGACCAAGAAGAAGGTCGCTAAAATCAGTGGCCTTTTCCAAATGCTGTTGGCGTTTGTCGGCTTTTCGGAAGTTGTCCGGCGGTTCTTCTTTTCGGAGGTGATGCCGAACTTCAAAACGTTGATTCTAGTGGCTGCTTTGGCTTTGGCCGCCAATGTGATTTGCTTTTAGTTTGATTCAAAGAGCTCGTTCGGAGGAGTTGAGGATAGAATTTGATCTAAATTTATGGCAAAATCCGAGTCTCTTAAGAAATGTTTCCAACAGAAAATTTGATGAGACTTACTCAGAATTATTGAATAAGCAGATTCGTTTATCACCATGAAGATCCGATTTTTTTTGCGCTTAGCCACGAGAAAGGTGAACTTGAAAGGCAGGTTACGGCGATCTGTATTTCTGAACTATCACAGGCAAAGTATATAACTTTGGCAGCTACATTGCGTTGACGGCTCCTCTGAGCAGGACACCTCCGCAATTTTGGAACTCGTGAAGTAGCTGAGATAGCCCACGATGCACGTTGGCATCGTTGATCGTAAGTATGACATTCACTTACCGCTTGCGCTTTGCCTTCGCCCACCAGTCCATTAATGAAATGAATCTAAGGGAATATTTGGCGCAGCCCGTCCTGCGTCTTAATGAGCAGCGTGGAAGCGCTTTCGCTGAGCGACGCGCTGAGGACGCCTTCCGGCGTCCTCATTCCCTCAGTGATGTTCCCGGTTTCCAAATCGATTAGCCTTACATTGATTGTCGTATGCCTCTGCTTTGTTGGCGCCGCCTTAATGGGCTGCGGAGTGGCTTGATGGCTTGGCGCGGTGCAGGCGGTGCCAAGCGCTGCTTCTTGAGCAATTGCTGCCTGGCTTCCTGCAAAATGATTTCGCGGGCGCGTTTGGCATGGTCGATTCCCTGCCGGATCAGTTGCCCGCCCTTTCGCTTGGCTTCCATAAAGTCCATCGCCAAGGTGCGCTCGCCGAGGCGCAGTAGGTTTTCGCGTAAAGCTTCCTTGTCCGAGGTGTAAATCTTGATCTTTCGCCGCGCCCGCGAAATCGACACGTACCACTGGTTGCGGTTCGTCGCCGCCCGGTTTTGCGAGTCGGAGAATAAAACCGTATCGACGGTTTTGCCTTGCGAGGCGTACGAGGTGACGGCGTAACCGAGATTGGCTAGGCGCTGCGTAGGCGCCAAAGTTTTGCGCTGGCCCCGGTCATCGATGACGGCAATGTTGCCGTTTTTGGCAATGCGGCTGACGGTGACGAGCTCGCCGTTGACAATAGGTTTGCCATCAACGGACTTGCCGTTGAACTTCATTTGGAGACGATCACCCGGCGCCAGTTCAAGCTCGCGCTGGCGAGCGACAACGAAGTGCTTGGACTGCTTGAAGCCGACCGTCGTCACCTTGCCATCTTTACGCAGGGAAAAACCTTGCTCGCTGGCGCGTTCGACTTTCGCAAGTTCGCCTTTACCAAAACGACCGTACTTTTTGATGAAATAAACGTGGTCGCCGGGCTCGTAAAAACGCGCGTCGCGCTTTTGCGCATTATCCAAGTCGCGGCTTTCGTAGAAAGCCAGCTTGGACTCCGCCCCCAACAAGTCCGCTTCCTTGAGGCGCTGACGTACGGCGTCATTAACGGCGTGAATTTCGTCCCAAGTTTGAGCGACAATCAGCGTCGATTCTCCGGCCTGCCGCGCCTGCAAATAATCATCGGCCAAAGTCGCCTGTCGGTTCGCCTCATCGACTTCGATCACGCAGTCAAGGGAGTCGAGTCGTTCAAACGACTCGACGACTTCACCCTTGGAAGCAGCCTTCACCGCTTCGCGGTATTCGCCAATGAAAACGCGCTCGTTTTCGTCGCGACCCTTGGCCGGGTCTTGCCGACGAATCGCGGTCAACTCGGCGGGATGAAGCCCGGCGTGCTTTTCAATGGCTCGGAGCGCGTCCGAGGCTTCCACGGCGCCATGTTGGCGCGTGTCGCCCGACAAAATGATGCGCGTTTCACTCGCTTTCAGCGTCGTGAAAAGGTCGGACATTTGCTTGCCGCCAATCTGCCCAGCCTCGTCAATCACGACGACAGCATTGGAAGGCAGATCGCTTTTCGCCAGAAACCGGGCGACGGTCTGCGCTGCAAAACCGTCGTTTTGCAGGTCGATAACCTGCTGGCGTTGCGGCGCTAAAACGACGACGGAATGACCGGCATTTTCCAAGCCCTTAGCGACTTCCTGTAAAGCGAAGGTTTTGCCGGTCCCGGCGCCGCCCCGGAACAGCGTCACATAATCTTGGCTCCCAAGGATCCGCTCAACCGCGGATTTTTGTTCGCCGGTTATCGTCGCAATTGACGGCTGATAATCTTCGCAAAATGGCGCGTGCTGATTGCGCCCATTTTTGGCGGTTTCCACGATTTGCAATTCGCGGTCGAGTGCAACGTGGGTGGTAATGGTATGATCGCGCTCATTTTTGAGGTAGTTTCGGCGAGCGATTTCGGCGTTCAATTTTTCGAGGGTGAAATCCTCGCCCCGACCACGGATCAACGCCGCCGCCTTGAGCTGGTAATCTTCGACCACAGACTTGCGCTCGAATACCCGTTCATCGGCCCAACTGACAATGGCCCCCATATTCGGCGTAGTTTTATCGACGGAATGAGGCGCGATTTCTGGCGCGAGCGAGGCGATGTCGGTAGGCGTCATTTGCCCACTCCAGTGAGCGTGCAGGTTCGACGCCGACGATTCCTTGATTTTGCGGTCCCGTTTTTCGTGCGCAATTTGCGCCCGCAATTCCTTCAAATTCTTGGGCCGATTTCCGTTTGATAAATGCTCTCGCACGCCCGCATCAATTTGCTGATGACGCTTCGAGAATTTTTCAATCAGTTCGGGCAAGATGCTTCGGATTTCAAAATCACGCGCATTGTTTTCGGTCACGTAGCCCAATTGTTTGAGCCCCTTAGCAAGCTCGTGGTAGTAGAGATTTTCGACGAATTTTTGCGCCTTAAGCATTTCGTAATTTTGTAACGCTTTCCACCGATTTTCGACGGGATCGTAGGTCGCATTCATGACGATGCAGTGCGTGTGCAAGTGCGGATCAAGCGCCCGGCTGGTATCGTGACGGAAGGCCGCGCCGATCACGTTGCCGGTTGTCCGGTCATCGGAGCGCCCGTTTTTGCGAACGCGGGTCATGGCGAATTTCTCCATTTCTTGCATCGCTGTTTGGACTGCTTTATTGTGAATGTGGACGATGCGTACGTCCTGATAGAGCCCGGCAATCGACACGCTTTTCGGCGGGCTTATCGTGAAGTCGTAGAAGATGCGCCGGTTGGCGACTTCCTTGCCGTCCTTGGTTCGCGTCGTGTTTTTGCGCGCAGTTAGGCGCTCATTATTGGCGGGATTATTGCCCTCACATAGCGCGACAAATTCGCGTTCTTTTACGGTACCTTGCAGTCCCAATTTCTCCGCTCCCTGCCCAAACCACTCGCCTTGCACCTCGTTTTCTTGGGCGTAGTAGTCGCCTACCTGCAAGTGTTCCCGGAAGTATTCCTTGGCATTGCGCAGGTTGTATTGTGGCTTAGGACTGAGCACGGTTATGGGCGGGATTTCCCGGTGTTATTTATGTTGTGAAACGCATTGGGGCGTTTCTTTAGGTGGGGGACGCCTTACCCCTTACGAGCTAAGGCTATGATATCGCAGGATTCGCCCGCTTAATAGGGAAGTTGCCCAAGGTCTGATTTCCCAATTCTGGCGCCTGTCATCGCCGGAGCCTTCGGAGCGCGAATCGCCCTCAAATTGGGCAAAATAACGGAGCGCATTCGCGCTCAAAAATGACGCTCGAAATCTGGCGAAAATTGCGGCGCACGTGGCCGCGCCGGAAAAGAAACTGTCCCCGTTTTTTCCAATGGTGTCACACGGCTCAAGGTAGTGCTGCGCCTCCACCTTGACCTCGCGTGAGCGCGAAGCGCGAACGGTTTCCAGTTCAAACCCTCATTGGTTCTGAGGGGCCGGAAGCCTTTCAAAAGAAAGGTTTGAAAATGAAAATCTATGAAGCTTCGATCAAGTATTCACTGGTCTCGGAATGCCAGAGCACACCACTCGACAGCCCGGCGATGATCTATCAATACATGCAGGGGGCATTCGATAATTATCCCATGCAGGAAAGCTTTTGGGTCATCTGTATGAACCGCAAAAATCAACCGACAAGCCGGACCATGATTTCACTCGGAACGATCAGCGGAGCGCTAGTCAGCCCGGCGGAAGTATTCAGGGTGGCGATTCTCGCGAACGCCGCCAACCTTGCCGTCTCGCATAATCATCCGAGTGGCGATCCCTATCCGTCAACGCAGGATATTAGTATGACCCGCAGTCTCGGAGAGTGTGCAAAATTGATGCAGATTCCCTTGCTCGACCACATCATTTGCGGTGATCCAAAATCCGACCCCAAAGGAATCGGTTACTACTCATTCAATGAGAATGGACTATGCTGAAAGCTGGTCAATGACTCAGCAATAAACTTCATATTCTCGCAAAATTTGCCATTTCAATAGAAAAAGCGATGGCCTTTCGAGCCATCGCTTCGCTAACAAAAGATTGTTTGACCTACTACTTATGACCATGCTGGAAATCGGAAGAAGTCTTCGGCTCCAGTTTTGCCATGAACATACAGGCTTCTCCGTGATCATCAACGAACTTAATCTTTTGCAGCCCTCTAGAAGGGGGGGCAGAGCGAACAACCTTTGAGGCATTACCGCAGGACGGGCAGTCGATAGTTGCACCTTCTTCGCAGAAGTCCATTGCCTGTTCCTTTGACTGAATATCCACCACGGAAACGGTATCGCATTTCTTGCATACCTGAGCGACTTGGTCGCCGGGTACAAGAGCTGCGAAGTCATCAAGCGTGGATAAGGTCTTTTCCTTGTGCCATCCTCCGGCGGGTGGACCAGCCAAAAGTGTTACGCTGGCGAGTGTCATGAATGCTACTAATACTGATGCGATTTTTTTCATGTCTATTCCTTTTTATCGAGGGTTTCGAATGCTGTGTTTTACATTCAAATAATTAAACGCATCTCATAAGCATAACCCTTAAAGTTTTTCTCCATAAATCAGAAAAGATAATCTTTTCCATATATAAGCGATCCCCCAAAATGGGCGGCAATTGGAACCAAAACCAGCAAGATAAAAATAGTGCCCCGGTAAATATATACGCCCCATGTTTCCGACTTACGCATCACGAGTATTCCAAGAAGTCCAACCAGACTGAGGGAGGCTACCGAGACACCGAGCCAGCGATGCCAGGTAAGGATTTCAGCCAAGTCTCCGGGATAGTTACTTTGGCTTGCAGCGATCCATCCCAGCGTTGCCGCAACGATTGCAAACAGAGCACCAAGGACGAAATTCGTGCGAGCGGCGAATTTCATGCGGTGGGATCGAAAGGCGATACTCAAGATTTCCAGGATCGCCGCAATGGGAAGCAGTGCAATTGGCAGGTGAACGCTTAAAACGTGAAGTTTCCCGAGAAATATCACTGCTGGCGACTCCTCTGAATGAGCATGATCCGTTGAGTGGTCATGCTCACCAGTTTGCTTCGGAGTCGCTGTCTCGTTGTGTTCATGGAGATCTAGATGCACAGTTTCGATTTCCGCATTGCTGGTTTGCTGGTCTGTTTTAGCGAGCGATAGATTGGCTAGGTATGCCTCCGAGTTGGCGTTGAATTTGCGAAGACATGACTTGCAGCAGAAACCAATCGTTTGCCCCTTATATTCGGTCGTGATCGAAGATTCAGCTGGTTCTTCCGGGGTAACTGGACAAAACTGATTGATGACTTCAGAAGCGGAGGCGGTTGCCACCAACGTAATGAAAAAGAGGAGCTGCAATACGGAATTAATTTTACTTTTCATGTGTGGAAAATAAAAGCCGCCCGGCTTTGTGGGCTCGGGCGGCATAAAAGGTGAATCAATGCTGATGACCGTCAGTGTGGGCATGGCTGTTATTGGAATTAGACTTCACCCCGGCAACCTGCTCTTTGATACTGCCACAGCCGAGCATCATGGAGCCATAATAAGGATTGGCGACAGTCTTACTGGACTGCATCCAACTCCCACCCTTATTGCCAAATGCCATCGGACAATAGGCTACGTATAGTGGCGTGTCTTTGGTCGTTCCTACGTGCTTGACTAGGGACGTCATTTCCTGGGACAAACCGAGAAATGCAGTGCGCGCCGCCTTAATGTCGGAGGCTCCAACGATTGCTTTGGCTGGAGTGGTAAGATCCGCCGCTTCTTCATGGGCTTCTCCCTGATGTGGGGCCTGCTTCATTGCTTCGAGGAAGCTATTCGCACCCGTTTGGGCGGCTTTCAAGTTGTCATCTGCCAATCCTTTTTGGATGGCCAGATAAGGATCGACTAACGTGTCGACGAAGTTTGGCTTGAATGCTTCACTGTGGGCCTGCAATGCAGCAGTAAGCACGAATGACAGTCCTAAGACCATACTTGCTAGTTTTTTCATGTTATTTTTTCGATTATGGAAGCCCTTGGTTTTTTGCCCGCTTCCAGAGCTTTTGAAGAGTTCACTAATTTAAACGCAGAAACGGCTCAAAACCCTCAGCTTTTTTTGCAGGTGTGTGACTAGAACTTGAACTAGAACTAGAACTAGAACCAGAGCCTGACGCCCGCGACAAACGAGAGCACATCAGCGTCTTCCCCAGCCTGACGACTGAGGTTTGCTGTCTCTCCAAGCTGACGTTCCCAATTAACGCCGATATAGGGAGCAAACTCGCGTCGGATTTCGTATCGTAGCCGTAAACCAAGCTCGACGTAGTTGAACCCTTCCCCAACGCCAAACTTTGGAACGCTCTGTGCCGCAATTTCGGTCTCAAACCGTCCCTGAGCGATCAAGCGTTGGGTTATAGGTAATTCTTTAGTTGCGGTCAACCGGGCCGAGAAATCACCGTCCTCGCTAATAAACAAAGTGGGCGTCACCTCATATTCGTAGGGTGACAAACCCTCAAGTCCGATAGCCGCGAAGAAGCGTGAGGGATCGTTGCCTGGTTCCCATAACTGATCGTAACGCACTCCAATCTGCGCGTCCCAAAATGGTGCGATTAAGCGTCCGTAGTAGCCTTGGAATTCGGCATAACCGGCGCTTGGCCCTTGTATACTCTGGTCCCCCTCTGTCTTAAACCAAAATCGATTAAAATCGCCGCCATACCACCCTTCGATATCCCAGCGCAGCAAGTCTTCACTATCGTTCAGACGAGCTTCTAGTTGATCAACTAACAACATCCCGAAGAGCCCAGCATCCATGCTTTTGAGATCATAGGGGATGTATTCCGCGTCCTCTGGATCGAGTGTTGGTTGGGGTAGCGTCTCTTGGTCTGGACTGACCTGGCTGGGCATAGCCATGGAGGTGTGTCCTTCATGGGCATCCGGAATCGTAGTGTTGGCTTCGGCTGCATGGTGGTGCAGCATCGCCGAGCTTGGATCTTCGCCATAAACGCTGCCAAGTATAAGTGTAAATGAAGCGATCAGGGGCGTTTTCATGGATCGTATAAAGTTACTTTTGCTTGTATGCATTAGTCGTTAGGCCGGCTTTGAAACTGAGACGACTCGGAACATGCCCATCTCCATGTGAAACAAAATGTGGCAGTGGAAGGCCCAGTTACCGGTTGCATCGACCGTAACGTCCGCTGAAAGTCGTTCGGCGGGCTTCACGTTGATGGTGTGTTTCCTCGGATTGTGCTGTCCATTGCCATTGTTCAGAACCATCCACATGCCATGTAGATGTATCGGGTGGTTCATCATGGTATCGTTCACAAAGGTCAAACGGACCCGTTCGCCGTGAACGAGGCGGATTGGCTTCGTTCCTTCAGAGAATTCTTCACCATCAAAGGACCACATATACCGCTCCATGTTACCGGTCAAATGGAGCTCGATTTCGCGGCGTGGCGGACGTTGATCGATGCCTGGTTGAGGTGATTTGAGATCGGTGTAAACGAGGACTCTCCATGGAGTATCCTCAAGGCCGATGCCCGGTTCGGCCAAACGGCTTTCCGAGACCGTGGCGACGGTTGTGTTCCCTGGCCCATGGGTGTTCGGACCATGCCTATAAACTTCTTCAGTGACCATACCTTTGTTTTGTTGCATGCTTGGCTCGGAACGATGGCCCTCGTGAGGTGAAGAGGCTGCTGATGGTTCCGACATTGTATTCGCGGCACCCATCCCCGCCATTTCACTGTCGTCCTTAGAGGACATTTGCATCCCCTCCATGTCTTCCATTTCGCTCATATCCATGCCCATATCTTTCATGGTTAGACGTGGTGGCTCTCGTTGCGGTGGGATCGCCGCAGTCATCCCAACGCGTGGTGCCAATGTGCCTCGCGCAAAGCCACTGCGATCCATGGTCTCAGCAAAAATAGTGTATGCCTGATCGGCTTTGGGCTCAACGATGACGTCATAGGTCTCAGCGATTGAAATGCGAAACTCGTCTACCTCGACTGGAGTGATATTTTGGCCGTCAGCTTGCACCACAGTCAGTGGTAAGCCTGGGATGCGAACGTCAAAGTAGGTGCCCGCAGCTGCATTAATAAAGCGTAAACGAACCTTCTCACCCTTTTCGAAGAGTCCCGTCCAATTACTTTCAGGTGCCCGACCGTTCATTAGGTATGTGTAGTCATGGCCCGTCACATCGGTAATATCGGTTGGCATCATCCGCATTTCACTCCACATCAAACGGTCCTTTGCCGTTGGCACGAAACCGTCCCGTTGTGCATCGCGAATAAATCCCGTTAGTGTTTGTTGCTGATAGTTCGAGTAATCCGACTGCTTTTTAAGCTTGGCTAGTAGGGTGTGTGGATCGTCAAAGGTCCAGTCAGACAGCACGATAATGTATTCGCGATCATAAGGCCATGGCTCAGGCTGAGCTGGGTCGATGATAATCGGTCCATACAGTCCGGTTTGTTCCTGAAGCCCAGTGTGACTGTGATACCAGTAGGTGCCGTTCTGCGTAACCGGAAATCGATACTCAAAAGTTTCTCCTGGTTGAATGCCATCGTAGCTGAGGCCAGGCACTCCATCCATTTGATAGGGGAGGATTATGCCATGCCAATGAATAGACGTGTCCTCCTTTAGACTATTAGTCACGCGAATCACCGCTTCAGTGCCCTCCCTCAAGCGAACAAGAGGCCCTGGAACAGTGCCGTTGATCGTCGTGGTAATCACGCGCTTACCGCCGATCATGATTTCGGTCGCAGCTATATTCAAATCAATGACTCCCGAGGAATCAGGGGCTATTATGCTCCGCCCAAACGTGTCCTGTGCGAAAGCGGGTAGTATCTGATAGGCATAGGCAGCCATTCCAAACGCAGTTGTTGACCTTAGAAACTGCCTTCGGGTAAAGCCGCGATTCGATTGGAATATGTCGATATTCATTTTTAACTTAAATTAAGATACTGGGACACGTTCTAGAAGTCTCCATTTTGGTTACTTACTTACTCTGAATGTAGATTGATGGCAATTTAGTGTTAAACGCAGATGATGCAAAAAACCCTCAATATTTTTTAACCATGATTATAAAGGTCGCTATCGCATGGTCACGGTCGCACTAGGATCGAAGTGATGGCGTGAAGTCAGAGCGAGCATCGCGAACCAACTGGAGACTTTTTCTCCAGTCCTCCTGAGTCACTTCATTAAATGGTATGTCACCCAAAGCCTTGGTCTCTCCGACCAAATGACGTACATAGATTGAGTGTTTGGCAGGGGTCGATTCTAACCAATTCCGGTATTCGTTAAATCGGATGCGATTAGGTCGCCCTGTGTGCCGAATCATTAATCGATGCAACCAAGGTGGGGTTCTTAGCCATGCTAATTCCCCCCATGATTCCAGTAGGCCTGCGTTACGCAAATCGATCACATGAATCATTCTTCCACTAGGTTTTAGGCGCTCGTAGCAAAGCTGTAGTAGATTAATGGGATCACATGCGTGCTGTATGACGCTATTGCTTAGGATAAGATCAAATTGTTGAGTCGTGCCAATAAAATGATCTTCTGCAGGTGAGCCGTTGTAGAAACGAACCTTTTGGATTTGATCTTGAATATTTTCCGAGTGTGGCATTCCGCTCAATCTCTTGCACTCTCGCTCAAATAGTATCTTTGCTATCTGTTCTGTGTGTTGATGGCTCGGCTTTGATTGAAATCGCTCATAGAAAGTAACGCTATCTGCGCCTCGAAGGAACATTAGTATAGCACCTGATATCGAGTCGCCCGGTCCAATCTCACAGATATCGCCTTGAAAAGTTTCAGTTCCCAGTAATCTCAAGAACACATTCGTGTACTCTTCTGTGTAAGCTGCAGATTTTTCGGGACTATATCTAGCATGTCGCTTTCCGCTTCCCAGTGATTTTACGCCGATACTTCGCGCAAATCCAACAAGTATATCTGTTGAGACGTAATATATACAGGCCAGCGATTGGGCAACCCTCAGCATGGTTTAGCTCCTCGTTTCAGGGTTAGAAAATCTAGAAAACTACAGTCTAATGCCTGCGATGAATAGAAAAGTCCGCCTCTTGCAAACAAGTGCTGTAGATATGGTGCCGTTGACAGTATTCGCATGTAGGTGCTTTGGCCGACGGGAAACGCTGTTTTCACCCATATTTTGGCCATAGGCTCCAGGCGATTTTGACAGTAGTATTTGTTCGTAACGAGTCCCATGCACATCGGCGTGAAGCGTTTGGTTGAAATTGGCTGTGTTGTAAACGGCTAAAGCTGAGCAAATAAGCTGTCGTTTTGAGAAGACTTGCTCCTTCATGAATCTCTTTTCGAATAATTGAAATTATGTTTTATCTCGGCCAGTCCGCAGTAAAGGACAGGCACGACAAAGATGGTCAGGATCGCCAGAAGCATTCCACCGAAGGACGGAATTGCCATCGGTACCATGATATCCGAGCCGCGACCAACCGAGGTAAGAACAGGCAGGAGTGCGAGGATGGTGGTTGCACTGGTCATCATAGCCGGGCGCACGCGACGGTCGCCGGCCTGGACGGTAGCAGCGCGGATCTCACTCAGGGTCTTTGGATTTTTCTCCGTGAAAATCTGCTGGAGATAGGTGCAAACAATGACGCCGTTGTCTGTGGCGATACCGAAAAGGGCAAGAAAGCCCACCCAGACGGCCACACTAAGGTTGATTGTGCCCATTTGGAACAGATCCCGCAGGTTGTGCCCGAACAGGCTCACGTCGAGGAACCAAGGCTGACCATAGAGCCAAATCAGGATGAAGCCGCCCGACCAAGCGAAGAGGATACCAGAGAAGACAAGCAAGGTCGTGGAAATACGTTTGAACTGGAAATAGAGGATTAGCCAGATCGCAAAAAGCGCGATGGGCAGAACCACCCTCAGTTTCTTCTCGGCCCGCACCTGATTCTCATAACTGCCGGTAAACTTGTAGCTGATTCCCGCCGGAATATTCAGCTCCCCACTTTCAATTTTTTCCTGGAGAAAGTCTTGAGCTTGCTCGACCACTTCAACTTCAGCGTAGCCGTCACGCTTATCAAAAATAACGTAGCCGACGAGAAAGGTATCCTCACTTTTAATGACTTGGGGCCCACGAACGTAATTGATCGAAGCCAATTCTCGCAGCGGGATCTGAGTGCCGTCCGGTGCGGCGACAAGAATGCTCTCTATCGATTCAATGGTGTCGCGTAATTCTCTCATATAACGAACCCGCACCGGATAGCGTTCGCGCCCCTCAACGGTCTGCGTGATCGGTTTACCGCCAATTGCAACTTCAATAACGTCCTGAACCATCTTGATTTTCACGCCGTAGCGGGCAATGGCATCACGGTCGATGTCGATCTCCAGATAGGGTTTACCGACAATACGATCGGCCAGAACAGCTTCGGCTTTGATCGATGGCACTTGCTTTAGCAGACCTTCAATATCCAGAGCGACTTCTTCCAAGGTTTCTAAATCGGGCCCGTATACTTTAAGTCCCATAGGAGCACGCATCCCGCTTTGCAGCATAACGATTCGGGCTGCAATAGGCTGGAGTTTCGGTGCTGAGGTTGTGCCCGGAATGCTTGCCGCTTTGACAATCTCCTCCCAAATGTCGTCCGGGCTTTTGATTTCGTCGCGCCACTGGCGGTAGGGCTTTCCGTCTTCGTCCGGTATGAGTTCACCGTTTGCGTAACGTTCAAAATCGTCAGTGGACTCATCATAAGCAAAGGTCAGAATGCGACCATTATCATCAGTGATATACTCGGATTTATAGCTGATGATGGTTTCGATCATGGAGATAGGCGCGGGATCCAGTGGGCTTTCGACCCGACCAAGTTTTCCGACTGCACTATCCACCTCAGGAATCGCATTGATTGCCATGTCCTGCTTGCTGAGCACATCCATTACCTCGCCGATGGAAGCGTGCGGCATCGTTGTCGGCATGAGCAGGTAGGAACCCTCATCAAGCGCGGGCATAAACTCTTTCCCCAAACCCGGAACGGCATGGGCCATTGCCACGTAGGGCTTGGACTTTTGAACGGATTCGGGAAGCCAGCCAAAGAGACTACTCCACCCCACCCAGACGGTGAAGCCAAAGACAACGATTAATGCACTAAGCCCGATGAAGACGATTTTCATGCGCAGGAGCACTGCAAGCATACGCGCATAGAACTTGATGAAAATGTAGAAGAAACCAAGGAGTCCTCCAACGGTGATCAGGACAAAAATGATGTTGTGTATATGTTCTTCAGGACCGAGTGGTTTCCAGTCGGCTGCGAGCCAGAGTGCAACCAGGACAGCGACAATGAAGTTGAAGGCAAAGAGCACCGTGCGCTGCACCTTTGCCGGGATTTTGGGACTGGCTAAATGAAAGACTGCGGCAACGACCATCAAGAGTCCTAGCCACCAGGGAAACCAGGAAACGAATAATGCCGCGAGTAAGCCAATGATGCCGATTCCTCCCCAGAGGCCATATTTTGCCAGGTGAGACTGATAGCGTCCGGCAATAAACCAGTGGGCCAGCGGCGGAATAATGGTCAAGGCAACTATGATCGAGCCAATCAGCGCGAAGGTCTTGGTGTAAGCGAGAGGGCGGAACAGCTTGCCCTCGGCTGCCTCCATCGTGAAGACGGGAAGAAAGCTGATAACGGTCGTTAAGACTGCCGTGACCACGGCACTGGCGACTTCCGTGCAAGCACGATAGACAACCTCAAGTCGATTTTCTTGCGGTGGCGCATCATCGAGGTGCTTAAGTATGTTCTCGATCAAGACGACGCCCATGTCGACAATGGTGCCGATGGCGATGGCAATACCGGATAACGCAACGACGTTGGCATCGACTCCAAAGAGCTTCATGCCGATAAAAGAAAACAGAACTGCCAGCGGCAGGACGCCTGAAATCAGGGACGCGCTACGCAAGTGCAGTACCATGATGACTACGACAATGATGGTGACGAGAATCTGCTGACGGACCGCATCCTCCAAAGTACCCAGCGTCTCGTAAATCAGACCGGTGCGGTCATAGAAAGGAACGATCTCCACCTGACTGATGGTTCCGTCTTCGAGCGTCTTCTTGGGCAAGCCTGGCGATATCTCCGCAATCTTTTCCTTAACGCGCTTGATCACGGCCAGGGGATTCTCACCGTAGCGCGTCACGACGACACCACCGACAGCTTCCGCGCCCGCCTTATCGAGTGCGCCACGTCGCAGTGCTGGACCGTATTCAATCTCGGCTACTTCGTCCAGTGTGATAGGGATATTATCGCGCTGCGTGATGACGGTCTTACGCAAATCGTCGAGACTTTCGATAAAACCTAACCCACGAATGACATACTCAGCAGAGTTGATTTCAATCGTGCGAGCCCCGACGTCGAGATTGCTCCCTCGAACCGCGTCAAAGACCTCATGCAGGGCGATATCATAAGTACGCAGCGCATCAGGATCGACATCGACCTGGTATTCTTTGACATAGCCGCCGATGGAAGCGACTTCAGCGACACCATCCACTCCTTGCAGGGCATAGCGGACATACCAGTCCTGTGTGCTGCGAAGCTCGTCCAAGTCCCAGCCTCCGGTGGGCTCTCCATCCGGGCTCATGCCTTCGAGGGTATACCAGAATACCTGCCCTAGAGCGGTCGCATCAGGGCCAAGTTGCGGCGAGACGCCTTGAGGTAGTGTTCCCGAAGGCAGACTGTTAAGTTTTTCAAGGATGCGTGACCGCGTCCAATAAAACTCCGCGTCGTCTTTGAAGATAATATAAATCGACGAGAACCCAAACATCGAGTAACTGCGGATGGTTTTGACCTCAGGAAGGCCAAGCAAGGCAGTCGTCAAGGGATACGTAATCTGATCCTCAATATCCTGCGGAGAGCGCCCCATCCACTCGGTAAATACGATTTGCTGATTCTCGCCGATGTCCGGTATGGCATCGACCGGTACAGGATCACGTGGTAGCATGTCGGACTCCCAGTCAAATGGAGCAACGGCTGTGCCCCAGAGAATCAACACGACTGCGAAAAGAATGACGACCAATTTATTTTCCAGACAGAACCGGATCAGCAAATTGATCGGATTGCGGGATGGCTCAATGGGCATGGCTTGCCGACTCCTGACGGATTTTGATCGTTTCTTTCACCTCGCCGCATTTCAGCATCATTTCGCCGAAATATGGATTCCGCAGGGGCTCTGACGATTGCAGCCAATCCGCACCAGCATTGTTATTCGCCATTGGGCAATGCATCACAATCAAGTCTAGTTCCAAGTTATCTGGGCTTTTCTTCGCCGCTTCGATAAATGCATTGGATAGTCTCTCAAAGTAAGGTAGGCGAAATGCATCCAGTGTTTCGGCTGCGAGCATATCGTGAAGCAACTCGGGCAAGCTGCCACTATGACCGGTAATCACCATCATCGCTTTAGCCTGCGCCTTGGCGGTGTCCAAATCGTCCGCCGCTAGCGCGGCCTGCATTTCCAAGTAAGGCCCGAGAAGCTTCGAGAGCATGTCAGCGGGAATTTCCACCATCGTCATTCCCTGATGCTGAGAGTGGTCATTGCCAGTCCCTGCCTGCGCTTGGCCACCGTGATTGTGGCCGGGCATGGGGCCTCCGCCTTCTGGGTTCATCATGCTCGGCTTAGCCTGAATTTGCAGGGCGCTGTCGATCTTAAAGGCTCCCTTGGTCACGACTCGCTCGCCCTCGTCCAACCCGGCGACGACTATGTAGTTGTCACCAGCTCGTGGGCCGAGCACGATCTCACGTCCTTCGTAGGTTGGGCGTTCCGCATTAGGCTTTTCCACGTAAACGACGGCGCGCTTTCCTGTTCTCATAACGGCGGAACTAGGTATTATAACAGGGACGGATTTCTTAGCGTTATTAACGTAGCCCAACTCCTCGGCAGGCACAAGATCCATGCCACAGATATCGCATTGACCCGGGCCGTCTTTCACGATTTCCGGGTGCATTGGGCTAATCCATTTACCTGCAAACTCCGGCGCATAAACCTTTCCATCTTCAGCTAAACGTGATTCGACAACGGCACGAACGAACATGCCCGGTTTAAGACGGTCATCCTTGTTTGGGACATTGACACGGATGGGAACCGTTCGCGTTTTGCGGTTGACCTCGGGTTCAATGAAAGCGATCTGCCCGTGAAAGGTTTCGCCGGGAAAGGATTCTACGGAAAAGGCCACATCCTGACCATAGCGCAACCATGGCAGGTCGGACTCGTAAGCATCTAAGTAAGCCCAGAGCACTGAAAGATCAACGATCTTGAAGAGTGGTTCGCCCGTTTTTACGTAGTCGCCTTCTTTCACGTGTTTTGCCACCACGACTCCTCCTACAGGCGCCTTCAGCACAAAATGATCCTTGGCTTCGCCACTTTCGATAATGGCGTCGATTTGTTCGGGAAGCAGATCCCAGAGACGCAGTTTATCGCGGGCGGCGCGAGTGATGGAACTATTCGGATCGGCTCGGTAGGCCGTCAATAGTTCGCGCTGCGCAGTGAGTAAATCCGGGCTGTAGACCTTAGCCAAATGCTCACCCGTTTTAACGGGTATGCCGGTGAAATTGACAAACAACTCGTCGATCCGCGCAGGGAAACGCGCAGTGAGGGACTTCTCCCGGGTTTCGTCATAATCGAGCTTGCCTACCAAACGGATTTCTGCCTCCGGATACTCTTGAAAGACTTCCGATGTCTGAATATTTGCCAAGGCGCGAGAGGCCTCACTCATGCTTAGAACACGTGGGTCATCATCCGCACTTGCGTCGTTAACCAAGGGAATTAAATCCATGCCGCAAATCGGGCATTTTCCCGGTTCCGACTGTCGTATTTGCGGATGCATTGAGCATGTCCAGATGGTCGGCTCTGTCGCCTTCTGAGTATTCTTTTCTACCGTTTCAGTCACACCGGCTGAATGGTCGTGCGCGGGTGCGTTACTGAAGGCGAAGCGTCCTACCCCAATGCCAACGACCAGGGCCGCAGCAATTGAGCTGCCAAGGATTAAAATATGTTTCTTATTCATTGTTCTGAGTTGCGTGAAAGGTTCCTAGGATAGGCAAATTGGCCAGGGTTTGAATGGTGATGCGCTGCTGCCAAGCATCGGATGCGGCGCGCCAAAAGAGCAGTTGCAGATCCAGCAGCGAACGCTCGCTATCGATCACTTCAAGTATCCCCGTCCTCCCCGATTCATAGCTTGCGCGGCTGTTTTCCACCGCCTGCTCTGCCAAGCCAAGCAACTCATCACCGTAGAGTTTAAGGCGCCGATTTGCGTCTTCCAGCGTTGCTAAGCTCGTGGACAGTTCCGCACGAAGCGCGTTCAGCCGATTGTTATACTCGCTCTCAAAAGAACGCTGGTTGGCCAATGCTTCCGCTTTTGCGGCATCGTATTTCTCAAACCAAATAGGAATATTTACCGCGACCGTAAACCCCCAAGGGTCTTTCCCGGCGTCTGGAGTCGTTGGGTTCACGACGGGGTCGCCGGTCTGGATATAATTAAATCCCAATGTAATATCGGGAAAGCTTTCCAAGCGGGCAATTTCACGGCGGGCCTCCGCACTGGAAATTTTTCGCTCCAGCATTTGTAATTCTGGATTATTTTCCCGAATAGCAGCCACTAAAGATAAGCCATCCGGTGAAACGGTTTCTGGAGCTGCCCACTTAGGCCAAGGCAATAACGTTGATTCAGGCAAAGCAAGGAGTTCGCCAAGTTTGGCCGATTGAGCGATGCGTTTCTGTCGCAAGGATTGTAACCGGTCATCAATTTTTCCAATTTCGACCTTCAGACGCAGTAACGCATTAAGGTCGCCCCCAGTTCTTACTTTTTCTTCAACGATGGGTTCCAGCTTGCGGAGTAGATCGCGATTTTCTTCTGTCAGGCGAATTGCCTCTTGGGTGTAGCCATATTCATAAAAGGCTACCGATACCATGCGAGCTAACATTAACTGCTGGCTTTGGTAAGCATACCAGAGCGCTTCAGCTTCAGCTGAAGCGGCATTTTCCCGACTGCTCAATTTACCGAACCACGGTATCTTCTGGCTAAGCATGAACACGTTTTCCTGTGGTCCGGTTCGTGTTTGCACCGACTCAACGAAGTGGGTTACTTGAAACATCGGATCTGGTAAGGCGGATGCCTGTGGGATACGCTGTATTGCAGCTTCGTAACGCTTTTCAAAAGCATCTAGTTGCGGATTTTCCGCTAGCGCCTGTGTCAGGTAGCTTTGCAGATCGGTCAACTCCGATGGTGACGCAATTTCATCAGTTGCAAAAGCAACCCTATATGCTAGCGATAATAAAAATAGCACGCACACGGGCATCACTTTGAGGGCTTTAAAGAAAATTGGTTTCATGAATGACTGCTTAAACGTAGTCGCCGGTTAAAACCCTCAAAAAATCAGTAGGAATTTTCTGGGTATGGCAGAAAATATAATCACTGCTTAGAATTTCTTCCGATGACAGTGTAATAAAAGGTTGCTGACCATGTTAATAGCATGATCCCTGCTAGCGATTCGAAAGCTGTCATAATCTTCAAGTGCCCCTCTGGCACTTCACTCAATCCCAAAGTAGAATAGCTGACTGCTGAGTGGTAGAAATAATCCATGAAGGATGTAGCGCCGCCCACGTTCAAACTTCCCAAGTTCAAATACTGGGTGCCGGACCAAAATACGATAGTGAAGCAGAAAATAATTGTCACGTGGATGCCCATGACCAGTAGTAAAACGCCTACCGCATGGAGAAAATGCCGATTTGGTCCGCATTCATCCGGTAATAGTTTCAATAATGCTCCCAAAGCCCAGTAATGAAAGGCGATGGCAAAAACGATAAGGATAATGACAAGGACAATTGCAGCAATCATGATGAGCTTGTCTCCTTTGAGTAGTGTGGGTCATCCTCATCGTATTCGTGCAGTTTTAGGAACCACTTTTCAGCTACGAAAACCAGGACGAGGCCAATAAGGGAAATCCAAACCACCAGCATATCCGACTGGGCTTTTACCGAAAGAAAAGCAATAAGAATAACCACATCCAGATTTATTGCGGTAATGAGCACCCATGCCTTAGCCTGTACGTCTTCGCGCAAGTGCCTGAGCACACCCCAGTGAATACAGATATCCATCACGATGTAAAACACCGCACCGAGCGAAGCAATCCGGCTCAAGTCGAAAAAGATGGTTAGTAGAATGGCAATGGAAACGGTGTAAACAAGTGTGTGCCGCTGAAGATTTCCGGGTAGCTTGAAATGCCGATGAGGCACCAGTTGCATGGAAGTTAGCATGGCCAGCATACGAGATACGGCGAAGACACTGGCAATGACGCCTGATACCGTCGCAATGATGGCGAATCCAACCGTGAACCACACTCCGAATTGGCCAAACGCCGGGCGCGAGGCTTCAGCCAAAGAGTAGTCTTTTGCCTTCACGATTTCTTCAATCGTTAGATTCGCCCCGACCGCCAGCGCGACGAAAACATAAAGCACGACGCAAATGGAGATGGACCAAATAATGGCGAGTCCGACGTTCTCGTTGGCATTCTTCAGTTCACCACCGCTATTGGTGATGGTGGTGAAGCCTTTGTAACCGAGGATAGCCAGCGCGACTGCCCCAAGAAAGCTCGTAATTCCAGTATCCTGTGGTTCAACGGAAACACTTTCAAAAGACCAACCGGTAGCCCACAAACCACCTATAGCCAGAACCGCCAACCCCGCGATTTTGACGAAAGCTGTGGCAAACGAGAAGGTCTGGATAAACTTATTACTGAGAATATTGACAAAAAAAGCAAAGCAGAGCAGACCAACGCCCAGTGCGGGAATAAGCCATTGAGCATCCTTGGCATCGAAAATCTGAAGGACGTATGTGCCAAATGTGCGGGCAACCAGACTCTCGTTGATCACCATGGAGAAATACATCAGTAAGGCACAGGCGCCGGTCATCAGACCACGGCCGTACGCTTTTTTGAGAAACATTGCAATTCCTCCGGCAGAAGGGTATATTTGCGCCATCTTCACATAGCTGTAAGCACTGAAACCCGCCACAACCGCAGCGACGAAAAAAGCTAACGGGAACCAAGTCCCCGCGAGCTCTGCAATTTGTCCGGTAAGCGCGAAGATTCCAGCGCCTATCATTACGCCAGTGCCCATCGATACGGCGCCCCATAAACTAAGGGAGTTTTTGTCATTGGCGTGCTGATGTTCTGCCATTCTTCTGTCCTTGCTCGAATACCCTCTGACAACTCTCTAACTAAACCGCCTGAATCATCATCCAAATGGCCATCGCCATCATCATAAGATTCTCGGTCAACGAGATGAAGCCCAGAGGCACATCGCTCCCGCCACCGACGCAGGCGCACTTTAAGTTCCGCTTTTCAATGTATACTGCTTTAATGATCGAAATCGCCCCAACTGCAGTCGCGATAAAAACAATTGGTGCGACGATCCAGGTCAGCAAACCGGCTATCATCAAGATGCCGCCCAGCGTCTCAATATAAGCGTAAACCGAGGCATAAGGCACGTAGCGCTGAGCCAGTAAATCGTATTGCACGAAACCGTTGGTATACGACTGTAGGTCTTTCAGCTTTTGAATCCCCAGTGCGCACATGCTAAAGGCAATGAACAACTCAATTACTCTAACCAAATCAATGCTGCCAAGAAAGGCCCATGTCGTGGTAAGGCCCATGCCCAGCGCGACCGCGAAAATCGCGATGATCGGTTGGTAGGTCTCTCCCTCCTTCGGGTCAGGACCAAGCCCCAAGCGCTCGCGTAGTAGATCATATCCCCCTATGTGCTCACCTTCGATGTAGATTTGCGGCGTTTCGTTTACGCCGTGTTCCTCCTTATACCGCTTATTGGCCTCCATCGATTCGATGTGGTGGTCGTTAACCTTGTAGCCGTTGCGCTTGAGGAGGTCCCACGCCTTGATTCCCCAAGGGCAGAGATGATTAGGCGTCACCATACGATAAATATCTGCCTTTTTATTCATAGATATAATTTACTTTTTAAATGAAAAAACGAATCGCTACTGACGACAAGAGTACCATCTTGATTTTGTGAGGCGGGAAATAGCTTACCCGGGTGAATAATGCTTTAACGAAGAAAACTGACTAAACCCTCAAGATTTCTTCTAAACCTTATTCGAGCTGAGACTTAAGGATCTGACGAGCCCGATAGATTCGCGTTTCTACAGTTTTACGACTAGTCTTGATAATAGCGGCGCATTCGTCGTAGGAGTGCTCTTCCAGAATGCAGTAGATGAACGGGAACTTAAGCTTCTCCGGGAGTTGTGCTATCTCGTTCTGGATGCGAATCAATTCTTCGCTCGACTCTATGCTCTGTAAGGGGGCGGGTGTACTGGATTGCAACCTTTCCTCAAGACTCCAGCCAGCATGCCCTTCTTCCGACGCAGCATGTAGAGATAGATGTCCTTTACGTTTCTTCTCTTTGCGGATACGATCACGACTCAAATTGAGCGCGATGGCAAAAATCCAGGTCTTGGGTGTCGCCTTGACCTTAAATCGGGCGGCATTTTGATACACCTTCAAAAAGGTTTCTTCGGTGATTTCTGCTGCGTCATTCGGATTGCATAGATATCGGTAAATAAACTGAAATACTGCCTGTTTGTGGCGTACCATCAGATGAACGAGCGCATTTTCATTTCCATGGCCAATCTTTGCAATCAGCTCCTCGTCTTTGGGCTCAGATTCCATGTAAACATTACTGCGGAACGCTCAGTGCTTTCGCTGCGATATCTCTCAGGCGAGATTGCTTTTCTGGTGGCAATACACTCATCATTTGATAGTAGTGCTGAATCGATAACTCCTGTAGTTGCCCGTGAATAATGTGAAGTTCGTGAATAATCACTCTTGCCTCATTAGAAAATTCGTCCGAACTGACAATTTCCTGACGTAGCTGCTCGATTTTAGACTGAAATTGATGCTGCAATTTCGCACGCTCATTTCGGTAATCGGGCTCGAACGTATTGATCGCCGCGAGTTCCTCAGGAGTAAGGTTCAGTTCATGATGGAGCCATTGGTGTCCATCCCGCTCATATTGCTTGGTCCAATCTGTTTGATGGGTAAGTAGATTGGAAGTAAGTGAGGATACAAGAACGCAAAGAAAAACGAGGCCTGCGATTAATCCGAATATAATCACCGTTTTGTTTTTTTTATTACAATCGCAGCTCATGGATTATCATTATTTAAGTTGAGGTAGTCATTGTCCTGAAATACATCAAAATCAAGTGCTGTTAATGCCAATGCTTTCTTTTGTGTAACATCGGCCTGCAAATTGGTGGAAATGATAGTGCTCCCCAGGCTGACGGTCAATGTAAGTGCAACAGCAGAAAGAATGAACTGCGGTTGAGGGACCAGCCCAAACAACCATTCGGAGATTGACTGAGTTGTTTCATCCGCAGTGATCCGGATTCGTCGCAGCACATTGTTCTCAAGTGAAGGCGGGCAATCAGGAACTGTCGCATCCTTCATGCGACGAATTATTTGGTCGAAATCATTCTGTTTCATGACCTCTTAAACGAAATATTTCCAGAAAACCCTCAAACAAAAATACTGCAAATTTTTTAAATCTAAAAAGCCCACTTGTCCCGCCTGGCGAACCGCTAGGCGGGATGGCTTTCAGTCTGCAAACGCAGCTTACCGGCGTCGGAATCGACAACCAGCATTCCGGCAGGCTGATTGCCTAGCTTGAGTTGTTCAACGAGGGCGTCGCCAATCAAGCGTTCAATGCACCGGCGCAGGGGCCGGGCACCAAAGCGGGCATCGAAACCTTCGATGAGCACAAATTCCAAGACGGTTTTGTTGAACGAAATCTGCGTATCGAATTGACGATTCAACCGCTCGATTTCGCGAGCAAGTAAGAGTCCAGCGATCTCGACTTGCACCTCATATTCCAGCCGACGAAATACTATTTGCTCAGTAATACGCCCGACAAGCTCATGCCGAAGCTTCTCTTTGACCAAGTTGAACACGACGCGTTCAACGGTTTCGACGCTCGATTTTCGCATCTCCATTGCTTCGGCGGCACCGATGTTAGAAGTGAGCACCACAAAGAAATTCGAGACATTCAGGAGCGTGCCGTCCCGCAAGGTCAAGCGACCGTCTTCCAGTATTTGCAGGAGAATCAGCAGCAAATCGGGATGCGCTTTTTCAATTTCATCAAGCAGGATTGTTCCGCCTTGAAGATTGCCGCTGGCATCCCGGTTCAAATCGAACTGGCGACCCATTTGCCCTTGTGCATTGTTGCCGTCACCAAGGAGTACTTCCAATTGCTCCTTGTTTTGATACTCGGACATATCGAAACGGATGAGGCGATTATCACCGGGGAAAAGGTAATGCGTAAAACACTTGGTCAGTTCAGTTTTGCCAACACCCGTTGGCCCCACGAACAGAAAAGAACCTAACGGACGATCCGGGGAAGATAATTTGAAAGCTCCACGTTCCAGCACGGAGCAGGCTTTATCGATGGCGGTATTTTGCCCCCGGATATTGGCCAGCAAATGACCTTTCATTTTTGTAATATGATCGGCGTTTATCATTTAATCTAGTATGGTTTGAGATCCGATAAATGTAATTATTTTGTTAAGGGCGGAAATAACTGGAATACTTTTAGAGGGCTAACGATCTAAGTGTTGTTCCCGGGTTTAGGATAGATCGATAAGAAGATAATATACTAAGTCCAATGGGCCATAGAAACTAAAAATAAATATCAAAATATCAATATCTATGAATGCAACAACGCTTACACCCATCCTCGCACAAGCCACGCTGACTGACCTCAAAGATATGTTTTCTCTGGCGTTAGGCGTTATCTTTTTCTTCGGATTTGTCTACGGAGTATTCCTTGTGTGGCGTGGCGCCCGAAAGATTTCGGATGGCGATTCAGAAGGCTACTCATCGATATTCGGCGGTGTGATCATCGCTGGCGCTGGGCTCATCATGTCCTCGTTTTTCGTGCTCGCTGGCCTCGGCGACGCCGTTGTCACGCCCTCGTTCTAATACGGCCTCAGGCCGTAGAAATTATTTCCATTAACCTCATCAGTTATTATGGAGCAGCTTGAGCGTACCCGCACCAATGCGGCGAATGATTCAAAAGGCCAGGCATTTGGCCTCTCAGGGAATCTCTTTCTCTATCCGATTATTGGCGTCGTTGTGGCGCTATCGGTAAGCATGATTTCCTTTAGCATTATTGGGCTTGGATTAGTCGCTTCAATATTGGTGGCGGCGCCATTCTTGGCGCTGCCCACCATCTATGTCTTCACGCTTCGTCACAACAAACCGCGAGGATATGACCGTGATTGGCTCCACAATATTACCTCATCGGGCTTCTCATTTGTGAAGGCGAATCAGCCGGTTAATCCACGCTATCTAGGAGGGCTCTATGAGTAGTCAGGCGCCCAATGGCTGGTTTGCCGATGACATGCTCATTTTCGGCTCACTGGAAAAGGGCTGCCGTGTCGCCAAGGGTTTCGTGGTCGAAACGCCTGATTTGCGAGGCGGCAGCGTGAGCCTCAAAAATGAGTACAAACGTAAAATACGGCACCTGCTAAATTCGCTGGGATCGAATGAGTCGATGCAAGTGCAATGGACTTGCAACAATGATTACCGCCACGCGTTGACGCAGTATTATCAGGAAACACTCGATCATTGCCAGGACGACTATTTGAAGGCCATTCGCAATGAGCGTTTCTCGCGCTACTGGTCAAGGATGCTAGCGCGTCAACTCAGGCGCGAGCACCTTGTCATTTTCATTGTCTGTGAAATGGAAAGTTACTCGGGCAACCTGAAATCCAAGCCCGGACTGCGCAAATTCTATGACGCGCAGCTCGACAGTTTGAGGACGCATTTTAGCGAACGGGAAAATCAGATGCGCAACATCTTGGGTGCGGACACATCCGTTGCCCCCATGAATGACGTGGAACACTACGCCTATTGCAAGCAGTTCCTTAACCCCTCACTTTCCGAGAGTTTTGACTACGACTACGAACGTAGTTTCGACGAGCGATACACGATTCAGGAAAATTGCCTGCATTGTGACATACGTTCGGCGGACAAGGCCGCTTTGGAATTTGACGGCTATTACCACAGCATTTTTACGGTCCAGCGCTGGCCCAGCGAAACCTACCCCGGCATCATCCATAACCTGACGAGTCTGCCGTCACTGGATTATCAGATCACCGTCAATATTCAACCCCTCGACATTCGGCAGATTATCCGCAAGGAGGAAAAGGAAGCCGACCGGCTCAAAAACGAGCACCGGCACAAGGGGCGCCAATCGGACGCCACGGCCATCCAGAAGAAAGAGAAAACCATCGACGCGCTTGCGCAGGGCTACACGAAGCCGTTCAGCGTTACCTATATTATTCGCACCTGGGCGAAGGACTTGGAAACCCTTCGCGCCAAAACAGCCGAACTCAAGCAGGCCGTCGCTCAGATGAACGGAGCCGAGATTTACCAGAACACCCTTTTTGCCAGTAGCAAGAAGCTGTTCTTTGCCTCATGGCCGGGCTGGACTGGTTCCAGCTACACCCACCGCGACGAGTATGCCGAAGACGGCTACTTGGCCGATTTATTGCCCTTTTCCGCGACCTTCACCGGCTATCTGGATAATGCCGAAGCGCTCTATGATGGCAACCAGAGCAATCTTGTTGGCATCAACACCTTTGTCGGCGGAACCCCACAACATACGGTTTTGTTTGGCATCAGTGGCGCCGGTAAATCGGTCTTCATGGAAGACCTTCTATCGCAAACCGCTCACAAATTCGCCTACACGGTTATCATTGAAGAAGGGCTATCGTACGAAAGCTTCACGAATAACCTTGGAGGGGTACCAATCATTATCCAACCCGATAGCGACCTCGTTATCAATTATCTCGATACGGCAGGTATGCCGCTGACCCGCCTGCAAATATCCTCTGGCGTCGCCTTGGTTTCACGTATGATTGGCGTGCCCGATTCGCAGGAGCGGCAGCAGGTCAGGCAGGCGCAGATTGGACACTACATCGATTTGCTCTACCGGGACCAATTTGAATCGTGGAGTAACAAGCACCGTGACCGTATGCCTGAGGTCCGCAAGATGGCGTGCGCCACCTACCTATGGAAGCAGGAGAAGATTCAGACCAAGACCAGCTTTGTCGAAGCATTCAGCATATTCCGGGACTTACTTGCCTCAGAGAACGAGGAAGCTTTGGAATTTTTCAACTCGATCCAACCGGACAAGATTGTCGAGTTTGCCAAGCACGCCGACACGAGCGATTACGTGAAGGACACCGCTTTTGCCTACTTTGAACCCGAAGAATATCCGATCCACTCTCAATTGATTGAGCTGATGCGATTCGGGCGCAGCTCGTATCACCCCAAGGAGGAAATTGACGAGCTGGCTACCCTCATGGCGGCGTGGACTGCTACCGGCAGTTACGGTAAACTGTTCGATGGCGCCACCAACATCGATTTGAAAAATCGGATTGCTCATTTTGAGTTAGGGCAATTGGGCGACGAAGCCGTGGAACTACGCACTGCCGCTGGATTGCTCATTACCTCATTCGCCCGGCAGCATATCATTTCACTGCCGCGCAGCTTGCGCAAACGGATCATCTTTGAAGAAGTCTCGCGCTTCCTTGATGTGCCGGGAGGCGAGAAAACGGTTTCCGAAGCATACGCGCAGCTTCGCAAGTTCTCATGCTGGACTTGTTCCATCGTGCAACAATACGAGCGCTTCAAAAGCTCGCGCATTCGCTCCGTCGTCATGGGTAATTCCAAGCAGCATCTATTGATGCGTCAGTTGGACAAGGCCGACATTCAGGAGATTGCGCAGGACACCGGGCTACCGCCATCAGTGCAGGAATCCATCATGGATTACCCACTCGTAGAGCAACAAGCCGAGGGGCACAAGTATTCCAGTGTGTGCTACTACGCACCTGGAGCCAGACCGCCTCTTTGTGGAACCGCCCTGAATATACAAGCGCAGACCTATTACAACCAAACCAAGGCCCAGCCTGAAAAGGAGAACATTACCCAATGAAGACACACTTTCCCCCAACAGGGCGTCACCATATATTCTCTGTCCTAGTTATCGTCAGCGCGTTGCTTGCCGGTTGCGCGAGTAGCGATGTCGGTAAGGGCGCAACCGTAGTCGGCGGAAGCGCACTCGGCGCATTCACCGCCTATGAAGCCTCAGACGGCGACGCCGCATGGACAACCGGGGGCGCGGCGATAGGCGCTTTGGCGGCCTTGGGAGCCAACGCTTATGCCGAGGAAAGCGAGCGCCTTGCTTACCGCAGCGGCTACGAAGCGGCGCTCAACCAAAGCGTCAAACAGCAGTACTGGATCATGCAGAACCAGCAAATGCAGCAGCAGTATGGCGATCAGGACGAAACGGAAACCTTCGTTCCGATTGTTATTCCCGAACAGGAAATCAACGGCGAACTCAGGGACGAGCGAGTCATCTACTTAAAAGCAAGGTAATCGCATGAAGCTTATTCTATTTTTCTCCATCTTGCTATGCGCGCTTTCGGCGCGTGCGCAATGGGTCGTAACCGACCCCGGACATACCGCGCAGACAATTGCGGCGAGAATACAAGACATCGCTAATCACGGCGAAGTCTTAGCCGAGTGGCAGCAGCAGTACGAACAACTGACTCAGCAAATTGATACGATGACCCAGCAGCTTGAAGTGGAAACCATTATGAAAGACTGGATGGGCGACCCGATTGCGGTCAACCTGCCTTCCTTGGAAGTGTTGTCGGTCGATGACTTTATTGATGACCTCAACTACGGCATTCCGTGGAACGAAGTCATTGAGCAGGCAGATGGTTCTGACAGTCTTGATGAAACTCATGGCGGTTTGTTCGAGGAAGTCCCCTCTGTAACCGTCACCGGCCAAGCGGTAAACATCAACGATGCTGCTTTAAAGAAGTATGCCGCAGTGGATCGGCAGTACACCAACTACGTTGAAGCCGCCACAGAGATCGATGCGCGCTTGCTGGAGCTTCAGGAAAACCAGGCCCTCACTCTGACCGAATTGAAAAACGCCGCCACCGACGCGGAAGTGCAGAAGCTTTCCGCCATTGTGAACGCTCAGAACGGCCAAATCGCTTTGCTGATATCCGAGCGCGAAAAGCAATACCAGCAGTACAACGCATTGAAGGAACTGGGTGAAAACCAAGAGGCAAAAGCAAAATCCGTCTCCATTAAGGCGCAGTTACAGGACCAGCACGCCGCCTATCAATCTTTGCAACAGTATCTAACGGGGCTCACCAGCTCCGAAAACTAAAAAACCTACCAGTTATGAGAAGCATCGGAATATTTATATTAACTGTGTCGCTGGCTTTCTACGGATGCAGCGATGATCAGCAGGAAGCTACAATTGCCATTGCCGAAAAGGGACAACCCGCCCGGACAATCAACATCATCGTTGAAGGCAAGGAGAATGTTATCATCGAAGACCCGTATATTGAGGAAATCGAAACGCTCTCGGCTGAATACATGGAACAGCGGAGTCGATACATCAAAGAACATGAATCGATGACTCGCGAGGAGCGTAAAGCCTTTGGTGAACTTCGTGATCAAACTGGTTCTCGCGTTCAAGAACTACAAAGCCTTCGCAAGAAGTACATCATTGAGAAAATGAAGGAGCACGGGGGCATCGATTTCAAAGTTGAGGCTTCCGCCGCAAATGGAACCCGAACTACGGGCAGCGATTATTTTAAAGGCATTCAGGACTCACAATAATTCAATTTTAGGATCATGAACCTTCTCGGCCCGATATATCTTGAAGACTTTCAAAGCACGATTCTTGAGCTGCAAGAAGGGCTCATGTTTGTGCCTTACTTTATTCTGATTGCTGGACTCATTGTTCGATTGGTTCGGCTTTCAGATACCGAGGCAGACATGGTGGCAATGGTTAAGCCTATTTTCATCTGCTTCCTTCTAATTGCATTAATATCATCGGTACGCTTCTGGTTTGACGGGCTCAACAGCGGGTTCGCTCAGGCCGCAGAAATTATCAACGAAGATTATGCAAGCGAACCATTCGCCGTTACCGAGGCGTTGATTAATACGATCGATGAAGACCCGGAAGCTGAAGGCTGGGGAGTGGATCGTATCGTCAACTCGCTTTATTTGAGTGTTGTCTACGGAGTGGCAAAGCTAGGGATTACGCTAGCGGCGCTCTTTCAGGTTCCTTTCTATATATTGCAATATGTATTAACGTGGCTGGGTTTTCTATTCCTGCCCATTGGCTTGTCGCTATTCATTTTCCCCTCACTCGGTAATATCGGCGTAAAGCTGATTTCAAACATCATGGCTGTCATGGCATGGCCTATTGGCTTTGCGATAACGAATCTCGCTGCAATGGCAGTTATTAAGGATTTTTCCGGCGCATCCACTTTTACCGGAAACGATACAGGAACATCGCTCTACATGATGAGTTTTGGTTCCCTTATCATGGGCATAATGGCGTCGTTAATTCTGGTGATCGGGACTCTGGCAACGCCGACGATCATGTTTATTCTTTTTTCCAGCGGCGCCATCTTGCAGGGGATTACCGGCGCCGTAACTGGCGCCGCCGCATTTGCAACCTACATGGGAGGAAGCATGGGCTTTAGAGGAAATGGCGAATCGGCCCCGAAAAGTGAAACTCCACCAAGTAACCCGGCCCCGGCGCCAGCTCCATCATCAACCTACGACAGTATTGGTGGTTCTGGTGGATACACGACTGGCGAACCACCCCCCGCATACGGCGGAGATTCATCAACCGAACTAGGCCCCGCACTCAGACACTTTCAACAGCCAGCTCTTCAAGGGGGCGCACTTGAGCTTACGAGCGAAAGTCAACCAGCCTTGCCAGCGCCACCGGAGCCTACGAACCCCATGCTTCCCGTATCTCCAAGTGATCCAACGGGAAGTCAACATGCGGCCAAACTGTTCGCCCTTGGAACCGCCGCGAAACCCGTAATTGATGTATGAGTTCAGATAATCCAGAAACATTAGACTACTCCAAGCCTGACCCGACAAAAGCGCAGGAGCGTGGAGCAAAGCGTCTGCCGCAAAAGCAGTTCCATCCCCTGAAGTTGTTCACGGACAACGCATGGGCGGCCCGCATGTGGTTTCTCGTATCGCTTCTCTTACTCGGCCTTGTGGTCATCCAGCCCTTTTTCATCATCAACGCCTATCGCACTCGTGAACGTATCGTTGTCATGGATGGCGCAGGAACTTTTTCCGTGGCTCCAACTTTGGACTTTCAGGAGGCGACTCGTGTGCACGAAGAACTGGCTTTATGGGCAACTTACGCCCTGTTTTCGCAGAATCCCAACGGGTTCGATATGCCTGAATTACTCGACAAACTATTTCTGGATAAAGCCTTGAAGCACGCACGCGACTTGCATTCGCAAGCATCCAAGGAATTTCGGGAGAAGGACATTCACCAGAAAGTTGAAGTCTTTGAAATCAAGATTCTCGAAACCAGAGAAGAACAAGTCTTCGCCCAGGTAAAAGGGCAACTGATCCGAACCGGAACCTTTGAAGGTAAGACCTTTGTCGAAGACCCGGAATTTACGCTCACCCTCGTTTTGCACCGCAACCCGAACATGCTCGATAACAAGCGTTTTCCTTTAGCGGTCACATCCTTTGAGGACAAAATTTTACTGTAATTGCACCATGAATCTACGTCTCATTCACTTGTTTCTTTGGCTGACGCCAGCCTTATTGTTGGCGGAGGTAGACCGCTATAACCGTGATGTTATCAAGCAGTATGCGCTCAATCCGCAAACCGTCTACAACATCCCCATTGGCAATACGCCGACCACGATCACGTTTCCGGGACCGTTGTCATCCATCGATGGGGCTAACGTCAGCAGTGACCCCAAGAACAAGGCGCCGGTACTACTCAGTTACATTGAAGGCCGCTACTTCTTTTCCGTCCGGGCTACCGAGCCCAATGCAAGGGGAGCGCTCAACGTGGTTTATCAGAATCAGACCTACGTTTTTAATTTCTATCATCATGAGGACGAGATTCCTTACCGGACAGTTCGCTTGGTGGATTCCGGTGAAACGGCGATGGTTGAATCAGGCTATGGAGCCCAACCCGCCGTCATACGCAAGGCTACGCCGAGTGCATTGGTTGATTTGCTGGATCGCGCCAAAAGCTACCACCTGATCAGCGAAGCCTACCCGAATATGTTGGATGAAGAGATCCAACATATTGCCCCGCAAAACCTGACCACGGAATACCGGGACTTTAATGTCCGCATCGATGACATTTATCGATTCAACCAGTACGACACGCTTGTTTTCAAGATCAGCTTACGGAACGAATCCGAAGAAGCGGTCTTTTACACGCCGCAAATGATAGCCGTCAGGATTGGGCAGAATCTCTACTTTCCCTCAATCACGGACGCATCGGGCATCATCCCCCCTCAGTCTGATAGCATCGCCTACATCGCGATTACCGGCAAGCCGAACGGCGAACGAGCCGACCTGAGCATCAGGAATCCATTCCAGATCATTGTATCCCAAGTGAATGATCCGGCGAAACTCCTCATCCCCTAATCTCTGACTACGATGCTTACATTTATTAAATCACCACTCGGGAACGCCGTTGTCCTCTTACTCCTTGTTGGCTCAATTGGCACCGTGGTTATACTCGACTCCATTGGGGAGGGACAGGCCAAGGCAGACTTTAACGAGCCAGATGAGGAAACCTACAATTACAAGCCGGAGGTTTATAAGCGGGACATCCCGCGTTTTAAAATGCCAGGCGCCATTGTTGAATCGAACTCCGTCGAGACGCCTAAGCCCACAGAAGAAAAGACAGCGCCAGAACCAGCCGTATCCCGGCCACTTTTGGCGCGTCAACCAGAGTCCAAGGAGAAGACGAAGCCGGCACTGCCGCTAAATCTCTTTACGGGCAAGCCGCCCAAGGATCAACCGGAGCTTTCCGAAAACTATGCTCCGTATGGCCGCCTCGTTCCATGCGAGCTTACTATCACCGTTGAGAGTAATGCGATTAATACGCCGATTATTGGGCTCGTCACCGAGGATGTTGTCAATGCGGGCAAAGTCATTATCCCAGCAGGCGCCGAAGTTCATGGCCGCGCCAGCGAAAGCCGTAACCGTGACCGTATTGCCGCCACCGGCACATGGAATTTCGTCTGGCGGACTCAGGACCGTCTAAATGGCACCGAGCTAGCCTTACAGGGCATTGCCCTTGACCGCGAATACAATTTCAACACCGGAGAATGGGGACTGCGTGATGGCTCCGCAGGCTTAAAAGGCCATCTCATAGAGAGCGATAGCTGGAACGAAATTAAGCTGTTCGCGGCCACCTTCCTTGCCGCCGCTACGCAGGGGTTCAAGGAATACGACAACTTTATTACCGACACTGGCTCTACGGTTCAGATCGCCGAAAGCTCCGTCGGTAATGCGGCCTTAGACGGCGCCACCGCCGTCATGGCCGAGTATGCGGAGCAGATTCGGGAAACGATTCAGCGTGACGGCTACTACATTCGCGTGCCCACCGGGAAGCAATTCTACGTTTACGTCACCCAAACTATCGACGCCCGCGAAGGCTCGCGGGGTAACGTCAGCAACAAGGATATTTGGAAAAAGGAGGATGATACCAATGAAGGATAAATTAAAACTACTCACTGCCATTTTAGCGATTACGCCCATCGCCTTGATGTTGAATGGTTGCGAAACGACTGAATCAGCTTCCACACAAGCCCCGCCAGTGCAACCAGCACAGCCCATTCAAGTTTCGGGCACTCAGCTTGATCCTTACAATATGGCCAAGGTTCGTACCCCCGAGGCGATTCACGCCTACCACTTGGGACCATACGTTGACCCACAGGATTCCGGCATACGGCATGATGGCCACCGGATTGCCCGAGTCGAACGCCCGGCACAGTGGAACTTGACGCCAAGCGCCCCGACCGCCGTGCCTTTGGGACCGGTTGTCGCCGTGGCCGATCCCGCCCAGCAAACCGGTCTGCTTACAGGTGAGCTGGAAAACAAGATTACTCAGGCGAACAACCTGATTGCCGCTCTGATTGAGCAAAACGACCAGTTGCAAGGCCAGCTCCAGCAAAAGGACAAGGCCATCGAGAACTTGTCACGACGCATTTCGAATCTGGAAGAACAGTAATTTCATCATGAACACACACCAATCTATCACCTTTGGCATTCTGCCAAACCTGTAATCAAAGCTGAACAAATAGCGGCCCCACGGACAGGTTAAGAAAGCGTGGGGTTTGATAGGACAATCCTATGGCAACATCACTAAAAAATCGAGTTAATCAGAATAAAGAGGCAGTCAAATCGCCTGGCCCTAAGAAGAATCCTGAAATCGACGCAATGATTGACAGGTACATCAAAGAGCATCCCCAGCGGATTGCTTATTTGAAAACAGAAACCAAAGACCAACTGCTCCGACGCGCCATCCTCAAGGACGCCTTGAAATACGACGCGACCATGAAGCAGCGGGTCAAAGTGAACGAAGCGGTGGGAAGCTTTCTCAAGGAAAACCCTGAAATTGCTCAGGACATTGAGAAACGCATTTCACGCGTGCCCGACGATCAGAAACAGGATGCGCGCATGCGCCTTGGGAGGCAGGAAGCAACCCGAACAGCCCTGAAAATAAGCTGATTAACCGGGTTGGCCGGGCGCAGCAATTCTTGGCCCGGCCAACCATATATTTAACCATTAACCCAAATTAATTGGATATTTAAACATCATGGAAACAAACACGAACAGCGCCGCCCCCGTCGCATTGCCTATTGAAATATTCGATGTATTCGTGAACTCAAGCGACTACCTCAAACGCCGGTATGATTCCATTCGCCTGAGCCCGGAAGAGCTAATCGTCTTCTTTTTATCTGGCGTAGCCTCCCATGAGATCGTCACTAGCCTTGAAAGGCAGGTGTTATTGCTCTCTGGCAAAAATCCGCCCGCTGACGAGGATGAGCACTTGATGCAAACTTACCTTGATATGGAAAACGAAGGACTCGCCTGAGTCTTGAGTGGCAAATCTCAATCTAAAATGGAACCGCCGCCGGAGATGCTCCGGCGGCGGTTTATTTGTAGCGGTAGTAGCCAATTTCCGGGGTGCTGCTTCAATTCGATAGCAAGCTGTCGAATCAATTAAGGCAAGCTTGCAGTGTACACCGGCTTACTTGCAATAGAGCATTGCCAAGCTTCCAACCCATACCTGGTAGTATTTTACCAATCCAGCCTATAGCCCGATATCCTTGAGGATGTCGGAAGGTTTGAGACCGAGTGCCCGAGCTATCTGAAAAAGCTTAAAAACGGTAATGTTTTGCTGACCGCGCTCAATGGTTCCCATGTAAGCGCGGTGCACCTCAGCACGCCAAGCAAGTTCATCCTGACTGATATCCGCCTGTTCGCGACGTGCACGTATAGCTTGGCCTAGTCCGATAGCTATTTTTTTTGCAGCTTTGCCTTTTGTCGCGTCCATGCAGCGCACATACTAGCATTTTGCTGTAAATAGAGCGACTAGGTATATCTAGCATTTATAATGAGTCCATTTCTTTGATTGGGCGTGAAAATTTCGGTTCGATCAGCTCTAAAGCGCGATAAAATCGCATAAAACCCTCATATTTGAGGGCTATTATTTTCAGGACTCACTGTAGAAGCCGATTTTTAACTCGCTATTAGAATAGGTATGTCCAGCCTCCGCCAATATGGTCTAGCTGCAAAGGCTTTTCGCCATTTTCGAATATTCTGCGAATTCGCGCACGCCTTGTGATAGAAATAATAATAACCATGATGAAACATTTTTATACGCGAACGGTCTCTCGGAAACAAAGATTTATGCGGACGACTCCGAAATCAATTACGCCTACGAGCCTGAATCCGGCTTGCTCAGTAAAGTAACGGATCAGCGCGGGTATGACCGGGAATTCAAATATCAGATTGATGGCAATCTTTACACCTACGATGCTTATTTCAACCGCATCCTGACGCAGACGACGGCGGGAGACCCCGACGACTATACTTTTGCTTATTACGGATTCACGGGTGATGGAAACGCAAATCAGGTGCAGAAGGTCACGATCTCCAAGATTCGTGATTCGGTCACGGTTAATAATGACATCGATTATTCATACGATGACTTGGGACGTCTTTACACTCGGACATTCAAGGGCGATACGGAGACTTTTAATTACGACGAACTCGACCGGTTGGAGAGCATGAGCGATCCTTTGGGGGACTTTGACTATGGTTATGACGGCCTCACGGGGCGCATTCAGACGGTTCAAAATTCGGTCTCTGGCGTCAACGGCCTGAGCATGGCGCTCGGGTATGATCATAAAATCGCGGGTGGAGAAGAGCGTCGTTTTCCCAACTTAACGAGCATTACCTACGGCGACCCATCTGGCATGATTGCTCAGCACGCCTATCAGAAAGATGTCAGCGGGCTTATTAAGCTGTGGCAGCAATGGAGCGAGGACTCAGTCCAGAGTTTCAGTTATCGATATAACGAGGATAGCCAACTTGAAAATGCCATTAAACATGATGGACTCGATGAGCAAAGTGCTCCTCTGAAACGCCACGAATACCGCTACGATGATGCAGGAAACCGCGTATTGGCGTATGTTGACGGTGATCAGTCCAATGTCGAGTTCAACGACATTAATCAACTGGTCGCCCAAGGCAGTGAAGGTGGAACGCTCATTCATGGAGTAATCGGCGAACCGGGAAAAGTGTTCGTCCAGCAACTCGATGGCAGCGGGAACGTGACGGACTCACAAGAAGCCGCGCTTTACTCCGGCAATGAGTTTTATGCCAATCTCGAATTGCCCGTTGGCTCCAATACTTTTAGAATAATTGCAGCCGACATTTTTGGCGAAACCACGACCCAGGATTATTCCCTGACCGTAGCATCGGATACTGGGGACAGTTTCTCTTACGATGCCGCTGGAAATTTGACAGAGTGGATTAAGGCGGATGGAACAACGGTGGAATATCACTGGGATGCGGCGAACCGGCTGCGCAGCATTGAGGTGGATTCGCAATTGATTCAATCTTTCGAATACGACGGAGCAGACCGCATGGTGCGGGCCATTAATATTAGCGGTCAACGTGATGATTACTTTTGGGACGGCTTGAAGAGATTAGGCCGTGAGAGTCCTGATGGCTCGCCGACTGTGTATCAACGCTACCTAGCGAATGGCTTTACCGAATCGCTCAATGGAGCTGCGGCGAACAAATATTATACGCTGCGCGATCACCTTGGTTCTACCCGTGAAATTTTAGATGACGCTTACAACGTCATTACCCGCTATGATTACGGTCCATGGGGCGAAGTTACTAAGCTCAGTGGTTCTGTAGAAGCTGACTTGCTTTATGCGGGTCATCTATACTATGGCGATGCCGATACGCCAATACATATAGCTCCATATCGTTCGTACAGCCCTCTACTCGGACGCTGGTTGAGCCGTGACTTCTTAGGAGAGCTAGGACCAGACGGAACGAATGTCTATGCTTACGCTTTGGGCAATCCGATACTTTATAATGATCCGACAGGCTTATACAGCGTATTGGGCTTAGAATTTGATGACGGAAAGGGATTTTGGGACAACGTAGGTGACTATTTCGGATCAGCGGGCTCAGGAGCTGCTATGGGGGCTGCGGCATATGCAGATGGGTTTAACCCGTTTGGCGATCCCTTTGAAAGTGCAGGATTTTACAATTCCGATTGCTACGGGTTAGGTGCCTCCAAGTTTTTAGGAACGGTAGGATTCACAGCAGCAACTACGGCCGCTGGCGTTGGTATAGGAGGGCGCATTGCTGCTCGCGGTGGATTTACTCTTTCTAAGCATGTCGCCTCACAGGTTCGCCCTTGGCCATTCGGGCAGCGTTATTGGTCAGAAACGGCAGTAAGAGCTGCCTTTCAAAGCGGGAAGGCATATCTGAATACTGGACAGGGGATTGGGAAATTACTAACAACTGTAAGGTATCCGATAGGCAATGGCGGCGCTATTGTCCGAAACATATTCACAAACAAAATTGTTCATTATCTTCCAAAGTGGTGAGCGCATGAAAAGTAAGCAGCGAGCAGATTTGCATAAATGTCTTGATCGGTATCTCAATGGACGCGAAAGCGTTTTTGGCCTACAACAGTGCGCATTGGATGCAATCAATAATGGACTAGATCAGGAGTTGTCTGGACCTGAGCGAAGGAAATTTTATAAAGAATACTTTAATTACATCGATCCATATTTGCCGGAGTTAAAACCGCGAGGAGGTATCGGCATCCTCATGGACAAGCTAGACTTGTGGTTCAATGGGATTCATCGGCTAAATGAATCTGATGTTCAAAATAGTGCGAAACGCTTGATAACATGGCTATGATCCAGTCAAACATCCGTACGGTCGTACGCCAATGATGGTCGATTATAACTATGAAGCTCCAGCATATCAGGAGCTAAGACTGATCGCAGATGACCTTAAAGCGCAGGCTGAGAAAAATGAGGGTGTCGATAAAGCGATCTTCAGATTCGAGTGCGATGAAAAACCTCTCTCCTTCGCTTGAAAGCATAAGCTAAGGCAGCCATTGCAGCTAGTAAGGAATATGTTGATGGCTCTGGAACAACCGTCGTCGCCTCAAATTGATGGATGAGTTCTGCGTTTGAAGCGTGAGTCCAATATTCACTTGTATCGTAGTCAAATCCTACCTCCCATGATACGGTCAAATCGTATTCCCCAATCACATTAGTAAGCCCAAATAAGGTATAGTTGAAATCGGTAAGTATGAATGTTACATCATACTCAGGATAGGAAACAGTTTCATGAGGGCTTCTATCATCGTAGCCGACCAATTCGTAAAGCAACCGTTCATTTTGGTTGTCCACGATCCTGAATGATTCCACTTGGATACCATTTCCATTTAAGTAAAAATACAGGCTTTTAATGAGAAGATTGTCATTCCCTTGGATATTAACCTGTCTCGAAAAACTATAACTGTATTGAGCTTGAGAAGTCCCATGCGCCTCGTGTTCGAATGTGTCCAGTATGTATTGATTATCATTGGAAGCAGTAGCTGAGCGAGTGAAACGAGAATCCAAGAAGCCATATGGAGTTCCAAATTCCCCTGTTCCACTGATTACGCTTTCCGATGTCCAAGTTGTCGTGCTACCCTCCACCACCATCTGGCTAGCATGCTCTTCCAATGTTATTTCACTCAGTTGTAACTCAGCGCTGTAGTTGCCACCTTGAGTTGACGTGGTAATCGATAGAGATGCCCTCAAGCCCAGCGTGCAGCTCATGCTAGCAACGGCAATAAGGATAGCTGGAAATGATACACTTCGCATACGTCTTTACCCTGCCTGTTGAGCCGTACATCGCAAGTCAGAACCTCGACAAATCATAGCAATAATTTCCCCCAATTATTACGGGGCACCACCTTATAGCAGGTATAACATGGGCAATATATCGCCACCCCGGAGGTAGGACTATTTCAATTGAATTGGGAATGACGCCTTCCGCGAATTTCCCTATTTTTTTCCATTCAATTTTAATATGCTTACTTTCATGAAAGCGAAGATTACCGAGAGATTGAAACACGTGGGTCGTGGGTATGACTTGGACAAGCTACCACCGGCTCTTTTGGAAACCGTTATTGATGCAGCTTCGCCCTTGATTGAAGCCGAGCTAGGCAAGGCGGAAGAACGAGCGATTCAGAAAATCATCACCGAGAAGTTTGTGGCAAAGGTGATTAAGTCGGCTTTGGAAGCGAAGCCTGCTAGACGATCCAGAGCGACAGCCGAACAAATGGCCGGGATAAGTTAGAAGTTAAAAGCTTAGGTTCCCGCTTTTCTGCGCAAAGCTCCCCACCACTAAAACCCCCTAAATCCCCCATTCGCCGAGTTGCGACTTGGGGGACTTTTTTGAAACATTTTATTGGACTGCATCAGGCATCAAGTTTGGCAAAAGCTTTGATTAACTTGGATGCTTCGGATTCTGCGGAGGCGCCGCAAGCCTCGCAAATCCAATAGAATTCTGCGAGATCAACACGCCGCTCACCCAATTCCCAATTGGCGACAAGAGCATGGGCAACATCCAGCTTCGTCGCCAGGTCTCGCTGGGTCATTCCTGCCTGATTTCTCAATTCGGTCAAAAGACCGGCAATTATGGCGCCATGCTCGCTATGGATAGTTTTTTTCATTGCTCATATTTTATGAGCAAAGTGGGTTGCTAAAAAATTCTTAGCAGGCTAGGCTATTGGTATGACAGATAGAATGGAGCCAGCTACGATTCGTCGCTACATCCAAGCGAGAAAAGAAATTGATCAGAGTGCCAAAAAGATTTGTGCGATTACTCAAACACTCGCCCACTTAGAGCAATCGTCTGACGACCAATCAGCGATTTGCCCCAATTCTCTCGGTGCGATTCATCTTTTGCTCAGTCTCTATGCGATCGATATATTATCTGTGCTGGAGAATTTCGCGCCCATCAAAGAAGCAGAACGCGAAATAGAAAAGCTCGACTAGCGAGGTTGAGCATCGAAACCGCAAGTAGCGGTATTCACTCGCCTGTTTTCCTGCCACGCAGGAAAAGGATCGTGCCAGCCCTGCGCGGAAACCTGTCAAGGTAGAATTTCCCCGCTCGCTTGTGCAGCTTCGTCGCTTTGCTCCTTGCTTCCGCGCTGCGCGGAAAAATCTCCACCCTGACAGGACGCCTGTGGCGTCCGCTCCGGGCACGCTTTCGCTTTCGCTCGCCGCTTGGCAGGGAAAAACAGGCGACCAATGACGGGAGCCTAAACAACGGAGATTCAAGAATGACCACCAACACCGCGACTTATTGCCCCGAGGACAACAAGCTACGCCTTTATGTGGGGCGCGTCCCGCATGACGAATACCTTGCCCTGAAGGCCGAAGGCTGGACGAGCACGCCGAAACAGGATTGCGATTTTGCCGCCACTTGGACGCCCCGGCGCCGTGACACCTGCCTTGATTATGCGGGCATTATTGAAGATGAAGACATGGAACCGGCGGAGCGATCCGCCGACCGGGCCGAACGCTTCGCCGAATACCGCGAAAAGCGTACCGCCGAAGCCGTAGGCCATGCCAACCGCTACGAGGCAACGCCGCTTGCGCATGGCTACCAAAACGAACAGCGAGCACAACGCGCCGCCGCCCGACATGACCGCATAGCGGGCTATGCTTGCGACGCTTGGAGCAAGGCCGAATACTGGCAGCGCCGCACCGCTGGAGTGATTCAACATGCCCTTTACGTGTCAACGCCGAGCGTTCGCATGGGCCGAATCAAGCGCCTTGAATCCGAACAGCGCAAGCGAGCCGAAGCCGTAGAACAATACAAGAAGCGTTTCCGCAACTGGCAGCAAGTCGCGGCGATTGAAGACCCCAAGGAACAGACCGCCGCCGCTGTTCACGTCGCAAACTTCTGTCACGGCCACCATTACCGCCACCCGCGCCCCGAGTCGGCTACGACCTACGTGCGCGAGCACGGAACCAGCTTGTATTCACTCTTAACGCAGGAAAACGACCCAATTACCGGCGCCGAAGCCGCCGCCCTTTGGTTCAAGGGACAGATTGACCCCGAGAGCGCCGAGTTTGAACACACCAGAATCATGCAATGGACACGCCATTGCGAATTACGCCTTGCTTACGAAAGACAGATGCTCGACGCCCAAGGCGGACGCCTTGCTAGTGTTGAGATTGAGCCGGGCGGGTATATTGGCGGCAAGCTCGTTTACAAGGTCAACAAATCGCCCAAAACTAAGCGCGTGACTTCGGTTTCGGTCCTTGGGCCGAAGGTTGAGAGCTGGACTTATCGCGCAACGAACATTGCCGGTACTGAATGGGCCGAATATTCGATTGAAACCGAGCGCCTTTCCCCGGACGCCTACACGCCGCCGACCCACGAAAGCCGAGCCGAGCTCAAGCGCATTAAGGCCGAGGTCAAGCAAGCCCAGGCACCGCTAAAGAAATCTTGCCCGCTCATCAACCCGACCCGCGAGGACGCCGAGCGTTTGCAAACCTTGTGGAATGAAAAGGCTTTGGCGGACGCAAAGCGCCATGCTCGCGTCACGCTTCCCGAACCGTCCACCGTTACCGAGATGACGCAAGCCGAATACAAGCGCACGAGCGCCGGAACCTACGCTAGCGCAAAAACCGTCCACCTTGACCCCGGAGGCCTCGAATGCCGCTCACGTTATTACAAGGTCCAGACGGGCGACGCCGTTTGCAAAGTTCGCCGGATGGATTCAGCAGGGGTGAGCTTTTACCGCGCTGATTCTGTCATCGTGCTGACCGACAAGCCGCAAAAGCCTTTTCCTATCGCCCTCTGGCATCGGGAGACCTATCAACCGGACATTGCGAAGCTGCACGAAGCCATTGCCGCCGCCAACGGCTGCGGAGCCAACGAGCAGCAGGCAAAGCTACTGCGTGAAGCCGACGAAAACGGAATCGTCGATTGCCCATCCACCCATCAAGCGAACTGGACAGACGAAGGCCGTAAGCTCTGCACCGCCTTCTTTGCCCGGCAACGTGAAACCGCCAATATTTAAAACATGCGCGGGAGGTCCGAACCCTCCCGCCTCAACCTTCCTTGAACAATGAAACCAGAAAATTATCACCGCTTGCAACGCTTGCGCTTGGAGAATGGCCAAGCCGGTTTTGACCAAGAAGCGATGCGCCCGCGCTTTGAACGTTTGGCCAATCGGCACGAGAACGGCGCCGCGCCCCGCGCCGTCACCGCATACCAGCTTTTCCAGACGCCGCCCGCTCTGGCCCGCAAGCTCGTCAGCTTGCTTGAACTGGCGCCGGGAGCACGTGTTTTAGAGCCCTCAGCAGGGCTAGGGCGCCTTTTAGATCAATTACAGTCCCATGCCCCCGCTGAGGTTGTCGCCGTCGAAATGGCCCCGCAGTGCGCCGGGGAGCTTTTCCAGCAGGAACGCGAGCGTGTGACCATCAAGCAACGTGATTTCCTCACCGTTACCCCCGGCGAAATCGGTGCCTTTGACGCCGTGGCGATGAATCCGCCGTTTCACATGCGCAGCGATATTGCGCACATTTTACACGCCAGATGCTTTCTAAAACCCGGAGGAAGGCTTGCGGCTATCTGCATGAGCACGGACCACCGGGAGCGGGCGCTAAGGCCCTTGTGCGATTCGTGGGAAGTTCTCCCGGCGTCAACCTTTGCCGAGGCAGGGACAAAGGTTGACGCTGTTCTGTTAACGATTAGTCGAGACGCATAAGCGATGAAACGGCTTAGATTGTGCCGAGTTCTCCATGTGCAAATCGCCGCTAGGGCGGAACTAGGCAGGTTTTCAGAGCATAGTCATGTTGCTTTTTCGGCAGGACTTGGCACCTCCAGAGTAAGCAACAAGCAAGCAACAGCGTTGTTGCTTAATCTCGGACATACTGATAGAAAAAGCCCTAACCAATTGATGGTTAGGGCTTTAAAAATGGTGGCCAGACCGTGAATCGAACACGGGACACAAGGATTTTCAGTCCTCTGCTCTACCAACTGAGCTATCTGGCCAAAATTGGAAAGAGGTGGATAATTGCACTCAATTGGCTTCCGTCAAGGTGTTTTTCGAAAATATTCTGAATTCATTTCAAAATAGACAATAGCCGAAATTATGCTATCCTTGTTATCACCATGAGTTTAGTTGAAATACTGCTATGCATCTTCCTTCCTCCCGTCGCCGTTGCTGTCAAGAAAGGCATCGGGGTGGATTTACTGATCAACATCATTTGTTGCTTCTTTTTTTGGATTGGCGGCGTTATTCACGCATTTTATGTGCTGAATCAAAAATGATTCTCGCTAAATAGAGAAAAGCTGTCACCGTAGCGCGCTCTTTTGACCATTATGAGCGCGCTCGCCGAACCAACACGCACTGCGGAGAAGATCCGCAACATCGCAATTATCGCCCACGTCGACCACGGTAAAACCACTTTGGTGGATTGCCTGCTGCAACAGTCTGGCACCTTCCGGGAAAATCAGGAAGTTCAAGAACGCGCCATGGACAGCATGGACCTTGAGCGCGAAAAGGGCATCACCATTAAGGCCAAGAACACCGCGATCCAGTGGAACGGCTACACGATTAACATCGTCGACACCCCCGGCCACGCCGACTTCGGTGCCGAGGTGGAGCGCGTAATGAAAATGGTGGACGGCGTGTTGCTGCTCACCGACGCCGTTGGCGGCCCGCAGGCGCAGACCCGCTGGGTGCTCCGCAAGGCGCTTGGCCATGGCCTCAAGACGATTTGCGTGATTAACAAGGTCGACCGCGACACCGCGCGCCCGGATTGGGTTCACGACAAGGTGCTGGAGCTGTTCCTCGACCTGGAGGCCGACGAAGACCAATTTAACGCGCCATTCCTCTACGCATCCGCCAAAAACGGCTTTGCCGACCGTGAGGAAAACGGCCCGCGCGAAAACATGACCGCGCTGTTTGAAACCATCGTCGAGCGCATCCCGGCCCCGACCGTGGAAGAGGGCGACTTCCGCATGCTCGTTTCGAACATCGACTGGGACCCCTTTGTCGGCCGTCTGGCCATTGGCCGCATCCTCTCCGGCAAGGTCGAGAGCGGTTCCACTATCCACGCCCTGCGCAAGGACGGCAAAGTCGAGCGCGTGAAGATCACCAAGCTCACCCAGTTTACCGGCCTCGGCGTGGTGCCGGTCGAGTCCTGCGGCGCTGGCGACATCGTCGGTATTGCCGGCTTTGAAGAAATCGACATCGGCGAAACGCTTGCTGCCGACAAGGAAGCAGAGCCGTTGCCGTTCATGGAGATCGATCCGGCCACGGTGCAAATGGAATTTCACGTCAACGACGGTCCGTTGGCCGGCAAGGACGGTAAAAAGGTCACCTCGCGCCAGATTCGCGAGCGCCTGATTCAGGAGACCAAGGCCAACATTTCCATTAAGATTGCGGACACGACTGAGGGCACGCGATTCCTCGTCAACGCCCGCGGCTCGATGCAGATCGCGGTGCTCGTCGAAACCATGCGCCGCGAAGGTTACGAAGTGATGGTTTCGCGCCCGACCGTTCTCTTTAAAGAGATCGATGGCCAAATGTGCGAACCCTTCGAGCAAGTCTGGGTCGAAGTGCCCGAGGACATGTTGGGCTCGGTCATGGAAAACCTTTCCAACCGCAAGGCGCAGATCACCAACATGGAGCACCACCACGCGGGTGTCACCGTGGAGGCGACGATCTCGACCCGTGGCCTGATCGGCTTCGAGAGCGACCTCGTCACGCTGACCAGCGGTCACGGTGTCTGCTCGCACATGTTCCTGGAATATCGTCCCAAGGGCGCGGAAATCATTACTCGTAAGACGGGCACACTGTGCTCCATCGCCACCGGCCCGGCCATGGCCTATACGCTGAACCTGATCCAGGAGCGCGGTAAACTGTTCGTTGCCCCGGGTGACGAGGTTTACAACGGCCAGGTAATCGGTGAATGCCCGCGCAAGGAAGACCTGCCGGTCAACCCTTGCAAGGCCAAGCAGCTCGACAACATGCGCTCCGCTGGTAAGGACGACAACGTCCAGCTCGCACCGCCAATCCGCTTCTCCCTTGAGCGCGCGATCGAATACATTGCTGCGGACGAGCTGGTCGAAGCCACACCGAAGTTCCTGCGTCTGCGCAAGCGCGTCCTCGACGCCGAAGAGCGCCGCCGCATCGCCAAGCGCGGCAAGAGCTAGGCTAGCCAAGGGCGGAGCCCTTGGAGATTAAAGGAAAAAGATTAAAGGAAAAAGTTTCGGCTTGGTGGGCTGAGGTTTAGCTATGCCTCAGATGGGTGTGTCTAAGTTTCTGGCGTATCTACGCGTCGTGCTAAGATATGGAGTGCGCCAGCCCTGGCGCTTTAGCATTTTCAACGCACGCTATATCCGTCGCGAAGAGCGTTCTGCTATGGTGTCCCCGGAGCATCCGGGCATCACCCAAAATCCTGAAGGCACCAGAGGGCTGGCGCACTCCATATCCGTGACTCAGTGCGCGGCGAAAAATCGCGTCGGAACTTTAATCTTTTTCCTTTTTCCATTAATTAACGCATGTTCGAAGTTTACCGCGATATCGATGCTACGAAGGTCGGCCTTTACGACGGGGTGTTGCGCGGTGCGGGGATTAAGACGATGATCCGCAATTGGAACGCCGTCAGCATGACGACGGAGATCCCGATCCCGGTGATGTATCCCAATATCGTCGTCTTTAGCCAAGAGGACTTCAAGCGGGCGCGGGCCATCATTGAGGAAGCCGAACAGGCGGCCGATTTGCCTGATTGGCAGTGCCCGCATTGCGGCGCGGATAATGTCGGTGCCGTTGGCGAGTGCTGGCAGTGTCAGCGGGAGCGGGAAGTCGCGGAATAGTCCTTACTGCTTAAGGCGTTTTTTTGTCTCGATGTATGACAGGGCAGAAATCGGCAGCATGAGTGTGCCCGCGATTAAGCAGACATTGAGCCCATGAAACAGGCCCGCGATGGGCCACGGGCCGTAGTAGCCCGGGCTGACTTCATACCCCATCGGCCAGCCAATTCGCTGTGGGGCCTCGCCGTGCAGCCAGAGAGACGCCATGACGCCCGCGATGAGCGAAATACAAAGCCACAGGCTGCTGCCGACTCGCCAAAGCACGCGGCTTTCAGTCTTTTTCCAGGCGAATCGCATCGGCGCCTTCAGGATGAGTAGGGGCAGCAGTCCAAGCGTAGTGGGCGAGGGGAAAAGCATCAGCAGAGCAATGAGGAACACTGTTCCATCAATGCGAACTCGGGTGTGCAGAGACTTCTTAAGCCAATTCATGCGGACTAAAGCTCCATGTCGTCCAGCTCGCGCTGCTTTTCCTCGGCGGTGAGGGGGACGACGCGCACTTGCAGGCCATGCTCTTCCAGGATGGGGCGCATGACGCTGTCGGCGACGCTGATAATTTGCGGACCCCAGCGAACGTCGCCCGAGGTGATGGCTTGGTGGATCTGGACCAAATTCTGGCCCTCGAGGGGCTCCAACTCTTGCAGCGCCTTCAGCTGATCCGGGGTTGGTGATGTGATCGGCGAAATGATGAGCCAGGCCATCTGGTCGATCAGGCTACGAACGGCAGCCTCCGGATCGTCCAGACCGCCGGGGGCAATGTCTTCGAACATGCCGAAGGCTGACTGGAGATACGGGTTCTTTTCGTCGTCGTCAGGCTCCATGTAGGCGACATTTGCCGTTAATCACGAATTGGCAGAATGGAGTTGCGCGGTCAGCGGCGCTCGTTCCAGTCGGCGGACTCGTAATGGGCGATCAGGGCCTTGAGCTCGTTAGCCGACCACTTGGGGAAGGGCTGGCTGCTGGCAGCGCCGCCCAGCCATTCTGCGAGCGCGCCGGTGAAGTCTGATTCAAAGCGGGTCCAGTTGAGCGCGCGAATCGGGGCGCGGTGGATGCTGCCCTGCATGAGTAGGCCGTCGCGGGTGCGCCGCTGGGCGGCACCCGCGATTTTCTCACCGTTTTCGTCGATGACGTCGCCGGGCTCGGCACGCTGGAAGCATATTTGGGCGACGGTGGGCGCGCTGGCCTCCTCGGCGGCTTCTGCGCAAGGGCAGGGGGCGAGGGCGGCTTCGATGTCCTGCGCCTTGAGGGCCCAGATCAGGATGTTGTGGACTTCGCGGTAGGCGTCGCCGGCCTTGAGCTTGGCCAGTGCATGGGTGGCGGGCACGACGAGGGAGTAGGTCCAGTCGTCGCGGTGGTCGACCACGCCGCCGCCAGTGGAGCGGCGAACGAGTTGAAACTTGTCCGCGAAATGCTCATGCGCCTCGCGCCAGGTGGCGTGAACGGGCATTAGCTCCTGCGCCTCAGCAAACTTCTGGGTGCGGCCGAAGGTGAAGGCTGGGCGGTCCCACTCGTAGTGGCGAAACCGCGGCTGTTCCGGCTGCGGGTAGTTCTCCAGCAACAGCTGGTCGACGGCCATGTTGGCCGCGGCGGAAAGCTTACGGGTTGGAAAGGTGTGCATGAGGGAGGATTAAAGTGAGCAAATTAAAAATCAAAGAGAACGGCAATGTGCCTTTGAGCGCGACTCAGGATTGAATACTTTGGCTGCGGCGGTGGGTGATCAACCCAATAAAAAACCCGGCGCGTTGGGGCGCCGGGCTTTGCCAAATGATGGCGGGAGACTCTACTTGGACAGTTCGTCCAAGGTGGGAAGGTCGTCCCCGAGCTGGATGTCCCATTCGTCGATCTCTTCGCCTTCGGCGGGCGGGCCTGCCTTGCTGGAAGTTTCGAGAATGTAGGTGTTCAGCTCCTTATCGAGAATGTTTTCCGCCCAGTAGCCGTTCTGCAGCTCGTAGTCGTCTGGCTCGTAGCCGTACTTTTCGAGGGTGGCCAGGATAACGGATGAATCCGGGGTGCCGCCGTGGTCGGAGATCAGGCCCTTTTCGCGGTGGACGCGCACGCACTCATGGATGATGAATGGTGGCAGCTTTTCCTGATAGCTTGGGTGAACCTTGTGGCTGCCAGCCCACTTTGCCCAGGCGTCACGGTCGATGGATCGCTGAGTCTGGGTAAGGGCTTCGTAATAATATACGCGGCGCTTGGAAAGCTTGGTCACCAAGGCGATCAGAGACATGCCGTCTTGTTCGATTTCGAGCCAGTCGAGCGGGCGCGGCTTTTCGATCGGATCGCGGGATCTGGAAATATCTTCGGGTGCTTCGAGGAATTGAACGCCGAGCGCTCGGGAGAACTTCACGGTTGTTTCACCGTCCTTCTGGAGGGTGACTTTACCCTTGTTGATTAGGTCTTCGTGAAACTTCCGCGCATCTTCCGGGGACTCCGCCCAGATGTAGTTGGTGATGCGGGTAACAACCTTGAATTTTCTCATGTCTGATTCCTGTAGAGATTATTGTGAATGGCGCCCGAATAATATAGGGTTTATGGGCTGTTTTAATACGCTATTCGACGAACATTAAGTACGTGAAAAGCCAAGTTCAACCCTAAATTGGCAGATTGGCAAGGCTTGATCAATCCAGCTGGTGTGGTGGTCATCGATGTTTAGCCAGCCAATCGCACCCCACCACTGATCAGGGCCCATTTTAAGACCCTGAATTCACCCTAGTTTTAGTTATGTGACAACCAACGGCTTGACTTGCCAGCGAATGTGTCGATAAGACCCACTTGGAACGGCTAACTGCCGGGCTGCTCGATATCTAGCATTTTGACGGTGAAAAGCTTGCATTCATCGTCGCATGTCATTTCGATTGCGAATCACCCGTTCAACTCCTCTCTTTCTATGCCACGTAAAATTTGTTTCCTGAACTATAAAGGCGGGGTGGGCAAAACATCGCTCATCGTTAACACCGCTGCCTGCCTGGCGCACAAGGGTAAACGCGTTCTTCTATTTGATTTTGATACTCAGTCGAATGCCAGCATCTGGTTGATGCGCCTCGACCGGTGGAACAAGTTGAACATCAACGGTGCCGGCTCGATTTACTCCGTGTTTGAGCCCGCCCAGAGCACGATCAAAGACATCGTCGTTAAGGACGTGGTGCAGAGCAAAACGGGTGAAAAAGTTTTGCCGGGCTTGGATATTGTGCCGACCACCTTCAACCTCGTCGACTTGGAAAATGAGTTCAAGGGGGATCCACAACAGCCGCACTACAAGATCATTAACGATCAGCTGTCGGAGATCGAAGATGACTACGATTACGTCGTTTTTGACTGCCCGCCGAACATCCTCAATGCTTCGCAATGCGGTGTGTTCACGAGCTCGGAAATCTACGTTCCGTCCAACCCGGACGCCCTCAGTTTGATCGGTTTTACGCTGCTCGTTGAAAAATTACTTCTTTTTCACAAGCGTTCTGCGAGCTTCCGCACGTCGGGCATGGCTCCGCCAGCTGCCGTTCGCGGCATCATCTTCAATTCGATTAAGGCCAACGTGGACATCGAGGTTCCGAAGATGCGTATGCAGCTGCGTATGAACCAGTTCCGCAATCAGCGCCGCGTGTCTCAAGACGCAAAAATCTTTGAATCGATGATCCGCGACGCCACGGTTGTTCGCCGTGCGGTGACTTTGGGTCTGCCGGTTAGCCTGGTTGGCCAGGCCGCTCAGGAGGAAGATAGCGTCGTTAAGGACTATGCACGCCTCGCTGCGGAGATTGACCGCCACGCCATTTCTTGGTAACGCTTGCAAACTTAGTTTAAGACGGGATAGTTAGGAGAATATGTCTGAAGAATCGCCAACGCTTCGATACAACAAAGATGACTGGGATGAAATTCGCTTGGCGTTCGCCACTTCGCTGATGGTGGACACCGGCCTGTTGAGTCTCTCCCAGAATTTGGAAATCGAGGAATGGCCGATCAAGGGCTCCGGCGAAACTCCGTCTAAGTATATCGACTTCACCTGGGAAGAACTTCAGGAGCTCCCTGGCTTGGCTGATAAGCCTGCCCGTATCGATTTGCTCATCCACATCCTGCGCGAAACGCAGGCTTTCGATGACCCGTTCGGCGATATGGTGGCTACGGTGGATGCCCATGCGAGCGTTGACCGCACGCTGGAGAAAAATATCAACCGTCTGAAGATCCCGGAAGACTTCCCGATGGCCCTCAGTGGCTTGTCCGCGGACACGCTTTCCTTCTGCCAGAATGAGGATATCAAGACGCTGAAGGACTTTGGCCATTTTGCGCAAAACATGGCGCAAAACATCGTCATCGGTGGTGACTTCCGTGCGCTGCTCAACTCGCTGAGCACCGAGGACCAGCAGACCTTGGCCAAGTATGTTCCTTTCCGCCCGGGCAGCCTCGGCCTGCATTTGCCAGAGTGTATCGGCCTGTTGCTCAACCAGCTGAGCGAGGTGGAAAAGTGCTCCTTGCTCAAGAAATTCGGCTACGACCGGATGACGGACAACATGGAGGCCAAGGCCCGCCTCAGCAAGGAGCAGGTCAGCCAATTGGAAGACATTCTCCAGAGCAAGCTGAAGGAAATCTGCGATTACTTCCCGGAACAGTACAAGCAGCTCGCGATGGACATCAAGGGCGGCAAAACACTGGAACGCATCTTTATGGTGGTGGACGAGCCGGAGCGCGAGTGCATCTGCGCGAATATCACCCAACGCTACTTGAAGGAAAACGCTATCGCTGACTTGCCGGAACCCGAAACTGCGAAAAAGCGAGGCTTCTTCTCGCGACTATTTGGACGTTAATTTCAGAGAGCCGCTAAGGCATGACCGCACCCAAACCACCGCAGAAAAAACGCGTAATCAGTCTCAGACCGAAACTGCAGCAAGCCGCAGAAGCTTCGCTGAAATCTAAGGAAACGATTGACCTCATCATGCGCCGCACGCGCGCGCCTTTCGATGAGCATGATCACATGGCCAAAGCGGAAATCGATTCGCTGGAGAAAAGTCTGCGCAAGCTGGAAGCTGATCTTCTGGAGCGCGAGCGCAATGCCGCCGACTACGAAGCCAAGCTTGCCGAACGCGAACGCGATATCTGGGAAGGCGAAGCCCTCATCAAGGTGAAGCAGGAAATGCTTGCCGCCAAGATGAGCGAATTTCAAAAAGCCAAGGCCGAGGCCGGCGACGAAAATAGCGACAATGGCTCAATGTCCAGCGAGGAGCGCCAGGCCCTGGAGCACTTACGCGAAACCCTCGACCAGCGGGAGCAGGCCATCAAGGAGGCGAAAGAGCAGCTCAAGGAGCGCGAAGCCTTCATTGAGGAATCCGAAAATGCGCTCTTCGAAAAGATGATGGAGCAGCAGGAAAAAGAGACCGAGATCGAGCAACGCATGGAGGAGCTCCAGAAGCTCGAAGCCAAGCTGAAGCAGGGTTAGCCGCGCCAGTTTACTCGATGTAACGCCGGTTTGCGTTACATCTTTTTGTCGCTCGTGCTGAACTATATCTCGCTTGTTCTCATCGCCAGACCATAGAAAAAGCGCAGGGCATCTCGCCACTGCGCTTTTGAATGTTCGCGACTCATTTGCGCACTGCGCAAATCTATCGATCCAGGCTTCGACAGGCTCAGCCCATGCGGCGCGCTGCGCTAGCAGACGCGGCCTTTGGTGCGGGACTCGGCGGTGAGCTTTTCGTAGTCGACGGCGTCTTCATTGAGCTTTGCGATACAAAGCTTCATGTCCTCGGCGAACTTCTCGGCCATGTCGCGGGAGAAGTTTTCCTTCACCACCATGCGGAGCACGTGGACGCTGTCGGCGTCGGCAGGCAGGGAGTAGGCGGGGACAATCCAGCCGTATTGGCGCAGCAGGTCGCTAAGCAGATAAATGATCTTGTTGTCGGCGTCGTGGTCCTTGAGGCGCACGGTGACGGTCGGCAAATACTTGGACTCGTTGAGCAGCTCGAAAACGCCGAGCTCCATCAGCTTGCCTTCGAGGAATTGCGCGTTGTCCATGATGTTCTTCATGATCTTGCGGTAGCCATCCTTGCCGAGGCGGAGGAAGTTGTAGTACTGCAGGAGCACCATGGAGGAGGCGCGGGAGAAGTTGAGGCTGTAGTTGGGCATGTTGCCACCAAGGTAGGTGATGTTGAACACCAACTCCTCCGGCAGATCACTGCGGTCGCGGAAGACGACGGTGCCGATGCCCGGGTAAACGAGGCCAAACTTGTGGTTGGAAATGTTGACCGACTTGACGTGCTCCAGGCGGAAGTCCCACTCGACATCCGGGTAGACAAAGGGTGCCACGAAGCCGCCGCTGGCACCGTCGCAATGGATCGGAATGTCCCAACCCTTTTCGGCTTTCAGTTTCTTCAGGTAGTCGTTGATGCCGCGCACGTCGTCGAGCTGGCCGGTGAAGGTGGTGCCGATCACGCAGCCCACGGCGACGGTGTTTTCATCGACATAGCCGTCGAGCTGGTCGGCGGTCATGTAGAACTGGTCCTTCTTCAGCGGCACCACGCGCATCTCGACATCGAAATAGAGTGCAAACTTTTCCCAGCAAGTGTGGACATCGGCGGAGAAGACGACGTTAGGCTTGTCGATGGAAAGACCGGCGGCCTGGCGACGCTTTTTCCAACTCCATTTGTGGGCGAGCAGGCCGAGCATAATCGCCTCGGAGGAGCCAACGGTGCAGGTGCCAACGGGGTCGCAGTCCTTGGGCGCATTGAGCATGCGGCCCATCATGCTGACGACGCGCTGGTGAATCTCCTCGGTTTGCGGATACTCATCCTGGTCGACGAGGTTCTTGTTGGCGGAAATTTTCAGTAGCTCGTCAGCCTCGGGCTCCATCCAGGTCGTCACAAAGCTGGCGAGGTTTAGCGCCGGGTTGCCGTCGAGATTGAGCTCGTCCTTGATCACCTGAAAGGCGACCCGGGCGTCCATGCCGTTTTCAGGTATCTCGTATTTCGAGACTGTTTCGTCCATATGCCGATCGGCATAGGTGAAGTTAAGGGGTTCGTTATGCTCTTCGAGATGCTTGACCTGTTTCATAGTAGTTATATAGGGTGTTTCCTAGATGGGGGGCAACGGTGAATTAGTTCGTAACGAAATCATAACGCTGCGTCGTCGTTGCCGGTGGTTGTCTGTGATGATTGCTGCGATGGTGCCGCTTGCCAACGCTAAAACCGAAAATGACCCTCCGCTGACCAGCGATGCCAGCGCCTTCGATGAATGGCTTGCCGGTGATTACATGCTGGACGCCCATGGCTGGCGCGACGAGTTCGCGAAAGAGACAGGTGTCAGCTTTATCGGTAATTACTACGTCGATGTACTGGGGAATCCAGTGGGCGGTCAAAACCAGGCGCTGCGTTACTCAACGCTGGGTTCGTTTGGGTTGGAAGTCGACCTCGGTGTGGCGACGGGGTGGGAGTCTTTGGAGCATTGGAGTTTTACCGCGCTCGGTTACAACGCGGAAGGCAAAAACCTGGCCAATGACATTGGCAACGCCGTGCAGCCTTCGACGCTCTTTAGTGGTGTGGTGCCGGTGGGTTTGTCGCAGCTGTATTTTCAATACGAGACCGATGACTTTACGGGCAAAGTCGGCCGCCTGACGCCTGAGCAATACTACGGCTCCAGCCCTTTGTGGGATTACTTTGTCAGCCTTGCCTTCAATGATAATCCGTGGAATTTGAGCGCGAGTAACCCGAACTTTTCCGGTTTCCCGGGGGCGGTCTGGATGGCCACCGGCTCGTATCAAATCGATGAAAAGTGGAACGTCTCGCTGGGCTTCGCCAACACGTCGGAGCTGGACATCACGGCACCCTTTGAGCGCGGTGTGAACTTCGATTTCGACCCGGCAAAAGGGGCGATGTTTATGGCCGAAATCCGCTACAACTGGCAGGCCGAGCTGTTCCATCCGCAGCCACTACCGGGGCACGTGAAGGTGGGTGGCTATTATGACACGGCTTCGGTGCCGCGCGTGGTCGCGCCGCCGCCCGGCGGGTCTCCGCTGGATGACGGCATAGGCGCGGCGTGGGTGATTATCGAGCAGCAGTTTATTCCCGGAAAAACGGATGACGATACCGGCCTGACGGGGTGGGCGGCGGCTAGCTGGACCGGGCCGGACAGCGTGGCGGTGTCGCCTTGGTTTTATTCGCTGGGCTTTGTGTATGAGGGCATCTTGCCGGGTCGGCCGGAAGACGCGCTGGCCATCGGCTGTGGCGTCGCCTACATGAATGACCAGCTGGCGGGTCAAAACCACGAGACCAATATCGAGCTGACTTACATGTTTCAAGTCACTCCGTGGCTCACCGTCCAGCCGGACCTGCAAATTATCCTCGATCCACTGGGTTATAACAACATCGACGACGCCCTGGTCCTCGGCTTCCAGTGCGGGGTGACTTTCTAGTCGGTCATTTGGCGCAATGCGTATCGCTTCAAGGTGGCGGCCGATATCCTTATCGGCCAGAGGCGAGTTCGGATAGAATGGATAGGTCCGCGCCAAGCCATATCCGCCAATTAAGCCTATTCGCACATGATGAGTTATGAGCCCCCATTCTGGCCGATAAGGATATCGGCCGACACCTGAGTGGTGCTCGCTGGGTCAGCGCTGGGCCAGAGACTCGCGGCGCAGGGTGGCCAGCTCTTCATCGTGCGGGTAGAATTTCAGGCCGCTCTCGGCAATGTGCTCTGCGGTCTCGAATTCGTTGGCATCATAAAGGGTGGTCGCGGTGATCTTGTAAGCTTCATTGGGCAAGCGGTTTTCCTGCATGTATTTCACAAGATCGAGGCGGTCGTCCTGGCGCTTTTCGATGAGCGTGATCAGCAATTGGTTCAGCCACTTGTATTGTTTGCTGGATTCTTCCGGGACTTCGCTGAGCCACTGCTGGAACATCTGGTTGGCCTCCGTGTAGCGCTGGGCCTGAATGCGGGATTGGATCGCGACCAGCGCGAGGTTTTGCGCTTTGTCGGGTTGTAGCGCGCTAATGCTGGCCACGAGCGCGTCGTTTTGCGCGACGTCTTGAAAACGGTAAAACAGACGCAGCCCGAGCTCGAGCGCGGCGGCGTTGCGGGCATAGTTGTCGAGGTATTCGGTGATGCGCTGGTCGCGGCGATCGTTGAGGCCAGCGTATTCGAGCTCGATAATCATCTGGCCTTGGAGCGGGTAGGGGTTAGTCGGCCACTTCATAATGGCGTCGTAGTGCTTATCGAGTGAGGCGAGGTCATCGGTTTGCAGCGCAATCATCGCCTCCAGATAGCGATACTGCGGAGAGTGCTTGCGGGCCAGCGGCTGTGTCTCCATTTGGGCAAGGGCGTCATCGATAAAGCCGAGCTTGATTTTGGACAAAATTTCGAGGTCCTCATAGCGGGGTTCATTTGGATCGATGGCGCGCATCTCCTCGGCGTACTCCAGCAGCTTCTCAAAGTCGCGACTCTTCTTCAGCGCATTAAGTTCCAGGTCGGCGAGCTTCTTCCACATGTCGGCATCGTCACGGACTTGTGGGAAGGCACGCAGCTTGCGGGAGACGGAGCTGATCGACTCGTAGTCCTCACGCATGGCCAGCAGCACGAGCAAAAACTGCGTATATTGGGGGTTCTCCGGCGGCCCGTAGTTCAGGCCGATGTCGAGGATGTTGGTCGCGGCTTCGGATTGGCCGATGGCCTGGTAAATCTGCGCGAGCATGAAGCGGGCATCGTGGTCGTCGGGCTTGCGCATGAGCCCCGAGCGCAGCATGTGCAGGGCGTTGCGGTAATCGCCTTCTTCCATGAGCGCCTTGCCGTGGGTGAGGTTGGTGTTGCCTGCTTTTTCACTGAGCCCGGACCAATTCCACGGGAAGGCGATGTCGGTCAGGGTAATTTCGTTATACGGGCGCTGACTGCGAATCGTGTAGGCGGCGGCGACTCCCCCAATGTAACCCAAAACCGCGAGCACGCCGATCAACGCCAACAGGCGCATCGGGTCGACATTGACCGTGGCTGAGCCCCAGCCCTTGCCCTTGGATTTGGTGATGCGCAGGAGGCCAAACAGGATCGTGCCGCCCGACTTTTTCAGGTGTCGCTTAAATCGCAGTTTCATTGGTGGCTTCCTGGGTAATGCGGACGTGTACGTCCATTTCGCGTTCGCGTGCGCCGCGATAGGCACCGCTCACCGGGCGGATGTCGGCGTAGTCGCGGCCGACGGCCATGCTCACGTAGCGCTCGTCGGCGGGGCGACGGTGCGTGGGATCGAGCCCAAACCAACCCTGCTGTGGCAGGAAAACTTCCACCCACGCGTGCGAGGCCTCGCTGCCGCCAATGGCTTCGTCGTATTCCTCGTTAAAGAAATAACCGCTCACGTAGCGGGCCGGCATTTTCATGCTTCGGCACAGGCCGAGCAAGATGTGGGCAAAGTCCTGGCAAACGCCGCGACGGTCGGCCAGCGTTTCGTTCACCGTGGTGTGCGCGGTGGTGACGCCGGGCGCGTATTCAAACTCGTCATGAACCCAGTCGCTGAGCGCCATGGCGTCGGCCCAGACGTCGGTTAGGCCACCAGGCAGGCAATCCACCGCACAGCGCCACAACTCGGGCGTGAGCGCGACGAACTGGGTGTCCATCAGGAAGTCGTGGTGCTCAAACTCGATCATCGGCGCTTGCAGGCCGGTCGGGTCCTCGGGCTGGGGAAGCGGGCGCGGAGAGGTTTCCACCGTGGAATGCGTCTCGATGGAGAGCTCGGTGTGCGGCCTGGAAAGCTCCAACACATGGACGCAGTTTTTATACAGGTCCAGGTAGCTGTGCTGAGCGGTCGGCGGATTGCTGGTCAGCCGAAAAGAAAGCCGCCGCTGCCAGTCGAGATGGATCGGCTGCAGGCGCACTTCGTTAAAGCTATCCTGCGCGGGGCGGGCATAGCGATAAGTCGTCCGATGGTGGATGTTCAACAGCATTGCGGGCTTCTGAGGCCGCTAAGCGAATGCCTCAAGCTCACAATGGCAAGCCAAAGCTGTTCTCAGTTGGCGTGCCTCAGGCGCGCTCAATCGCGGCTATCTCGCGCTGAATGTGGTCCAGGTAGAGCTCGCTCACGTAAATTGCAGCGCGGTCAACCTCGGGCGCTTTGTTTAAGCGGCTCAGGTAGGAAGACTCCTGGTCGGCGCGGATTTTTAATACGTCCAGCACGACCCGGGAGACGGCATCTTCGTCATTGGCGGGTGGCTCGTATTTCTGCATCAAAGCGGCGGCTTTGCTGCGGTAATAATCCGCTTCGATTTGGCACTGGTTGACGTATTCGTCGCCCGATGCCGTCAAGCCGGTTTGGTCACCCGCCGAAGCCGATGACATTGACAACATAATGGACAGCGCAGTGGAACGAATCATGCGCTCTTTAGACCTCCGGCAGTCCGCGAGGTTCCCGCGGTTTACTGCTGCTGTTGTTGTTGTTGCTGGATTTCCTCGGCCAGGTCGATGGGCTTTTGGAACATATAGGTCTGGTAGGTGGCTTGGCTGATCTCGTTGAGGCGCTGCTGGCACTGGTCGAGCCACTCGTGCATGCCGAAGCTGATCACGTCCTGCACGTTGGAGTAAATGAGGTCGCTCATCAGCTTGCCGCAGAGTTTTTCCGGCTCGTTCGAGTAGCTGCCCCACGGGCAACCGGAAATGTTGTGCAGACGGGCGTTGATCTGCGTGACGCAGTAGCGGATCGAGCGCGGGAAGGTGTCCGAGAAGATCAAGAACTCGGCGATGTTGGCCGGATCGATGCTGGCCAGGTATTGTGCGTGGTAGGCGTCGTAGGCCGACGCGGCGCGGAGCAGGGCGACCCACTGGGCGGTATCCACGGCACCACCGACATCATTTGGGCTGGGCAGCAGGATGTGGTATTTGATGTCGAGCATACGGGTGGTCTTATCCGCGCGCTCGATGAAGCGGCCAAACTGCATGAAGTCGTAGCATTCGTCACGCGGTAGCGTGGCGGCGACGAGCCCCTGAAACCGCAGGGAGTGATCCTTGATGTGATCGTAGAATTCGTAGGCACCGGAGTGCTCCCAGATGTGTTTGGCGTCGTTGGACTTCAGGAAAAGATACAGGTTGTTCAGCGTTTCCCAGAGCTCGCTGGAGATCTGGTCGCGGATCATGCGGGCATTCTCACGCGCCGCGGAAATGCAGCCGATGACGGAGTTGGGATTCTCGCTGTTGAACGTCAGGAAGTCGGTGACGGTCTGGCTGTTGGCCTCATCATAGAGTTCGTAGAAGCGCTCTTCGTCGCCAGTGGACCGGATAACCGGGTCCCAGTGTTCCTTGAGCTTGTCGTTGTCGAGGTCTTTAAAGTCGAGCAGCAACTGCAGGTTGACTTCGACGAGGCGTGCGAGGTTGTCAGCGCGCTCGGTGTAGCGAGCGAGCCAGTAGAGTGAATCTGCGACGCGGGAAAGCATGTGTAGGTAGGTTCGAAAGTTTGGATGTTTGCAGGTTTGAAGGTTGGTGTTCGTGGTCAAAAAATACTTTGGAACCTTCGAACTTCCGAACCTTCGAACGTCTTAATCATTCATTGCCATAGAGGACCCAGGTGTCTTTGGAGCCGCCGCCCTGGGAGGAGTTGACTACCAGTGAGCCGCGCTTGAGGGCGACGCGGGTCAGGCCGCCGGGGATGATCGAAATGTCGTCCGGGCCACTGTAGAGAATGTAAGGACGGAAGTCGATGTGGCGGCCCTCGAAGGCCTCCGTTTCGGGAATCCAGGTGGGGTGGCGCGAGAGTGAGATGGGCGACTGCGCGATGAAGTTACGCGGGTTGCGCTCGATCTCCACGCGGAAGCGCTCGATTTCTTCCTTTTCGGCCCAGGGACCCATGAGCATGCCGTAGCCGCCGGCTTCGTTGGCAGACTTGACCACGAGCTTGTCGAGGTTGGCCAAAATGTGCTGCCGGTCTTTGTCCTCGGAGGCCAAATACGTTTCCACCTGGTCGAGAATCGGGTCCTCGCCGAGGTAGTATTTGATCATCTTCGGCACGAAGTAATACATGACCTTGTCGTCCGCCACGCCGGTGCCGATGGAGTTGGCCAGGGCGACGTTACCCGCGCGCACGGCGTTGACGAGGCCCGGGACGCCGAGCATGGAGTCAGGCCGGAAGACGCTAGGGTCGATAAAGTCGTCGTCGATGCGACGGTAAAGCACGTCTACCTGTTGGAGGCCCTTGGTCGTGCGCATGTAAACCTTGAAGTCGCGCACGAGCAGGTCGCGGCCTTCGACGATTTCCACACCCATCTGGCGGGCCAGGAAGCAGTGCTCGAAGTAGGCGCTGTTGTAAACACCAGGCGTCAGCACGCAAACGGTCGGATTGTCCTGCCCCTTAGGCGCGATGTTGCGCAGCATCTTGAGCAGCTTTTCGGCGTAATTCTCCACCGGGCGCACGCCGGCAGTGGGGAACAGATTGGGGAACGCGCGGCGCATAGCCTGGCGGTTTTCCAAAACGTAGGATACGCCGGACGGGCAGCGGCCGTTGTCCTCCAGCACGAGATAGCGGCCGTCCTTATCGCGGATCAGGTCGGAGCCGCAAATGTGGATGTAAATATCTTTCGGCACGTCCGAGCCGACGAACTCGCGGCGGAAGTGCTTGGCCGATAGTACGTAGGAGGGCGGGATGACGCCGTCCTTCAGGATCTTCTGATCGTGGTAGATGTCGTGCAGGAACATGTTGAGCGCGATGATGCGCTGCTTGAGCCCGCGCTCGAGGAACTCCCATTCGCTCTGCGGGATGATGCGCGGCATCAGGTCGAACGGGAAAATCCGCTCGGTGCCCTGGTTGTCGGAATAGACCGTGAAGGTCACGCCGGCGCGCAAGAAAAGTAGATCGACGGCTTGCTGCTTTTGCTCGAAGTCCTGCAAATTCATGCGGTCGAGGCGCTCCAGAACTTTCTGGTAGTGGGGCCGGACTACGCCCGGAGCGCTAAACATTTCATCGAAAAAGCCGTCAGTTTGGTAGCTGCTGAGGTCCATATGGTGCTTCTAACGTAGCAGGTTATCTCGTTTTGTAAACGGATTGTGGGTATGAAAATGGTTCATCGCAAGCGCTCAGCTAACGGCGTGCCAGTTAATAACTTTCTTCGGTCAACTTCACCTTGCCGCGGAAAATGTAATAAACGCAAGCCGTGTAGGTCAGCACAATCGGCACGCCGATGAGCGCAACCCAGAACATGAAGCTCAGGGTCTTGTCCGTCGATGAGCCGTTGTAAATGTTCAGGCTGTTGGCGATGTCGGGGTTGGAGAAAATCATGTTCGGGTAAACGCTGATGCCGAACAGCATCATCAGGAATGCCATCTGCGCGCAGGAGAAAATAAATGCGCGGCCCTCGCGGCCTTTGTGCACCTCGCGCGGGATGGCGCCGACGGCGAGCACCGCCAGCGTGGCGACGATCACGAGCACCGGAATGCGCCCGGCAATGGCCTGCTGAATGTGCGGGCAGGCGTAGATCGTCCAGAAGTTGAAGATCAGGAAGCAGACGACGTAGATCGGGATGGTGATCTTGATCCAGCGGCGGAGCTTGGCCTGCAGCTCACCCTCGGTTTTGAGGATCAGGTAGATGTTGCCGTGCATGGCAAACAGCGCGACCGTCGTGATGCCCAGGAAGACCGAGTAGGGGTGGATCAGTGTCAGGAAGTTACCCGTGAACTCGTGATGCTTGTCCAGCGGAATGCCCCAGGTGATGTTACCCATGGCGACGCCGATCAGGAAGGCCGATAGCACGCTGCCGAAGGTAAAGGCGATGTCCCAGCCTTTGCGCCACCAGCCGAATTTTTCCTTACTGCGAAACTCAATCGCAACCGCGCGGAAGATGAGCGCGCACAGCAGCATCATGAAGGCGTCGTAAAAGCCGGAAAACGCCGTGGCGTAAACTTCGGGGAAGGCCGCGAACAGCGCGCCGCCTCCGGTGACCAGCCACACCTCGTTCCCATCCCAGACCGGGCCAATGGCGTTCAGGTGGATGCGGCGGTTGGTGTCGCTTTTGTCAAAGAGGTGCAGGATGCCAACGCCGAGGTCGAAGCCGTCGAGCATCGCATAACCGGTGAACAGCACGCCGACCAGAATGAACCAAGTAGTATTTAAATCCATAGTAGCAGTCTCCTTGATTAGTTGCCGGGGCTGGATTTGCCGGACAGGTCGGGTTGGTCTTCCGCGTCGTTCCCGGCGCTGGTGTGGCGGCCGCCCTTGAGCGCGATGGGGCGCCATTTCTCGGGCAGGATTTCGATGGACTCATCATCCTTCGGGCCATGGTGAATCTTCTTCGTCAGCGTGTAGATGAACACGAGGAACAGCAGCAGATACACGAAGGCAAACATGATCAGTGAGCTGAGCACCTGCCCGGCGACGACGGCCTTGGAGAGGCCTTCGCTGGTCTTCAAAATCTCATAAACGACCCACGGCTGGCGGCCCATCTCGGCCGTAAACCAACCGGCCTGATTCGCCACCTGCGGCATGAAGACGGAGATCACCAAAATCCACAGGAACCACCGCACCCACTTGATATCGGTGCGGAAGAGGTGGCCGGTTTTCCACAGGATGACGCCGAGCACCGAAATGCCGATCAGCCCCATGCCAAGCGCGATCATCAGGTGGTAAGTCTGGAAGACCACGGGCACATTGGGCCAATATTCGGGGCGTATCTTTTTGATCTCTTCGGGCGTGGCACCCGGATGTCGCTCCAGGATAAACTCATCACTGGGCAAATCATTCAGGCCCTTGACCATCGTTTTGCTGGCCTCGACGGGGTGCAGGAAATCGCCGTCCACGAGGATGCTCAGCATGCCTTTTATTTTGAAAGAATACTCCTTGATGCCGACGATGTTGCCCTCGTCATCCTTGTCCCACATGACGATGCCCGCGATGCCGAGCGGGGCCTCGGTGGTGGAGTCGGCCAGGCCTTCGATGGCGGCGAGCTTGACCGGTTGGTTGTCGGCCACGCCGCGGGCGGTGGAGTCCGCGCTGACGAGCTGGAGCAGCGAAGCGATGCAGCCTACGGCCAAGCCGAACTTGAGCGAGGTCTGCGCAAACTTCACGTGGCGCTTTTTAATGAGATAGAACGCGCTGATGCTGACGACGAGGAACGCCCCGGTCAGCCAGCAGCCGATCACGGTGTGGGTGATGCGGTCGAGCGTGGAGGGGTTGAGCGCCATTTCCCAGAAATCCGTTACCACGGCGCGAATACTGGTCAAGTCACCCTCTTGCAGGATGTAGCCTTCGGGCAGCGGCACTTCTAACACCTTGTAAGGAATGTCGCCAAGGTCGGCGTTGAAATCGTGCTGCACGCCGTCGGCGGTTTCCTTGACCTTCTTGGCTAGGTGGAAGCCGGCCGGAGTCTGCATCCAGGAGTTGGCCACGAGAATCCAGATCGCCGAAAAGTGTGCGCCGAGGCAGACCATACACGTGGCGAAAAAGTGCGTCTTCGGGCCTACCTTATCCCAGCCAAAGAGCAGGATCGCGAGGAAGCCCGATTCGAGGAAAAACGCGTAGATGCCCTCAATCGCCAGCGGGCTGCCAAAGACGTCACCCACGAAGCGGGAGTAGGTTGCCCAGTTGGTGCCGAACTCGAACTCCATCACGATGCCGGTGGCGACGCCAATCGCGAAGCTCAGGCCGAAAACGCGCGTCCAGAAGCGCGCCATGTTGTGGTAAAGTGGATTGCGGGTCTTTAGCCAGAAGGCTTGCATCAAGACCAACTGAACGCCCAGGCCAATGCTGATCGGCGGGTAAATGTAGTGGAAAGCAATCGTGAAGGCGAATTGGATTCGCGAAAGTATTTCAACGTCCATGCAGGCTTAGGAGTAAAGCTGCTTTGGCGCCGAAAGCACGCATATTCGGAGATTTTTTCGATTACAATCCAGTGACGACCAATTGGTTAGCACGCTTAATTGAGTGTATTAACCATGCCTTTGGGACTGCCTGCGGCGCAGCAGCAAAACACCCAAAAAGCAGAGGGCACCCATGGCGATGGCCCGTGGCTCCGGGATGGCGCGAAAGCGCATCACGCCGTCTTCCAAGTCGTACATCACTTCGTAGTAGTGGTAGATGCTGGTGCCGAAGTTGTAGGCACCACCGCCCCCGGGCGAGCTTTGCTCCACTTTGCCATTGTTGGCATCATCGGTGGTGGTGAAAGACAGCACATAGTCTTCGTAATTCTGACCATCGACCATGCCTGCGCCCGACATGAAGATCTCGAAGTTTGCCCCCGGAATCACCGCCCCGTCTTCGAGCAGGTTTGAAGGAAGCTGCGGCGTCTCGGGGATTTTGAAAGCAACGCCACCGGTGTCGAAGATGCCGCTGGCTCCGTCCACCTGGCTTCCCTCCACGGCAAAGTTATCGGGTGCGGCCGGGGCGTCACTATAGGTGGGCAATCCGCTGATGGGGAAGTTGGCCTCTCCGGATGTAGGCATCAGTGAGGCGAACGAAAATTGGTCGGCGTAGCTCTGCCCGGCGGAGTCATTCATGATGACGCGTAAGGTTTCGTTGCCGCCATCCAAACGAATGGAAAAACCTTTGACGCCCTCGATCTGGCCCAAGGCCGAGAAGAGCACACTTTGCTCATTGACGCTGCCGGAGCCGATGGTGGAGAGGCGTCCGCCGAAGTTGCCAAAGTATTTATTGTGCAGCGGGGGTTGGCCATTGTTGAGGTCGGTCACCCAGTCGCCCGGGCCCGCGTTGGTCGCGTCTTTGACCTGGCCCACCCGCACATTGTCAAACGAGAACAAATCCGAACCGGTGGAGTTGCTTAGTGTTACCTTGGCGTGGACGGGGGTGATGGGGTAGAACTCGACGCCGCTACCGAACGACTCGCCAAGATTTTCGGCACCGGAGATTGAGTCAAACGAACCCCAAAACTGGTTGGCACCGGCGCTGGAGGAATAGCCAGCCATGAAGGCCGCGCTGCCGGTATCGAGCTGGAACAAACGGTGATGGCCGCCATCGCCGACTTTCACGTAGAGGCCATAGGCTACCTTGGTAGACTCATTCTGCAGCGTGATCGTGTCCTTCTGCAGCGGAATCGAGATGATGCTGTCAGCGCTCGCAATTTGGGTGCCTAGCAGCGCAAATAGGCAGTAGAGTGATGCTTTCATGGGAGATTGGCACTATGCTAGAATAAAGCCAATTGCTGTAAATCTCTAAAATTGTTAAAAATACCCGTCGGTTGGTTGTCCCAATCGTGAAGTCGATCTTGTGGGCTGACTGAATAATGCATTGCCCGGCGCTAGGCATTCCGCAAACTGCCCCACCATGCCCGACCAGCCAGATTACTTAAAAATCGCCACCGAAGCCGCCCGCGCCGCCGGGGCCGTGCTTGCCGAAGGGGCGGACCTGCGCACCGTCAATTTTCAGGACGCCAAAGACGTCAAACTCAAGGCCGATGTGGAGTCGGAGAAGCTCATTCGCCGCATGCTGGGCGAGGCCACCGGCCTGCCGATTATCGGGGAAGAGCAGGGCGGCGACGAATCCCTGCCGACCAAGGACGAGCTCTACTGGGTCGTCGATCCGCTGGACGGCACTTATAACTACTTGCGCGGTCTGCCCGCGTGCTGTGTGTCGATCGGCCTGATGCGCGGGATGGAGCCAGAGGTGGGCGTCGTGTATGACTTTAATGCGGACGAACTCTTTGCCGGTGCCGCTGGTTGGGGCCTTACTTGCAACGGCAAACCGCTCACCCCCTGGTGGCCGGAGCTCAAGGAACACGCCGTGCTCTGCACCGGCTTCCCGCATGGCCGTGACTACGGCGATACCGCATTGCGCGCGTTCGTGAAGGACGTCCAGAGCTTCCAGAAAATCCGCATGGTCGGCAGCGCGGCGCTCGCGTTGACCTACGTTGCCATTGGTCGCATGGACGTCTATACCGAAGACACGATTCGCCTCTGGGACATCGCCGGCGGCATGGCCCTGGCTGCGGCCAGCGGTGCCACGATCTCCGTTACCCCGTCCAAGAACAACAAACCCTTTGCCTACAATGTATGGGTTGGCGGTCGCAAGGAGTGGCTCCCGGGTTAGTGGGTTGCGTAGCCCCGTTGGGGCAAATTTACTGAAAGTTGAATGTCCGTGCGCGCTAGCACATCGCAGGAGTTGCATTCGTCATTCTGGAATGCTCTATGGTTGCCTGGATACTGGTTGGTGTTTTTTGATTGATAAGATTCGCCGGTCACGGATTATGGGAAAATCACTTCCGTGATGCGAAGCACATGAAAATCTTTCAGCCCAGCCTTATTGCGTTCTTGCTGCTCCTGATAGGGGGGCAGTGCATGGGTGCAGACGATTACTTAACGCTCAAGAACACCGACGGAAAGGAAGTCGTCTGCCAGATTACCGGTTTCAACGACGGGCTTGTCGCGATGAAGTTTGCCGATGGCCGCACCTTTCGTTACGAATACAGTATGCTGGATGAGCCTTCCCAGCAGTTGGTTCGCGAGGAGCTGGCAAAGCTGAGTCCACCCAGGCTGCGCGTTCGTTCGGTCAACAATTCCAGCCGAACCTCAAGTGGGATGTCTATGGATGGGGCCACTTATGAATCGACCTATAAGAAACGCGTTTGGGAGGTGAAGGTGACGTCTTTTTGCCCATTCGAGGTCGAGGCGAAAGCATGGGTATTTACTTGCCGTTCGGGGCACTTCAGCCGCTCGCGCAAGAAGGGCACCGTTTCCTTTGATAAAACTTGGGAATTCGAAGTAGAGGGTGAAACGACGGCGTCGACCGCGGTTTATGACGGTGGGGACAGTTCGTCCAGCCTGGCGCGTTTAGATCTGGTCATCTACGTCTTCGACCAATCAGGCAAGGTCACGGACTCCTATGCCACCAGTCGCAAGGCTCAGGAGGATATCGAGAAAAAATATCCCGAGCTCAAGGAGTGATTGCAACGGCATCGGTGCACTGGCTCCGCGGATAAATCTCCGGGTAACTGCATTCTGCGATTGCCGCGAACGCTGCTTTCGGCCATACTTTTTGCATGAAAAGTCGGCCCGATACAGGCTTCTGCCGCATCTGAAGTATCGCCGACTGCGCTACCAAGCGTCGCCGACTGTTACTCGAAGTGTCGGCGACACTCCCGCGAAGCGTCGCCGACGCTTCAACCAAGACAAGGGGCTATATCGCTTTCACTCGCGGGCTGCGTTTGCCTCAACATAAGGGCGTGTTCGTTGCGTTGCGTAGGCGTGTTCAAGTGCGATACCCGGAAGGCAGACCTGAGATCGTATACCGACAATCGCGCCAAAGCTCCCCTCCTTCGCAAGGAGGGGAGGCTCGGACGATCAGTCCGAGCCGGGGAGGTCTCTGCGTTTAGCCAAGCCAGCATCCCGGACCCCTCCGTCCGCTACGCGTCCGCCTCCCATTGGCAAGGGGAGGAGCTAAAAGTCGCTTTATCGGATTAATATTTTGGACACCAACTGTAATAATGGCCTTTGTGAATGGGAAATGCCCTGTATCATCTCGAAGCCTTGACGAACTAACGGTTCGAGGACATTTTTCAACGCATGATATCACCCAAGGATAACGTCGTTCGTTTGCTTTGAGATGTCATCAATAATACTGTTCGAATAAAATGCCTATAAGTTCCAGTTCCGTATTCCATTTCACAAATGATATCAATGCTCTGAAGGGCATTTTATCAGAAGGACTTCAGGTCAGCTATTGCAAGGAAGATATCAACGGTATTTTTGATGAGACTGGTGTATCTATAGCAGTGCCAATGGTGAGCTTCTGCGATCTCCCACTATCTGAAATTAAAAATCATATTGATAGCTACGGCAAATATGCCGTTGGATTTTCAAAGACATGGGCACAAATCAATAGACTGAACCCCGTATTCTATCTAGATACTAATTCTACTCTCGCGGCATCGCTTAGCGACTTACTCTTACATTTCTTGGAGGGAAAAGAAAGCATACAAAATATCGACCATTTGGGTCATCAGGCCGTCAATATTCTAAGATACACGAAAAATTACGAAGCAGATTTAAAGCGAAAAGGAATCACTACCAAGAATTACAGGTTTTCAGACGAAAGAGAGTGGCGCTATATTCCAGAGCTGGATGACTCGCACGAACCGTTCATAGCGATGGATCAATATAAAACCGAAGCAGATAGGAAAAAGGCAAATGAGACCTTAAAGAATCTGAAACTAGAGTTTGGTGCTAACGACATTAAGTATTTAATAATTAAAGAAGAAGAAGAAATCTCAGAACTGATTGATTTCTTGCGAAAGGAAAACGGCAAAAAATATACATATCAAGATACAGAACGATTGATGACCAGAATTCTCACTAGCGATCAAATCCTTGCTGATTTTTAACATTAAGTTTCGAACCGGACGTGGTAGGCAACTGCGTGTCGCCGCGCCTGCACTTTACGCTCTCGGCGACCAAACTCCAATACCCCACTACCTTACCCGCTCCAGCTCCAGTGCCTTCACTTCCAGAGCACTCGGCGTGAAGTGCTTACCGCCGAAGAGTTGTAAATAGAACTCGCCAGCGGGCAGCTCCAGCTCGTCGAGGTCGGCGGTGGCCCGGTTGCCAACGCGGTAATTTTTGGTTAGCGGTCGAGGATGAAGGCCGTGGTTTGGGCGGTAGGGTTTTTTAGGGTGACCTGGGTGCCTGCGCCGTCGCCAAGTATTTTTTTAGGCCAGTACGGCGTCGACCAAGCCCTTGGGCAGGTTGCGAATGAGGTCGGACTGGGTGAAGTTGGTCGGGTCGGACTCGCCGTTGACATTGATTAAAATCGTGCGGCCGACGCCCTTGTGGTAAAGGTTGGCGAAGTCGTAAACGCAGCCAATGATCGCGAGCGTGCCGGCGGTGATGTCCGCCGAGTAGCGCTGCGCGGCGAGGTCCATTTGGTAATGCACGTTGCGCTCGACCGCCTTGAGCCATTCCCGGTCGGGGTCCCCCTTGGGGTCGATGTCGCGGACGGGGATGTGCAGGCCGTTGAGCTCTTGCACGAGGTGCAGTGACTCCTTGCGGTAGTCGGTGCTGGCGGCCTTGATCGCACCGCAGCGGGTGTGACCGAGGATGAGCAGGAGCGGGGTTTTCAGATGGCGCACCCCGTAGTCGACCGAGCCGCTGGTCACGGCAAGTTGGTTGCCGATGTTGCGGATCACAAAGACGTTGTCCGTCGGGTGGGGGTCGGCGAGGAAAGCGCGGATACGCACACGTGAGTCGCAGCAAGTGAGCACGGTGATGTAGGGATTTTGCTCGTGCTGAATGCTGTCGAGCTGACCGGGGGCCAATTCGTCGGCAAACGATTGGTTGTCGGTGAGCATTTTTTCCAGAGCGGACGCTGGCGTTTCTTCGGTCATGTCAGTAGTAAGTTAAGTAAGTGAGACGTTTAGGGGAGGATTCGCCTGTAGCAGATTTTTACAAGCGAAACAGTCACGTTCGCGTCAAATTCGTGGCAGAAAAGTTAATAATTCATTAATGAATAACCCTTTAATATTGGGGCTTTTTTCTGGAGTTATGACGAAGCGTTTCTCATGATTGGAAGTCTCTCTGCTAATATATTTTCTCTCCAATCATGTCTAATCGGCGAGCATTCACCTTGATCGAGCTACTGACGGTTGTCGCAATTGTTGGCATCCTGGCGGCTATCATCATGACATCGCTTGGGCGCGTGAAGAACATGGCGAACCTCTCGGCGGCGACCTCGCAGATGCGTTCGGTGGGTGCTGCGGTCCTCATGTATAAGAACGATAATAACAACCTGTTGCCGGGTCCACTTTCGCCGCCACAGCGAACCGCTTACGACCCGACCGCAGGAGGCGGAGGTCAATTAGCGACGCAGCTCGCGCCGTATCTGGAGTCTAATTACTCGACTGAGCGCACGCTGTCGCCGGCTTTCTTAACCCCGGCAGCGGAGGCGGCCATGGAGGGGCACGACCGGCGCGATATCGTGGCCTTCATGCTCAACATGCAAATGGGCCTGGGCAAAAGGGAAAGGACGCTGCGCCCTTGGGGAAGCACCGAAGGAAACGGTGATGAGCCCAAGAGCTACTCCGTGATCGATACGGAAGATTGGGGCTTTGTGGAGGCGGATCAGCAATTGCCATTTGTAAAAGGAAGCATCGCAGGCGATACGCCGGCTTACCCAGTGCATGGCGATGTGCGCCTGGCCTGGTTTTTCGATGGCAGTGTACAGGCTGTGGGGCTGGACTACTTTGACGACTATGGCATGGCTCCCGGCGGAGGTGGCCCGCCTGGCGGTGGTGGACGTCCCGGCGGCGGTCCTGCTGGAGGGGGTCCCGGCGGCGGTGGTCCGCGACCCTAGGGCTAACGGACATTCATTTTATATCTTGATTGCTGCAAATACTGCCCCAACGGGGCTACGCATCAATAGCCCAGGGTTAAAGCGAACCGCTTGCGGGAAGCGCTACCCTGGGAAACCGGATGCTCGCTTATCTCCCAGCCCCAACGGGGCTGCGCAAGATGTCGTTTTGCGCAATCCCGTTGGGATAGGCAATTTACGTATTCGTATTCCCAGGGTAGGTGTTCAGCCGCTCTGCGGCCTCAAGCCAACCCTGGGCTATAGTTGCGTAGCCCCGTTGGGGCAAATTTACTGAAAGTTGAATGTCCGTTGGCCCTAGTCTGGCAGTTTGCCGTTAAAAACTGACGCGCTGAGAGTTCGGGTATTCGATGGTGCGCTGACCGCCGGGGTGTTGTTTCACCGGTTTTATTTCGGGCGCTTGCTTTTCGATGCGTTGCAGGTAGTCGAGCAGGCGGCGCTTCATTTCCTCGCGGACGGGGGCATGGCTTTCTTTGTCGACGAGGTTTGCGAGCTCGTAAGAGTCGGTCTGCAAATCATAGAGGTGCGATTCCACATAAATCGGGGCATCCTTGGCACCGTTGTATTCCTCGGGCGCGGTGACGGCGTATTTCCAGCGATTGGTGCGTATGCAGCGGCCTGTCGGGGTGTTGTGGTCGCCGAATTGGACAAAGGTCTCGGCGGGCCAGCCTGCGGTGTCGTTGCGAGTGAGGGGCAGCAGTGAACGGCCCTCCACGCTGTCGGGGATCGCAATGCCGGCGCTGTCGAGCAGGCTGGGCATCAGGTCGACGAGGCTAGCGGCTTCCAGGCGCTCACCGCCGCCGTTCCACTTCGGCCCCCAGATGGCAAACGGCACGCGGATCGAGGCTTCGTGTGGCGTGCGTTTGTATTCGCCGTTGCGGGTTTTAAAATGGCATCCGTGGTCACTGATGAAGGCGACGATGGTGTTCTCGATCAGGCCGGTGGACTCCAGCGAATCCATTAGGCGGCCAAGGGCTTCGTCGAGGCGTTTGATCATGCCGCAATAGCCGGGCCAGTGCTGGGGCGCGGTGCCGCCGAGGTTTTGCAAATCGGGGGGCAGCGGCGTGTCGCGGTAGAGCTCCTCATAGCCATGGGGCGCAGGGTAGGAGTCGTCTGTATTTTGGTGATGCGGCTCGATGTAGGAGTGAAAAAGAAGGAACGGCTGGCGGGTGTCTTCGGGCTCGGCCGCGCGTTCGCCAAGGTAGCGGATCATGGCGTCGGTCTGTGCGTCAGAGCGATAGCCCGGCAGCTGGACTTCATTGTCGTCGGTGTCCCAGAGGCGGGCGGAGTAGGGGCCGCTGGTGGTCTCGACGGTGTTGGCCCCGAGCCAATCCTGGTAGCCCGCGCGATTCTCCTTGGGTACGGCCTGCTTGCCGGTGTTGTTCGAGAGGTGCCATTTGCCGAAATAGGCCGTGCGGTAACCGGCGTCGTTAAAGAGCTCGGCCAGCTTGGGTGACTCTTGACCGAGGTCGATTCCATTGGTGTAAACGCCGGTCGTCGTCGCGTATTGTCCGGTTTGCAGGCAACTGCGTGCAGGGCCGCAAACGGGCTGAGGTGTGACCCCGTGCTTGAAGAATGTGCCCTGCCGCGCGAAGCGGTCGAAGTTGGGCGTGAGGCCCGCGCGGTTGCCATTAAGGCCGAGCGTGTCCCAGCGTTGCTGGTCGGTGAAAAAGACAATGATGTTTGGTTTCATGACGGGGGAAGGGGCTAGCTTGCGGCGGCATAGCTCGTTTGGCAAGCACTCGATAGATGGCTTAATCGTGGCGGTTTGGACCGCGGTAAGAACCGTGTTGCGACCAGTTTGTCTGTCGTAGGTGAAGCCCCGCCTTCAATTCTTTGTTTCGCGATTGTAGTTGCGCTAAATGACCTCGCGCGGGCCGGCACCGTAGGCCTCGGTGAAGATGCGGTAAAACTGCGCGTAGCTGCCAAAGCCGGCGGCGAATACTGCCTCGAGCACGGACTGGTTTTGCGGTCGGTGGTAGGCCTCCCAAAACCGACTCAGGCGCACGGAGTTACGGTAGCGCGTGAGCGGCACGCCGATCTGTTCGCGGAACTTGCGGCTCAGGTAGGACGCGCTGACTCCGCACTGCGCGGCGAGCTCGGGTAGTTCGTCGGGGGTTGCTTCCTCGCTCATGATTTCCAGCGCGCGTTGCACGGCCGGGTGGATGTGCGTTTCGCGCCCGGGAGCGGTTTCGCTTTGTTGGTTTCGCCAGCACAGGAGCAGCAGGTTGCGCAGGCTGGCGTTGAGCCAATCCGGGTCGCGGTGGTGAAACTGAAAGTTCGAACCCGCGCCATACCCGAGTTCGCGGTTGAGGATGTCGGGGTCGATACCGTCCTCGGTCGCCGCATGCATGGAGTGGCGAATCAGGTCGAAGGCTTCCGGTGCAAGTCGTGTATGGGCGATGCCCGGTTCTGATAACTGTTGCTGCTTGAGCGCGGCGTAGCGTTTGCCGCGACAGGCATCAGCGATCATTTGTGGCTTAAAGACAGCGACGTAATATTTGGCGTTCGCCGAGCGGTCGACGAGCTGGTGCTCCTGTTCGGGGAACAGCCATAGAAGCTCGCGTTTTTTGAAAGTAAAACGCTTTCCGCCAACGACATAAGATATCTCGCCGTCGATGACGAGATTCACCTCTAGCTCGACGTGGTGATGCGCGCGCAGGGCTGGCGGATTGCGCACCGACTCCGCCAGGAAAATGAAGCCATCATACTCGGGCTTGATTTTCAGATTTTCGAGCACAGGACAAAATATGCAAACTTTACGCCGCAAAGCGAGAAGACAAGCGGCGCTGTTTTCGGCTATAAGTAAGGCTGTTCTGAGACGCTAACCCCCGTTTTCTATGTCTTACGATGATCACCACGGTGCCGCGACCCTGAAGCGCCCACCCGAAAAACTCGACTACAGCCTGGTCGGCGACAACGCGGCGCGCGCCGTCGAGCGCGGCCTTGCCGAAGCGGACTGGTATCAGTGCCCCGTGCCACGCGCGACGATGCGCAAGCTGCTGGAGCGGCGTGACGGCCCGGCCATCCGCGACACGATCATTTGGTTTGGTTTGATCTTCGTCTGCGGGTTTTTCACCTGGCTGCTTTGGCCGACGTATTGGGCGATGATTCCCTACCTGGCCTACGCGGTTTTGTATGCGTCGACCTCCGACTCGCGCTGGCACGAGTCGAGCCACGGCACGGCGTTCAAAACCGACTGGATGAACAATGCACTTTACGAGATCTCCAGCTTCATGGTGATGCGCAATTCCACGCGTTGGCGTTGGAGCCACACCCGGCACCATAGCGACACCATCATCGTGGGGCGCGATCCGGAGATCGCGGTGCCGCGCCCGCCGGACCTGGTTGCGATTGGGAAGGCGTTTCTGGGCATTCAGCGTTACCCGAAGTATTTTAAGCAGGAGCTCGGGCATGTACGCGGTAAGCTGTTGGACGAGGAAAAAATGTTCATCCCGGAGTCCGAACATGGCAAAGTCATCCTGCGCGCACGCATTGCGATGGCGATCTATGCGGGGGTGTTGATGCTAAGCTTTGCAACGCAAAGTATGTTGCCAATCTTCCTCGCGTTGCCTCATTTGTTTGGCAGTTGGCTGATGACGATTTACGGCATCACGCAGCACGCGGGCATGGCGGAAAACGTGCTCGATCATCGGCTGAACTGCCGGACGGTTTACATGAACCGCGTGAACCGATTCCTGTATTGGAACATGGGCTACCACGTGGAGCATCACATGTTTCCGCTGGTGCCTTACCATCAACTCCCCGCGCTGCACGAGGTGGTGAAGCACGATATGCCCGAGCCATACCCGAGCCTGTTTGCGGCGTGGTTGGAAATTATCCCCGCCGTGATTCGGCAGACGGAAGACCCGGCCTATCACATTAAGCGCAAGCTGCCTGAGCCAAGCGAACGCGTGCCGGAGAATTGTCATCGCTCCTCAGCGAAGCCTGACGACGAGGGCTGGCTGGAAGTTTGTGCGGCGGCGGATCTCGATGTAGAGGATGTCATCCGCTTCGATCACGAGCGCCGCACCTTCGCCCTTTACCGGGATGATGCGGGCCAGCTCTACGCGACGGACGGCATTTGCACGCATGGCAATACGCACTTGGGCGATGGTCTGGTGAAGGGCAAAATGATTGAGTGCCCCAAGCACAATGGCCGGTTCAATCTGGAGGACGGCTCGCCCGCGCGTGCGCCGATTTGCCGGGGCCTTGCCACGTATCCCATCGAGGAGCGTGGCGGTCGCCTGTGGCTCAATGTCGAGCGATCAGGTGGCGTGGGAGCGCGCGCGAAAAAGACTTATCAACTGCGCGTGGTCAGTAACCAGAGCATATCGACATTCATCAAGGAACTGGTGTTGGAGCCGATGAGTGCAGATGAGCCAATCAGCTTCACGCCCGGTGATTATTTGCAGCTCGATATTCCGGCCTATGAGGAAATTCGTTTTGCCGACTTCGACATCCCCGAGCCGTATGCCGCAGTGTGGCGTCGGCAGGGTGTCTTCGATCTGAAGGTCAGCAACCCTGAGTCGGGGCGTCGCAACAACTACTCGCTCGCGGGCAACGTCAACGATCGGCAACTGCGTTTCAACGTGCGCATCGCGACGCCGCCGCCCGGGCAGGACTGCCCGCCGGGCGTGGGCTCTAGCTATGTGTTTAGCCTCAAGCCAGGAGATGAAGTGACGGCGATTGGCTCCTTTGGCGACTTCCACATCAAGCCCACTCAGAAGGAAATGATTTACATCGGCGGGGGCGCGGGCATGGCTCCGCTGCGGGCTCATTTGACCCAACTCTTCGAGAACGATCATACGGCGCGCAAGGTGAGCTTCTGGTATGGTGCGCGTTCGCGGCAGGAGATTTTTTACGCGGACTACTTCGAGAACCTGGCCGAGAAGCACGCGAATTTTGACTTCCACCTCGCGCTTTCCGATCCGCTCGACGAAGACAATTGGACCGGGAGCACGGGCTTCATCCACGAGGTCGTGCTGGAGGAATATTTGCAGGATCACCCGAATGTGCGGGCGGTGGAGTTCTACCTTTGCGGTCCACCAACGATGATTAAGGCCTGCACGAAAATGCTGGCATCACTGGGGGTGGAGCCGGGGCAGCTTGCCTTTGATGAATTTTAGGCGTTGTCTTCTAAACGCCCTCAGGGCTGGATTGATAACGCACTTTTATGGCCAAGGAAAAAGCGCACACGATACGTGATTTGGCAGCGGCGTCGGGGCTGAGCATCGGCGCGGTGTCCTATGCCTTGCGCGATCATCCGTCGGTATCGGAGAAGACGCGCAAGCGTGTGCGGGAACTGGCCGATGAGCTTGGCTATAAGCCCGACCCGCGGCTGGCTTCACTGATGGCGCAGATTCGCCGGAGCCAGAGCCCCCGGGCCAAGGAAGTCATCGCTTGGGTGTGGTGCTGCTCGGAGCAGGCGTCGAAGGCGGACTTTAGCCAGTTGGTTTATCGCGGGGCGCTGCAACGGGCTGAGCAGCTTGGTTGCTCGCTGGAGTCCTTTTGGCTGACGCCAAATAAGATGTCGCCCAAGCGCCTGCAGAAAATTCTGCATACACGCGGGATTTCCGGGGTGCTCTTTGCGCCGGAAGTGGAGCGGCATAAGATGTCGCTGGATTGGGATTGGTCGCGCTTTGCCTGTGCGATTGTGGGCATGGCGGAGTGGGAGCCCGCGCTACATCGCGCCGGTCATGACTATTATCGAAGCCTGTGGCGCTGCATGAATCGCATGAGTGAAGACGGCGTGCGACGACCGCTCTTTGTGGTCAACCGCGGCATGGATGAGCGCTTGCATTTTCTGCTCACGGCGGGTTTTAGCAAATTGCACCCGACGCCCGCGTTGGCAGAGAAGTCCATTCTGTATTGCGATGGCCCGCTTAAGACTCAACTCGATGAGGGAACAGTGCTTGAGCAGCCGGATGCGATCCTGACGACGCTCCGGGTGAACCAGGATTTCGTTGCCTGGCGGCAAAAAGCTTTCCCGAACGTCGAGCGCACCTACACGCTGCATTGGGATGAGGACAGCCTCGCGCCCGGCATTTGCACCTGCTATGATAAAATTGCTGGAGCCGGCGTGGACTTGGTCTTGGCGCAGTTGCATCGCAACGAGCGCGGCACGCCGGAAACGCCGACCGTGGTGATGCTCGAAGGTGAGTGGCGCGAAGCGACATAGCACGCGAAGGCATCCTGCCCGTGTGTGCGGCTTTAATTGTCGTCGAAGCCCACGCGCATGAATCGCGGATTGCCGGGGGTAATGATCGTTGGGTCGCGCAGGGTAAGGGTCCACGTGCCATCGCCGTTGTCCGTGGAAGATTGCAACGCGGCGACGGATGCATTGCCCGTCGACCAACTGCCGGTGTAGGTGACGCTGGTTGAGTCCCAGCCAATAAGGTCGCTGCCGGTTTCGACGGTGTAGTTCAGGTCGTTGTCGGACTCTTGCAGGATGATGGTGAGCTCGCCAAAATCGTCGCCTGCGTCATTGACGACGGCATAGGTGCCCGCGGTGTGCTGATCGCTGAGCAATGGGTCGAAGTTGAGCGCGTATTCCTCGTAATTGCTGAGGCCGTCGTTATCGGCGTCTTCGTTGGGCGGGAATTGGGTTAGGTCGCTGGAGCCGAATTTTGCGCTGGCCCAGCTGCCATATCCGCTGGGGACATTAACGCCGCTATAGGCAGTGATGATGGCCTGAATGTCCGAGCCGTAGTTGCCGACATAGGAGAAACCGGTGAGGTTGCGCCTGTCTTCGCTGATGGGGCTGGGGTCAATGTCGGTCGAGCCGATAAACCAGTTCATGCCGATGATGGTTAGCTCGCCTTCGATGTCCATGAGCATGGGGGCACCGGAATCCTGATCTTGCAGGTATGCTTCGTAGCTAACGTAGTCCGAATCGGTGGCGATATCCTCAAGCGCGATAATCGTGGGCCCCGTCGCTCCGCTGACGGTGATGCTGCTCTGAAACGACGACATACGGTTTTTGCCCAGACCGGTATCCAGCGCTACGTTGGGAGACGTCGGCGACTTGCCCACCATGAAAATCTCCGCATCAGCGAAATCTGATTGGTTGAACTGGAGTGAGCTGCTCAGCGTGACGTCGGTAAACGCTAACGGCTGGTAGGTGCCGGGCAGGGGCTCATTCAGGATGCCGATCCACAGGTCAGTGTTGCCCAAGCGCTCTTCGGCCACGATGGTGCGCGAAGCGGTCGCGCCGCCAGGATCATTGGTCGCGTAAAAAGTAATGCTGCTGCCAACTGTCGGGTGAAAGTGGTTCGCGCTGATAATCACATTACTGCTGATTAGCGTGCCCCAGCGATTGCCACTTTTGCCGATCGCAGAGAGGTTGTAGGCTCCCGCGATGAAGCTGGCGTCGTTCGTAAAGCGATCATTGGTGGCGTTGGTAAAGCCATCAATAATCATGTCCGCACGGGCTGCCGAGGCAGCAAGCACCAAGGCAACGACACTGGCGGTGAGGGGAGATTTCACGGTTCTTAGCATGCAAATTTCGCGAAAAATGGCAATTCTTTGCACTGAGGGTGATCGGCGCAGATTCCCAGAACCTAACCCTGCTGCCAGCCTATGGTTACGACTTTACCAAATGTTTACGCTTTGTGCGTGGCCTTGGGACGCTTGCGTTCCGGGTAGAGCGTCGTGCAAATCGGGCAGATGGTTCCATCGCAGCCGCGCGCGGTACAGTGCTCCCGCCCATAGTAGATGATCTGTAGGTGCAGTTTATTCCAGCGCTCGACGGGGAAGATGCGCTTCAGGTCCTTTTCCGTTTGGGCGACGCTCTTGCCGGTCGTCAGACCCCAGCGCTGGGCCAGGCGATGGATATGCGTATCGACCGGAAAGCTCGGCACACCAAAGGCTTGTGCCATCACGACTTGCGCCGTCTTGTGGCCGACGCCGGGCAGCGCCTCCAGCGCATCGATATCGGCCGGGACTTGTCCGCCGTGTTGCGCCATTAAAATCTCCGACAGGCCGTGAATCGCCTTGGCCTTGCGTGGGGCCAGACCGCAGGGGCGGACAATGGCATTGATCGCGTCTACGCTTTGGCGACACATGTCGGCGGGGTTGTCGGCGAGCGCCCAGAGGGCAGGGGTGGTCAGGTTGACGCGTTTATCCGTGCACTGTGCCGAGAGCAGCACCGCCACGAGCAGGGTATAGGGGTCTTTGTGATCGAGGGGGATCGGCGTCTCGGGGTAGAGCTCCTCAAGGCGTTGATCCACGTAGGCTGCGCGCTCGGTCTTGGTCATCGCCAACAAGGCAGGCTAAAACGGGATGGTTGGCAACGCCGGTTTGCGTCTAAAAATTCCAGCCGCCCTGCAGGCCGATGGCGACGCCGGGATCGGTCTTGATCGTGCGGTAATTGTTGCGGCTGTAGCGGAAGTCGAACTCGCGGTAAACAATGCCCTCGACGTAGCCGCGAACATAGAGCGACTTCAGGAAGCGCTGGGTCACACCGACCGAGACGACCACGGAATCCTTATCGACAATCGGATCGCCAGTCAGGCCGGGCTGGATGGTTTGGTTCTTCAAACGGAAGGTGTCGCTCTCGTATTGGGTGGTGAAGTCGACGTTGGTCTGATTGTCGCCAAAGACGTCGTAGGTCAGGGTGAAGCCATTGAAAGTGCGCAGGTTCAGCTGGTCGGTGATCTGCCAGTTGAGGATGGGCAAGGGAAGGACCTTGAGGTCGTATTCGGTTTGCCCGATCACCATCACGCCGAGGCTGACGGAATTGCGCTTGCCCCAGTAATACGTGCCGCCGAAGCCAAACCGGTAGGAGTAGCCGTCGCCCAGGCTGGCCCCACTGGTTTCCGCACCGAGTGAGCCGCCGAGCAGCCCGAAAACACCCCAGTCTGTGCCGTCAAAGCGCTGCCCGCTGATCGCCTGGAGGGAAAGTTTTTGGGTGTTGGTGATGTAGTTGGGGCCGCTCCAGTCCCAGTCGGTGTAGTTGTAACCAAAGCCCGCGCGGACGAAACCCGTGCGCCAGTTGTTGGCGTATTCGAGGCCGGTCGTAAAGCTGTCGCTCGAGACATCGCCATTGAAGCCGTTTTTCAGGTCGGTCGAAAAGGCGTGCTCGTAGTTCTGGCTCAGCGTGAAGCCGAGCTCTTGTTGCGGCGAAATGATGTCCAGAAAGGTCGTGCCGCCGGTTGGGCTTTGGGCCCAGGATTGCACCGCCAGGGAGCTGAGAAAAAGTGACAGAAAAATACTTTTAGCGCGCATATATGGGCAGGATGAACTGCAGACAGGGAAATGCAAATGACATGCGACGTTTTTTGCCCGTTCGTTCCCTCGGGCCGGAATCTGTTTGCAATGGGCGGCGGTCTCTGCCTACTTAGCGGGCTTTTCCCATGAAACGGACCCATACATGCAGCCAGTTGAACCAAGCCAACGCGGACGAGTCAGTCACCCTGATTGGGTGGGTTGAGTCGGTTCGCGACCACGGCGGCGTTCTCTTCGTTGACCTGCGCGACCGCGCCGGGTTGACCCAGATTGTGTTCCACCCCGATTACCCGGAAATCCATGAAATCGCCGGCCGTCTCAAGGACGAGTCCGTCATTCAGGTCACGGGTATCGTCAAACTGCGCGAGCCGTCGACCGTTAATAAGAATTTGCCGACCGGCGAGATCGAAGTCTCCGCGCGCGAAGTCATCGTCCACAACATGTGTGAGACGCTGCCCTTCCCGCTGGAAGACGCCAAGGCTGAGAAGGTCAATGAAGACCTCCGCCTGCAGTACCGCTACCTCGACCTGCGCCGCCCAAAGATGCGCGAGATGATGACCATCCGCTCCAAGGCGACCAAGTCCTGCCGCGACTACCTGGCCGACAACGAGTTTCTCGAAATCGAGACGCCGGCCATGTTTAAGTCGACTCCGGAAGGCGCGCGCGAGTTCCTCGTGCCGAGCCGCCTGAACCCGGGCGACTTCTACGCGCTGTCCCAGAGCCCGCAGCAATACAAGCAGATGCTGATGGTGGCCGGTATGGAGCGCTACTATCAGATCGCCCGTTGCTTCCGCGACGAAGACCTTCGCGCCGACCGTCAGCCCGAGTTTACTCAGATCGATATCGAGATGAGCTTCATCGAGCGCGAAGATATGTATGCGCTGATCGAAGGCATGCTCCAGAAGATGTGGAAGGACGTGCTCGACGTCGATGTGCCCACGCCGTTCCCGCGCCTGACCTACGTTGACGCGATGAACCGCTACGGCGTCGACAAGCCCGACACCCGTTTCGACATGGAGCTCGTCGACCTCTCTGAAGACCTCAAGGACACCGGCTTTAAGGTGTTCTCCTCCGTCATCAAGGGCGGCGGCGTGGTCAAGGCGATCAACGCCAAGGGCCTCGGCGACATTTCCCAGGGCGAAGTCAAGGCGATGGAAGACGTGGCCAAGAGCCTCGGTGCCAAGGGCCTGGCCTACATCGTCGTCCGTGGCGACGACGTCAAGGAATGGCGCTCGCCGATCATCAAGTTCTTCAGCGAAGACGAGCTCAACGCGCTCAAGACCAAGCTCAGCATCGAAGACGGCGACCTGATTCTGTTCGCCGCCTCGAAGTGGGAGCAGGCTTGCTCGATCCTCGGCCGCATCCGCCTCGAGTCCGCCCAGCTCCTCAAGAAGCGCGGCAAGCTCGAGATCTCGGAAAGCCAATACAACTTCCTTTGGGTCGTGGACTTCCCGCTCATGCTCTTTGACGAAGAGGCAGGCCGCTATGTCGCCGCGCACCACCCGTTCACGGCTCCGCACCCGGAAGACATCGACAAGCTGGACACGGACACCAAAAACTGCCGCTCGCAAGCCTACGACGTCGTGCTCAACGGCTCGGAAATCGGTGGTGGCTCGATCCGTATTCACCAGCCCGAGCTGCAGGACCGCGTCTTCAAGAACGTGCTCCAAATGCCGCAGGAAGTGATCGAGTCGCGCTTCGGCTACATGATCAAGGCCTTCAAATTCGGCGCCCCGCCTCACGGTGGCATCGCGCTCGGCCTTGACCGTCTGGCCGCGATCCTCGGCAACGCCAAGTCCATCCGCGAAGTCATTGCGTTCCCGAAGACCCAGCGTGGTCAGGACCTGATGACCATGGCCCCCGGACCGGCAACCGACAAGCAGCTCCGCGACCTCCACATCGCCGTCACCAAGCTCGAAGACTAGGGCGCAGCCCTAGGACCCTCGATGCTGACGCATCGCGATTGCCGCATTGCGGCAATGAGCGAAGGGGCAAATTTTTCAAAACCGCGCATCCAGATGGGTGCGCGGTTTTTTAGCGCATTTGAGCGGGGGGCAATGTTGGTTGGTGAGCTTTTTGAGAAGCGTCTGAAGTGTCTGCTTTTTCCTCAGTAGCGTCGTCGTCCGAGCTATCATCGTCTTCCTCGGCCATGTCTGCCAAGTCGTCTGTGGCCATGCCAGCGCTAAAGCTGCCTGAAGGGTCATCGTCGCTTACTCCAGCTGCGATGTCGGCGACATCAAGTGCTGCCTCCAAGTCTTGTTCGCCGTTTTTGCAGCCTGTGGACAGGATGCACGTGAAAATGGTGAGAATCGAGAGCAGTCTTTTCTTCGTGAGCATGCAGTTACCGGTATTAACCACACACATTTGGGCAACCCTCAAATCTCTGGATGCAGCGGCACGTTGCCGACAAGTTGCTATTTGAGTTTTTCGAAGAGTTGGCCTTACGTCGTTTCGCTCTGAATATCTGCTCTCCGGCTAGGCCTCGCCGTTCTCCAAGTTATCACGCACCTTGCCCAGCAGCGCCAGCAGGTGCTCGCAGTCGGCCTGGCTCATGTCGTGCACAGCGATTTTTGTTAGGCGTTGTAACCGCCCGATGAGGGATTCATGGATCCGACGACCTTCGTCGGTGAGCGAGAGAAGCTGGCTGCGACGGTCGTCCGGGTCGGCTTCGGCTTGGAGAAGGCCTTGCTCTTTGAGCGTCTTGATGGTGCGGGCCAGCTGACCTTTGTCGCGCCCGGTATGGGCAACGAGATCACGCAGACTGGCCCCGGCATGATGGTAGAAGTAGCCCAGCATCTTGCCCTCCATGTGGGTAAGTTTGTACGGGCTGTCGCGTAGCACCCGATACTGCTCCGAGCGGATCAGGTGCATCAGCTTATGGATCGACTCGAAAACCTCTTCCGAAATTTCCTCGGAATTATTGTTGATTTTGTCAACTTTGTGCCGTTTCATTGGTTAACTAAGTCAACTAAATTCAATTCCGTGGCATAAGTAAACTGCGAAATACCATTTCAAATATCATCAACCTAACACAACGACGATGAAGTGCACCCTTACTGGATCCCCCGCCTCTGATATTTTGGCGAAACTATACGCCGACGCCGATGCGAAACGCGCAAACTTGCAACCCGCTCAACGCCCTGCGAAGTCCGATGGCGCAATGACGCCACTGGAGCGGTTCACGCTGATGAAAGACCAATACATGCCGATCGATGTGCCTTTCGGCAATTTGCTCTATTCGCTGATCCGCAGTTCCGGCGCGAAGACCGTCGTGGAGTTCGGCACGTCCTTTGGGATTTCGACGATCTACCTCGCCGCGGCGGTGCGTGACAACGGCGCAGGGCAGGTGATTACCACAGAGTTCATTGCCGAGAAGGCCGACGTTGCTCGTCAAAACCTAACGGATGCTGCTCTCGTCGACTTGATCGATTTCCGGGTCGGCGACGCCATGCAAACACTGCTCAATCCCTTGCCCGGTCCGGTGGATCTGTTATTCCTCGACGGCGATAAGGGCATGTATGTGGACATCGTCAAGCTGCTGGAGCCAAAGATGCGTCCCGGCTGTCTCATTGTTTCCGACAACACCGATCAGGAAGGCGCGGCGACCTATCTGGAGCACGTGCGCAACCCGGCCAATGGCTACATTTCCACGCCTTTGCTGACGCCCGGCGGAGACAAGGAACACAGCGGGCACGAGGTGTCCGTAAAACTCTAGTGGCGGCTGCGGCGCTTGGAGGATCGCCGGCGCGATGACGAGCGTCGGCGTTGGGGCTCGGCAGGGGCACCTTCCTCGCCTTCGGTGCCCTCGGTTGCTTTCTGCGGCATCGGGAAAACCGATACGCGTGCAACGGGGGTTGTCGGCACGGCTTGGGCGGCGGCTTGCGACCACTTGAAAGCCACTGCAATGCCGAACCAAAGGCTGACGAAATTAGCGGGCGAGGTCAGTGGTTGGCTGACCAGCGACAGGATCGCGAGCAACGTCGCAGCACCCCAAAGGTAGTGGCTCAGGCGGCGATGACTTTTCATCCGGGCAAAGCCGATCATCAGCGAGAGCGGGAATACGAGCCACAGCGCCATGCCGACGAGACCGTATTCGACGAGTGCGACCAGGAAATCGGAATGCGGGGTGGCGTAGAAACCACGTCCGAGGTCTACCTGTTGATGGAAGGGGAACACGTCGGTGAAGCTGCCAGCACCCCAGCCAAAGGCCGGGCGTTGCTCAAAGAGCGTCCAGGCGTCGCGCCACAGGGCTAGTTGCGTTTCCCACGGGATGCCAAACGGAGCGCGGGTGGGATCACTTTGGGCCAGGAAAAACTCATTGGCAAAATAGTAGAAACTGCCACCGGCTAGACCCAGCCCGATCACGGCCAGTGCGAGGCCCAGCATCATGGCAGCGGCCTTTTTCTTAATCACATAGGCGACACCCGAGCTGACCATGAGCAGCCCAAGGCCTACGCCCAGCAGGAAGTGGTGCACTGCCGAACCCGCCCAATAGATGGACGCCGCCAGGATTATCCAACCGAGACTCAGCCAGAATCCACGTTGCGAGAACAGGCTGGCGCGCTTGCCCAAGTGGAAGAAAACGCCGAACGAAACGATCATCCAGAACAGCGCAAAGGCCGCCCATTGATCACCCGAGGGAAACAGTGAAAAGTAATCCGGCTGAGCGGGCGTCAGGAAAGTCAGGATCTTTTTCCAGCGGAAAATCACGCCGACTAATCCAATGCCCGCGAGGATCAGCACACTGCGCGTCAGATACCGGAGCATGACGGCGATCGCGTGCTGGCTGAGCGTAAATGCGATCAGCCCGACCATGCTGATCATCACACAAACCGGGTAGAGAATGTTCATCCAGCTCTCCCGCGGAATGCCGCTCACCGGGCCGCCGCTCGCCGGATCTTCGAAAGCATAGAGGATGCGGTCGCCGATGGAAATCTCCTGGACGGCAGGGGCAAACTGCCCGGCGATCCAGATACCGATCAACGCAATGGGCGGCATCAGCCAGCGGCGGAAATACCGGCGATTGGCTCGCGTGGAGACTGCGCCTTCCTTGCTGTAGATGAAGTAGAAAAATACCGAAATTGCGGCCACCGATGCGCAGATTGCCGGCCCGCCGACAAAGTCTCCCGCGAATAACCAGCTGGACAACAAGCCGAGGCCAATGATTTGCGCCGCTACATAGCGCTCAGTCTGGGTTTGGTAACCCGGTAGAGGATATTCTTCTTCCCACACAACGAATAAAGATGTCGGCGCTTACTGTGGCGCACTCAGGCAGATGGAGGACGCGACTTCCTGCGCGGTTTGCTCATCGGTTAGTTGCGACAGCACGGTGAGTGCAAACGCCGTTGCCGTGCCGGCCCCCTGTGAAGTGGTGATGAGTCCGTCGCTAACCACGCTTTTGCCAGCCTCACGCTCGGGGAGCTCTTCGGTCGAGGAGAAGTGGCTGGTGTATTGGACATTTTCGAGTAAACCAGCGTCGAGCAACGTGAGCGGGGCCGCGCAAATGGCTGCAACGCGCCGACCGACCTCGATTTGACGCTGGATCAGCTTACGCACGCGCATGTCACTGCGGAGCGTTTTATACACCCCCGGGCCGCCTGGCAGCACGATGACGTCGTATTCATGCAGCATGGCTTGGTCGAAGTCCACATCGGCGTCGACCTTGATCTGGTTGCGGCCCACGACCAACGTTTCCTTGGTCAGCGAAGCGACGGTCACGGAGACCTCGCCCCGGCGGAGGATGTCGATGGGGGCAATGGCTTCCATTTCTTCGAAGCCTTCGTGCAGGATGACCAGTGCGGTTTTACTCATTTGGGTTGGGCAAGTGATTGAGTGAAAGTGTCGATGGCATCCCAATAGGCCGGACCGGCAGACTCAACCAAATTGTTGTGCCCGGCTTCGTCGATAAACAGCGTCGAGATTGGCCCTTGGTAGGCTTGGTTCAGCAATTGCGCATGGTGGAAGGGCACGGTGCGGTCCTGCTTGCCGTGCATGAGCAGCACGGGGCAGTCGACTGCGCCAACGAGCGCGAGGTTGTCAAAGACGTCCCACGGCAGCAGCTTGTATTTTGTCACGCAGCGAAAGGTGCTCGCGAATCCGCCATCGATGATCATTCCCGCAACGGGTTGTGTCGCCGCGAGCTTCCAGCTCGGCCCGCTGCCCAGCGAACGCCCAAAGAGGATGATCTTGCTCGGGTCGACTTGCTTGATCGAAACGAGGTAGCGATAGGCCATCGCGGCCGCCTCGTGCGCGCCTTGCTCGGAGGGGCTCCCGGTGCTCAGCCCGTAGCCGGGGTAGTCGTAGGCGAACACGGCGAAACCGTGATTACGCAAATCGTCTAAAAACGGCCGGATCATGCCAAGGTCCTCGCCGTTGCCATGGCTGTATAGGATGGTGTATTCCGCGCCCGGGTTTTCCAGATCGACAGCAACGATCTCTCGGTCGTTGCTGATCTTCATGCGGACCAGTTTTTCGGAATCGGTGTAGCTTGGCTCCGGCGCAGGAAAAATCATCCCGTTGGAGAAGAACACTGCAAACAGCGCCAGCCCGAGATATCCGACGACTAGCCCAATGGCGACGCCACTCATGAGTTGCGATAGCATGGTACGTTTCTTGTCGGCCATCACGTGAAGTCCAGCTTATAGCGCGTTGTCCAAGTTACACTCTTCCAGCTCACCGACCTGGCTGGCGGACGGTCCGGTGGGGCCTTCGCGGCTCGGGCGGGCGATTAGGCCGGGGTAGGGCTCGGGGGAAAAGGGCAGCTTGTCGCGCCCGTCGTCCACGAGGTGTTCGTCGCAAATGCGGAAGTAATCCTCCGGTGTGCGTGCGCGGCGAACGGTCCGCAGGAACGCTCCCTCGGGGTCGACACTTTGCCCGACAAAGTTCAGGAACTTCTTCATGTAGGCCACGTGGCGGTTGTCGTCGTGGCGGCTCTTGCGCGTTTCCTCCCAGAGCAGGTCCACGTATTCGCGGACGTCACCCAAGGTCGGCTGAAAAACACTTTGCGATGCAAAGCTTTCGCGCAGTTGGCGGAAAATCCAAGGATTGCGGATCGCGTGTCGACCGATCATCAGGCCGCGCGCGCCGGTGTGCTGCAGCACCCAGTGGCCTTTGTCGACGGATGACACATCGCCGTTGGCCATGACCGGGCAGGCGACGGAGTCCACCGCCAGCTTAATCGCGTCGTAGTCGACTTGGCTGCGATACATGCCCTTAACCGTGCGCCCGTGAACGCTGAGCAGGTCGACATCGTGCTTGTTGATCAGCCCGAGGATTTCCTCGTAGTGCTCCATGTCGGCAAATCCGATGCGCATCTTGACCGTGAACCGGCCCGGGCAAACTTCGCGCAGCGCGCCGAGTAGCTGGTCGACCTTGTGCGGATCGCGCATCAGGCCGCCGCCGACGTTTTTTTTGTAAACCTTGGGTGCCGGGCAGCCCATGTTCAGGTCGATCCCGGCGATGGGGTGTTCGAGCAGCAGGCGCACGGTGCGCTGCATGTGCTCGATGTCCTCCCCGATGAGCTGCGCAAAGACGGGCCGCTCGCTCGGGTTGTTGTCAATGGAGTCGAGAATGTGCGTCTCCGGCCGCGAGTGTTCGTGCACGCGAAAATACTCGGTAAAGAAATAATCCGGCGGTCCAAATTTATTGACGATCGCCATGAACGCGCGCGTCGTCACGTCCTGCATCGGCGCAAGCGCAGTCGGCGGCTGTTTGGGGATTAAAGTGTCAGGAAGTGGTTTCAATGAAGATTAAAAATTAAAGATTAAAAATTAAAGACCAGCATTGAGATGCGCTTTAATCTTTAATTTTTAATTTGTTCACTTTGTCCCATCATTCCTGTTGTTTCAGGATTTTTTCCAGGATCTCCGTCATGTCCTCGACCGAGTCGATGACGCGTTGGGCGGCGTAGATCGGCTTTTCGGCCTGCAGGGCTAGAACAATCGAATCGCTCGGGCGAGCGTCGACTTCGACAATCTTCGTGCCCAGCTCGTTCTCCATGGCCAGGATCAGACGCGCGAAAAAGGTGCCTTCGTCGACGTCATTAATCACCACGCGCTCGACGGATACGCCGAAGCCTTGGAAGATGCTGTCGATCAGGTCGTGCGTGAGGGGGCGCTCTTTTTTGACGTGGTTAATCGTCATGGAGATGGCATTGCCGATGCCTTGATCCACATAGATCACGAAGGTCTTTACCTCGCTGCCGAGAAAGACTGCGCATCCATTGGAGGTGGGCATGACGCCCTTGATTTCGACTTCGACCACGTCGTTGAGCATAGGTATTAGCCAACACCAACTTTTCACTATCCGCAAGCGCATTCCGGGAGTGGGAATTTAGGGGTGGTGGGGGGCCATTTGAGGTAGCGCGGACCGTCTCGGTCCGCAAGCAGTGGCGGAATGAATCATCCGTTCGTGAGGGCTGATTGGCGCAAAGCGCGTTGCTCGAACCTTCTGTTTTTTCCTCAATCCTTGCGGACCGAGACGGTCCGCGCTACCTTTAATAGATGGGTTAGCGGCCACGCCACCGCACGGCTTGTCTGGAGACTGCGCCCTACCTTTTCCTTGGAGCTACTCTTTTGCCCAAAGGGCAAATCTCTCCGGTGCAGCCGGAAGCTGCTTAGCCGCCGCCGATCCAGCCTTTACGCCAGAAGTAGATGGCCAAGCCGCCGGTCATGGACAGGCAGACGCCCCAGAATACGTAATACGAATACTGCCAATCGAGCTCGGGGATGTGCTGAAAATTCATCCCATAAACCCCGGCCACAAACGTAACCGGAATAAAGAACGACGCCATGATCGTGAGCACCTTCATGATCTCATTCATCTTGTTGCCGACGGAGCTTTGATAGAGGTCGTTGAGGCCGGATGCGGTTTCGCGGTAGGTTTCCACGATGTCGATGGCCTGCATGCCGTGATCATAAACGTCGCGCATAAAGGTCTTCACTGGATCGGTGATGGCACCGGATTCGTCGCGGTAAACGGCGTCGATCACTTCGCGCATTGGCCAGAGTGTGCGGCGCAGTTGGGAGAGGTCGCGCTTGATCGCAAACAGCTTACGCTGGTCCTTGGGCTGGGGGTTGGAGGCAATGTCTTCCTCCATGTCCTCGAGCGCGGAGCCATAGCCTTCGATGAGCGGAAACAGGTGGTCGACCACGGAGTCCATCAGCGCGTAGAGCAGGTAGTCTGAGCCGTTCGCCATGAAGCGCGGCCCCTTGGTTTCGATGCGCTTGCGGACGGAGTCAAACACATCGCCAGGCATTTCCTGAATGGTCAGCATCGTGTCGCCAAAGCTGAAAAAGCTCACCTGCTCATTGCGCAGCTTGCCCTCGGTGATCTGGATCATGCGCGCGATGATAAACAGGTAGCCTTCGTAAACTTCGCACTTCGGGCGCTGCAGCGGTTGGATGACGTCTTCCGCCGCCAGCGTGTGGAAGTTGAAATGCTCGCGCAGCTCGTTGACCGTGTGCGGGTTGAGGCCGTCCACGTTGAGCCAGCGCACGTGTGCACCATCGGGCTTGGGCTTGGCGAGAAACTCCTTTAAGTCGTCAATTTCCGTGACCTCGTAAAGCTCGGGCCCATAGTCGAGGCAGGTGATTGTAACGGGAATCTCGGCGGCTTCCTGCTTGTTTAGGTAATGCTCGATGCCGGGTGCCGATCCAGGCTTGGCGCGCTCGATAAACGGCGCAATCGGTGCCTCGACCACGCCCAACACGGTCGCGCCAATATTCTTCATGGTACGGCCCACGGCACCGACGGTATGGGTGACCGCGTGCGTGGATTTCGTTACGGCCTTGGTGACGCCTTTGCCCACCTCGGATACTCCCTTGCTCACCTCATCCACCGCGTCGCGAACCTGCTTCTTCATGGTGTTACCGTAATAAAAATGATCGATTATTCAAGCACGGGTCCACGGATGTAGCTTGATTCTGCTGCACGCCCGCGCATCATAGCGGCATGGGAGAAACCGCCAACGAAGCGCCCCGGCCCGAGGCCGCCGACATCGCTGCGTTCCTGAATTGCCTGGAGCGCGAGCGTCGCATGTCGGCCTACACGGTGCGCAACTACGGCGCGGCGCTCAATCGGTTTGCGGACTTCCTGCGGCGCTCCGGTTGGCAGGGCGACTGGGAAAAAGTCGTTCCGGCTCAGGTGCGCGGTTACCTGATTGAGTCCCAGCGCGACCTCTCGCGCCGCACGGTGCACAACCACTTCTCCGGCCTGCGGACTTTCTTCCAATGGCGTCGCGAACGCGGGGCCCAGGCCAATCCGCTGGCTGGCATCACCTTGCCCAAGCTGCCTAAGTCGCTGCCGAAGTTTCTCACCGAAAAGCAAATGAAGACCTTGCTCGACGGCCCGATGCGGCTCTTGGACAATGAGTCCATCGAAGCATTCGCCGCCTGGCGCGACCGTCTGATCATGGAGCTGCTTTACGGCGCCGGCCTCCGTGTCAGCGAGCTCGTCTCGCTCAACTACGGCATGATCGATTCCACCGGCGTGGCGCGCGTGATTGGCAAAGGCAACAAGGAGCGCCTGTGTCCGATTGGCAAAGTGGCGCTGGCGGTGTTGGAAAAATTTCGTCGCGAGTTTGCCCCTGCCACCCACCGCGACGCTCCCATCCTCGTCAGCGAAAAGGGCAAACGCATCTCCATCCGCCAAGTGCAACTGACGCTCAAGCGATACCTTGCCCTGGCCGACCTGCCCATGGACCTCTCGCCACACAAGTTGCGCCATAGCTACGCCACGCATTTGCTCAACCACGGCGCCGACTTGCGCGTCGTGCAAGAGCTCCTCGGCCACGCCAGTTTATCGACGACGCAAATCTACACCCACGTCGGCATTGCACGCCTCCAGGAAGCCCACAAACGCGCCCACCCGCGTGCATAACTTACCTGATGTCTAAAACTTCGAAGATCGTTGTGGCCTTGGTTGGCGGGTTAGTGTTTGGCTTCGTCGCAGGCGTGCTCGCTAACTATATTTTTGATTTCATTGCTCCAAATAACCATGTGGATCACTTGTTCTGGGTCCGGGTGGCGGCCAGCATGATTTTATTCGGAGGTGGTGCTTGTTGGGTGACTTTTCGAAATAGCGCCAATTGATGATTTGCCTCAATCGAACAAGCAAGGGTAGGGCGCAGTCTCTAGACAAGCCGCCGCGTGCTGAAGGTTCTCAATCTATCTAACTCAGGTGGCGGCCGATGTCCTTATCGGCCAGGATGTAGGCCAATGACGGTGTTTGGCTAATAAGCCACAATTCTCGGATACGCTTTAGCGCGGACCGATTCCTTCTATTGATTTCATGCTCTGGCCGATAAGGATATCGGCCGCCACCTTTTTATTTCATCACTTCGCCACCAGCTCATACACCGCATAGGGCGCGGTGTGGCGCTCGTCCTTCCAGTCGATGCCGTCACTGTCCAGGCCGAGTGGCTTATGAACACTTTGCACGGCAAAGTTACTTTGCGTGAAAAAGTGAACGTAGCTTTCCTCGCTCCAAAAGTAGTCGGACACAACGAAGCCCTCGGGCAGTAAACGCGCCTTGACGGCTTGCCCGTTTTGCAGCGGTGCCTGGTTCTCGGGGAAGCTCACATCGAGCGACACCCAATCGCCCGCATAAAACTCCGCCGTGTTGACGACAAACACCGCGCGCCCGCCGTCCTTGAGCACACGGCGGCATTCCTTGAGCACCGAAATAATCTGCTGTTGGCTGCCGAGTTCGAGCAGCATCCAACTGGAGAAAACGAGGTCCGCCTTAGCGGGTGGAAAGGGCAGCGGCGCGTCTGCTTTTACCCACGCAAGGCGGTTACCAAACGGCGTGCTCAGCTCCCGCATTTCGTTGATTAATCGCTCGTCGGTGTCGACGCCATAGGCATCGGCCCCAAGCTCACAGAGAAAAGTCGTGGACCTCCCCGAGCCGCAACCGACATCCAGCGCGAACTTCCCCTTCACCCACGGATGCAGCAAATCCGCCACGCACCGAAAGGCAATGATGTCCGTGTTCCGCATTCCGCGTTTAAAGACACAGCCATCGTATTTGCCTGCTTGGTTGTCGCTCATCTCTCAATTTTCAATGACAATAGACAACTGACATTTGAAAATTGATAACTCTAGCTGCCCTTGGCGTGCTCCTTCAAGAACTCCGCGAGCGCTTCGCCTTCGGCGGGCAGCAAATAGTTCACGATAGGCTCGTGCTTAATGGCTTCCAGTGAAGGCGCAGTGGGCGTGCGGCCGAGGGCCTTTTCGATCACTTCGGGGAACTTGGCCGGGTGCGCGGTGCCCAGGACGATGTTGGTCTTCGACTCGTCGAGGTCCTTAAATGCGCAGGCGGTGTGCGGATCGGCGACGTATTTGTATTTCGCAAAGACGTGTTCGATGGTGGTGTTGATCTCGCCATCGTCCATGCGGGAGGCCGAGAAGGTGTCGCGGTCAAAGTCGTCGAACTGGTATTTGCCCTTGCTCTTAAACTCGGCCATCACCTCGCGCACCTTGGCGTGATCCTGGCCAACGTTGTAGTAGAGGAAGCGCTCGAAGTTCGACGCGACTTGGATGTCCATCGACGGCGCGACGCTGGGCTCGACATCGCTGATTTCGTAAAGGCCGGTGTTGAACAGGCGGCAAAGGATGTCGTTCTGGTTGGTGGCGACGCGGAAGCCATCGACGGGCAGGCCCATCTTGCTCGCCATCCAGCCGGCCATGACGTTGCCGAAGTTGCCCGTGGGCACGATGAAGTTCACGCCGCGTTCGCGGGCGGCGTCATCGATCTGGTTGTAGGCCCACACGTAGTAAACGCACTGCGCGAGGATGCGTGCGAGGTTGATCGAGTTAATCGCCGACAGGTTATACTTGGCCTTGAGCGGGGCGTCGCCAAAGGCGTCCTTCACCATGGCCTGGGCGTCGTCAAAGGTGCCCTCGATCGCGATCGGGTAGACATTGCGCGCGGCGGTGGTCGTCATCTGGCGCTCCTGCAGCATGGACACGCGGCCCTGCGGATACAGGATGAAAATGCGGACGCCCTTCTTGCCGAGCAGGCCGTGGATTGCGGCCGAGCCGGTGTCGCCGGAGGTCGCGCCGAGCACGTTGATCGCGTCGCCGGTGCGGGAAATTTGCTCCTCGTAAAGATTGCCCAGCAACTGGAGTGCGAAGTCCTTGAAGGCGAGGGTGGGGCCGTGAAACAGCTCCAGCACCTGCAGGTGATCGTCCAGCTTCGACAGCGGGGCGACTTCCTTGCGCGAGAACTTCTTGTAGGAGTCCTTCACGATGGCGCGCAGCTTGTCCTCGAGCATGTCGGTGGCGAAGAGCTTCAGGAACTCAAAGCACAGGTCGGGGTAGCTCAGGCCGCGCCAGCTGGCGAGCTTACCGGAGATATCGGGCAGCGTCTTGGGCAGGTAGAGCCCGCCATCGGGCGCCAGGCCGGTGGCCACGGCTTCGGTAAAAGTCGTCTCGTCGCATTGTCCGCGTGTGCTGATGTATTTCATGCCGGGGTAAGGTTCGAAGGGTTCGAGGGGTTTGTAAAGTTCGTAAGGTAAGAGATTGCGATCTCCCGAAAGTTGAGTCTATGCTTTTGTTACGCGCTTGAACGCCAGATTGCGCGCCAACCATACGAACTCTACGAACCTTATCAACCTTCCGAACTTTTATCGCCATGGGCAAAGTATTCGACGCCATTGATGACAAGATCCGCCAGTGGGTGGAGCATCAGAAAATGTTCTTCGTGGCCACCGCGCCGCTCTCGGGCGACGGGCTGGTCAACTGTTCGCCCAAAGGCATGGACAGCTTTCGTATCCTCGGTCCAACAAAGGTCGCCTACCTCGACCTGACCGGCAGCGGCGTTGAGACAATCGCCCACCTCAAGGAAAACGGCCGCATCTGCGTGATGTTCTGCGCCTTCGACGGCGGGCCTAAAATCATGCGCTTCCACGGCCAAGGCGCGGTGCACGAGCTCGGCAGCGAGCAGTACGAAAAGCTGGCACCGCAGTTTGAGGAAATCGCCGGTGCGCGGGCCATCATCGTGGTCGACGTCAAGCGCATCAGCGACTCCTGTGGCTGGGGCGTCCCGCTGTATGATTACAAGGAAGACCGCCAGACCCTCCGCCTTGCCAGCGAGAAAGAAGGCCCCGACGGAATGTCCGCCTACCGGGAGAAAAACAACCGCCAGTCTTTGGACGGCCTCGTCGGCTACGAATCGAACTGAGGGTAGGGTATTAATAGATCTGTCTAGGGTGGCGGCCGATGTCCTCATCGGCCACAATGTAGGCCGAAAACAGATGCTTTCCATGAAGTCACAATTCGCGGATATGGCTTAGCGCGGACCAATTCGATCTATTGGTTTCATGCTCTGGCCGATAGGGATATCGGCCGCTACCTTAGAGTCGTCGATTAGGCCCCGTCCCACGCCTCGCTTCATCCTCTTCCCCGCTTGAGTGCATCTTTCCGCGGTTGCCTTTGGCACCGGCATCATTTCATTGGGCAAATGCGATTATCAAGCGCTGTTCTTCCCCTTTTCCTGCTCGTGGCGTGGACCCTCATCGCCGAGCAAAACGGCCAACCCACCAAAGCCTGGATCGTCAACCACGACGGCACGCGATAGCCATGGTCTACGCCGTACCCGATGGCGGCGAGGTGGTGCTAAGGAATCATCATTGAAACCCCCATGACTATGTGAGGTCTGATGATCCTATGAGGTCCGTTTGTGCTCTTCTTTTACTAGTACTGTCTGCTCTGGTGGCAAACGCTGGAACGAACACAGCAGTGGGGTTCCTTTTGCCCTTCGAAGTGGGCAATCCACAAGGTTTTCATTCGTTCGCTTCTCAAATCGTAGGGCTACGTGAGGTCACGGCAGGCAAGCGATACCATTTGGACATGCTTATTCAGGCGCTGAATGAGCAGCAGAAGGTAATATTGAGCCACTACGATGAGTCAACTGGTCAAGCAATCCGGACGGAGTATCAGGCTTCAGTCGCAAATTCCCATTACCACATTGATGTCGGGGAGTCGGACATTGCCGACATTCGGATCATCGTCACAAACAATGCTTCCGCCAATGTGCCCGAGATTGCAGTGGGCAACCTTGCTGATGTCATCAGTGCGATTATGCCAGAAAACCTCGCGCGTGTAAACGACTGCCTTGAGAATGGTCAGGATGGTTACCACACGTTCGAATTAGTTTTTAAAAGCGAGGATGCTCAATCAGCGTATTCGCGCGTCTATGATGTCCCCGACGCCGATGGAAGGCGGGTAGATTTCAGGCAGTGAGATACATGGTATTTGCGTTCGCGCCAACTCCCGCAAGCGCTAACTACCCGTCGCCGACGGGATGCGCGTCGCGCGCGGGATGTCTTGTATCGGCGAGGAGTGCTCTTGGATGATTTTCCAGCCGTCGCCCTCGCGGCGGAGGGGCATCGTGGTGCGGATGTGGATTTGCCAGCGGGACTTATCCGGGCGCACGTAATACTTAAAGAAATGCTCGAACGAGACGAGCGCGGTGTCGCCCTCGGTCCAGACCTGGGCGAAGCGTTGGCCCGCATTGCATTTGCCCGCAGACTTCGCCCCATTGAACCTAGCGTTGTTTGGGGTCGCATCGCATTGGCCCAAAATCTTAGCCCTTTTGATCCCGAAGGGATCGATCATTCATAGACGGGGGTTTCTAACCCCCGATTCCAGGATGCCCCAAGGAATCGTCGCGATGCGACAGTTCAATCCCCGGTTGCATTGATGTATTCCGTGCAGGCAAGAACCTCACACCTAATCAAAGACATAGTCCCGCTCATATTCGATGCCATGCTTGTCGAGAAATGCGGTGTATTCATCTTCAAATGAGCGCTTTGTGTGATGTTCGCGCTGGTTGCTAATATACTCGACGACATCGCTCTCGCTTGACCGGCTCACGGTGAACGCCGCATAGCCATCCTGCCATGCTAGGCGACGATTCGGGCCGAGGATATTCTCTCGGTTGATGTATTTGGAAGATCCGCCCTTCAGGAGCTTCATCGCTTCGGCCAGCGAAAGTGTTTTCGGAATGTGAATCAGTGCATGCACATGGTTTTCGACACCCCCAATACGAACCGCCACCATGCCATTGTTTCGGGCCGTTGCGGAAAGCACACGCCAGACACTTTGTTCTACTTCGAGCGAGATGAGCGGTGCCCGTTCTTTGGTGCTCCAAATGCAATGGTAGAGAAGGTGGGTCAGGGTGCTCGCCATACGCATTGTGATACGAATAATCCGTCGCATTGCGACGAAAATTATTGGGCTTGGTTGGCCGGGGGTTAAAACCCCCGTCTATGATTAATTAGTGCCTTCGGCACATAGCAGGTGAATTAGGTGCGGTTGATTAGATGTGGTGGGTCGGTTTGACTGATTAGATGTGGTGGGGCGGTGTGGCGTAGGTCAGCGGAACTTAGATCGCCTCGTCGAAGGCTGGTTTAGCATAGGCTGGGCCCATCTAAGTCCGGTGTCGCTAGCCTGCGTGCCTAAGCTGTCGTAGCCTAGGATAGCGTGTTCAAAGGCTGGAGTAGCATAGGATAACGCATCGAAGGCTGGCGTAGTATAGGCTGGGACGTCTAAGGCCGGTGTCGCTAGCCTGCATGCCTAAGCTGTCGTAGCCTGGGATGGCGTGTTCAAAGGCTGGAGTAGCATAGGATAACGCATCGAAGGCTGGCGTAACGTAGGTTGGGGGGGCGTCTAATGCTGGTGTCTTGTAGCTTTGCGCTTCTAAGACCTCGTATCCTGGAACGGCGTGTATAAAGAGGCCGGTAGCGTAGGCTGGCGTAGATAGATTTAATATTCGCAGGATTGATCCCGAAGGGATCGCTCATTCCTAGACTGGGGTTTAAACCCCCGGTTTTGGTATGCCCCAAGGGATCGTCGCGATGCGACGGTTCATCTCCAGTCAATGCAAGGCGCAAAGTTTCAATCGCTTGCTCCAAAAAAGACCGAACACGTGTTCCCAAAAAACCCGCCCCTCGTTTTCAAAAACAACACCACTTGTGTTGCTTCGACAACAGTAGCTGTGTTGGGGAAACAACAGTAGTGTTGTTGGAGTAACATAGCATAGGGCTTTTTCAAAACACAGCATTAGGCTTTTTGAAAAAGCAGCAGTAGTCTTTTGCCAAATACAGCATAAGGAAACGCTATTTTGGCCCAGCTGCTTCGGTTGGCTCGGCTGCTTCCGTTTGCTGGATTGCTTCGGTTGGCCGGGGAGGCCGAGCTAGGCGTGGTTGACGGCCTGGCGGATGGCGGCGGCGATTTGGGCGGGGCTCAGGGCTTCGGCGTCGATGGTGGCGTCGGCGTACTTAGCGTAGAGCGGTTCACGCTCGTTAAAGAGGGCGTCGATGGTTTGCCCGGGCTGCACGACGAGGCCGCGTTCTGCGGGGTTGCCGATGCGGGCCTTGATCGTCTCATGGCTGAGCTTGAGCCACACGATGGTCGCGAAGGTCTGCAGGTGACGCATCGCCTCAGCGGAGTAAACGACGCTGCCGCCGGTGGCGATGACGGTCGCGTCCGCCTGCAGGGTGAGCACGGCCTCGGCTTCCTTTTGCTTAAAGGCGGCGAGCCCCACTTGGTCGATAATGCCCTTGAGGCTGGTGCCGTTGATTTCGCGGATCCGGTCGTCGGTGTCGACGAAGGCGTATTGCAGCTCCTGCGCCAGCAATTTGCCGACGGTGCTTTTGCCGGCGCCCGCCATCCCGATGAGTGCGATTGATCGCTTAGGTTGCATGTCTTGCCCGTCGCGCATGTTGTGTGCCAGAATGGTGCGCGGGCGAGTAGCTCGTCAATGCGCGAAAGGTGAGGCAGTGCACGGCCAGGGAGGCGTGGGTTTTAACTGGAAGATCGAGGCCCACGGCGATGCTCAGGTCAAGAAAGGATGAGGAGCCAGCGAGGCGTGGGTGGTTTCTCACGGAGGCACGGAGAGCGCGGAGAGTGAGAAGGATATTTTATTAAAAGAGATTTAATGGACGTAACGCCCGTTATTGCTGACGGGCATTTTCTGAAGAGTGGCCAAGACAAGCCGAATAGCCGTTCTCTTTCAGTGGCGATTTCGTTCCGCTATATCAGTCCTCATGCAGGGCTCGCGCTTGCGCGATGCCGCATTAGGTGGCGTCCCTGAGCGGGGGCGGCGTCGCGCGAGCGCGAGCCCTACATGACAACCGCCGCCATCTGTCCGTTAGAGGAAAATAAAAGGCGTTAATTAGCCCCCGCAAATGCTGCCACCAAGGCACCGACCAAGAGAAGCACCATGATGATCAGTATGATCCAAACGATGATCGATGTCTTATACTTAATGTGCGGCGTGGCCTCGATGACCTGTTTGTATTCATCGGAGAAGACCATCTTCCCTTTCTTGGACCAGACCAGGTAGAGGATGTAGCCGTTGATTAGCGTGCCGATCGGAATGTTGAGCAGGCCGAGGCCAGAGAGAATTGTGACCGGAATGCGCACCCAGCTTTTCAGCTTACGGATGCCAAAAGCGAGGAAGACCATCAGCACACCGATGACCAGGTAAAAGATCGTCATGCCAATCATGAAGCCGGCTGCTTCCGGGCCGAAATCGCCGCCGCCGCTGCTGCCTGCCGCTGCGCCCGCCATCATGCCAAAGCCACTGAGCACCATCAGCACTCCGCCAATCAGGTAGAGGGTGCCCACGGATTTAATCGAAGCTTCGTGCTTAATGTGCTCTTGGCGAATCTCCTCGTCCAAGCTGTCACCGTATGGCGAGCCGCCTTCCTTCAGCCGTTGCACGTAGTCTTCACGGCAGTTCGGGCAGACTTGCGTGTCGCCCATCGGGATGAGCATATTCGTGGCGACGATGGCCGAGCAATTGGGGCAGTTCGACGTTTGATCGGAGGGAGATGTTGGTGATTCCACGGACACTATCGTTTAGGTAGAAATGCGGTAGGCAAGCGGTAATTTGTCAGGAATTAAGATTTTTCGAGCGGGTATATCGACAGGGCAGGCAGGCCGAGGTATACGGTAGGTGGTGGTGGATCGTGTCTTTTTCCGTAGCGTGAGTGGGGAGGGGCGCTTGCCCTCAATTGAACTAATCACACAAAAAAGACCGCCAGCGTACTGCTGGCGGTCTGGGTGGTGACGATTTTACGCTGAGTGTGAAATCGTGCGGGTGAGGATGCCTTATTGCGCGCTGACGATCACTTGGCCGCCGTCGGGCATGGCGTCGACCAGGGCGTAAGTGTTGCCCTCGTGCTGGATGAGCTGCGCCGGGACGGACAAGCCATCCTGCATCGCGGAGACGCCGGTCCAGCCGTTGGTGCGGAGTTTGACGGTCAGCGCCTGATAGAAGAGCTGGTCGTTCATCTCGTCGACGAGGGTGAAGCGGATCTCGTTGGTGGAGACGCTGTCGATGGTCAGCGTGGCGGTCAGGCGTTGCTGCGCGTATTGGGCGACGGCGGTGTAGGTGTCCACGTAGTATTTATGCTCGTTGTCTTTAATGGCTTGGAATGCGGCCTCAATGTCGGCCTCGTCGGTGCCGGCATTGTCAACGTTGTGGTAGAGCATTACGCCCCAACCGCGCCACTGCGAGTAGTCGAAGTTGCGCTTGTCTTCGAGGCGCAGGACACCCGTTGCGTTGAGGAAGCCGTTGTAGGTTTTGAGGGCACCGAGGCTGTTCGTCTCCATGAAGTCGCATTGGTGGATCGGCGTGGAGCCACCGCTGGTGCCACGGGCGGAGATCAGGTAGCCGCGCAGGGCTTCCTTGTATTCGTCATTGGTGCCGGTGTCGCCGCAAGGATAGGCATAGGTGGAAATGACGTTGCCGATTTCGCTCTCCAGGTGGTCGAGGCTGAGCAGGCTTTGCGTGAGGTAGTCCTGCGCGGAGAGGCTGTTAAGCTGGCCGCAGGAGCCATGCAACTGGATGTCATGCCCGGCGTCATACATGGGCTTCCAGTCGAGGTAGGCGTCGCCCGCATAGCCGACGTTATCGCCGGTGACGTCGTTATAAACATCCCACATCGAGTCATGCACGATCAGGAACCAGGTGAACTTCCAGCCGAACTGCGCGCTCATGCTGGACCAGAATGAATTGTCGCCGACGTTGTTGTCATCGATGGTGATGGAGAGGGCGGCGTGCTTGTCGTCCTTCCACAGGCAGACGTCGCCCTCGCCGTGGTTGGTTGGCCACACGAATTCCAGCTCCGCATAGCTGTCGTAATGCTTGCCGTCAGCGGGGACGGGGACGTTGAGCATTTGGCCGGTTCCCGCGCCGCCGCCGCCGGTGGCTGGCCAGACGGGGCCATAGTCATCACGATAGGCTGCCCACATGTCTTCGACAAATTGCGGCAACTGATTGCCGCTGGTGTTGCCGCCGTTGGTCCAGTCCATGTAGCGGTCGGCATAATCGAGGAATGAATCGTCGTTCCAGAGCGTGTTGGCGCCAAGGATTTCAACCACGAGCGCGATGCCTGGGTAGACACTGCCATTGATCGCGCGGTAGTTGGCGAGCAGGTGACCATTGTCGGACTTGGGGCGATAGCTGTGGCGGATGCCCCACTCGGGCAGGCCGAGGTCCGCCTGGTAGTAAGGCGTGTGTTCGTTGATGACGGTCTGCGTGTCGTCGTCCCACACATTGCGGTAGTCGGGCTCCCACTGGCCGCCGGGTGCGGCGCTGGGGTGGTTGCTCGGCCAGTCGCCTTCGTTGGGATTGAGTCCACTTTGGGTCAGATCGATCGTAGCCTGGTCGACGTAGAAGGTATTCTGGAATTCCTGAAACTCCGTGCCGCCGTTGCCGAGGCCGTCGCCCTGGCCCCAGATGCCGACGTCTTTCATGTGCTGATCATCCAGGAGCATGCCCGCCATGAGGATGGGTAGCTTGCGGCCGAGGCCGTGGCCACCATTGGCACGCCAGCCGCCGCCGTTGTCCGCGATCCCGGCGAGGTCGATGCCGAGCTGGGTAAAGCCGATCAGTAGGCCTTGCTTGTCGGGTGATCCCGAGAGCTGGCTGTAGTCCATATTGAGCAGTAGCGCGGCCTCGTTGATATCCTGTGCGAGGTGCTGGCCGTAATTTTCCATGTGGTCGCTCGGGTGGACGAACGCACCGAGGTATTCAAAGACGTGGTCGATCCACGGCTTGGCAAACTGCGACTCGACGGCGGCCGGGTCGGGCACGTTGCTGCCGACGGGGGCAAGGCTGCCAAGGACGGATGTGTCGAGGTCACTCAGGTTGTGGCTGATGGTTTTATCCGTGCCGGTGTAGGGCGGGCGGAAAGAGTAGTCCGCCGGGGCGCTCTCAAGGACGGTCAGGACGCCTGCCGCGCGGGTAACGGGGCGAGGCGTGCCAGTGCCGCCGTTAAAGCTTGGCGTGCCAGGCTCGAAGTCGCTGGAGGAATTATAGAGCCAGCTCACCGATGAGATCAGCGTGCTGTCCACGGGGACCGTCAACGGGTTGCCTGCCGAGAGCGCATTACCGCCGGGGCGACCGACGTTGAGCGCCGAGTTATAGCTGCCGATGCCGTCATCGTAGCCTTGCTCCGAGCGATCCTGCCCGCTGCTGAGCGGGTTGATCATTGAGCCGTTTTGACCGGCGCGCGGGGTGTAGGCGGGGTCGTTGAGGCTGTTGCTGATGTCGGTGATCGTGACGGGGCCGACGACCCAGTAATCGCCCGTGATGAACGTGCCGTGGGTAACGGGGCTCGCGAAGGTCCAGGTGACGCCGTTGTGCGTAATGCTGCTCGTTGTGCCGTAGTTGGTGCCCACGGTTTGGCTGCCAGCGACTTCGAGCGATAGCTTCGGCGCGTTGCCACCATCGGCGGTGTCATAGACGATGTACTGGAAGCCGCCGGTAGGTGCATGGTCATTGGTCAGGATGAAGTAAACGAACGCACCGGGCTGGGCGCCGCTTGCGTAAAAGCCGGACAGGTAGCTGCTGACATCGGCCGAGACGCGCCAGCCAAAGTTGTCCGCGACGACATCGGCATGCGTCAGGATGTTGTCCGTGAGCAGGGTGGCGTTGGGGTTGGTTGGGTTCTCGCCGTCGACGAAAAACTGCGGGTCGCCAACGGTGCCCACGTAGTCATACAGCGTGCTGCCATAGAGGTCGATGTTGTCGAGGTTGGTGTCCGCTGCGGTGGACGCACCACTGAAGCTGACCTCCAGTGTGGCGCTCTGGATCGAGCCGCCGTTGAGGTTGGGCAGCTCCATCGGGATCACCACAACCCAGTTTTCCAGCGCCGAGCCACGGCTACCGATACGGGTGGTGTTCTCATAAATATGGCGTGTCGAGCCGTCGGCCTTGAGGGCTTGGTCACGGTACGTGGCAAAGACCTCCATGGTGGTAACCGGTGGCGGAGCACCGTTGTAAACCGCTTCCAGGTTATTGCCATTGACCTGTAGCGACCAGTCACTGGCGTCGGCGGAGTCGAGGCTGAGGCCGCTGTAAATATCGCCGCCGCTGTCCGCCGCAAATAGCGTGAAGGTTGCGCCGTTGGTCGGGGCTGCGCCGCTGAGGTCGAGGTCAACCGTGCCCGCAAGTGAGTCGCCCGCGCCCGCGTTGAGTTCGATCGGGGTAACGCCGCCGCTATCAATCGTGAACTTGAGCGTGGCGTTACTGGTGGTGGTCAGGTTGCCGGTGAAATCGATGGTGGTCGCGCCTGAGCCATTCACATGGAAGGTCGCCTGGTCGACGGTGCTGCTGTGCCATTGATGGTCGTCAAGGAACTCGCCGCCGGAGATTTCAACGCTCACGGCTGCGGGGCTGGTGACCGTGCCAAGATTCATTGAGCGGAAGACGGTTTTGCCACCCGTTTGCGTGAAGCTGTAGGAGGTGCCGCTGTTGGCACCGCCCACGTGGGACAGGCTCAGGCGGTCCAGGTGCAGCTCACCGCCGGTAACGAGCGCCGTGCCGGTCGTGCCGCCATTGCTGTTGGCCGCATAGGGCATGGTCAGGTGGACGCCGGTGTTTTCCGCGGTGTTGAATTTACCACCGTGGATTTCGAAGACGACGTCGCCAGTCGCCACGTTGCGGTTGATCTGCACTTCGCCAGCAGCATCGACGTTGCCGCCGGTTTGAATGTAGCTGCCGCTGTCGGAGAGGTTTATGGAGGGGCCGGCAGTCAGGGTCAGGTCGCCACCGGTTACACGGGCGATATCGGTGTTATTAATGGCGACTTGGGTGTCGGTGATCGTGTTGCCCGATTGGCAGATGGTTTGATCTCCGGTGACGTCAATCGTCGCGTAAGTCGGGGCGCCCAGGCAAAGCCCAGCCAGCGCCCCAATAGCCGCTTTCCAGCGGGGAAGGGGAGTGTGCATATCAGGGGAGTTGGTTAACTTTTTGAGAGGTATGTGCGCTAATGTAGCGACTTACCAATCTTGTTAGCTAACGGTTGATTCGTCAATCCGTGATTCGCTCATTATTCGCGGATTCGCATACACTTTGCCGACATGATTAGCTGCTTTAATCACTCGGCTGGTCGCTCTCATGCTCATGTGTATGCACGGCTTGATGACGGCCTGTAGCCAAATCAAATGTTTAATAAGGCGACTCTCCGTTGGCTTTGGCCTCTGTTGATCCAGCTGTCCAATATAGGTCGGATCGGTGTAGGTCATGCATTCAGCCGTTGTCACTCTGGCGGCGGAGAACCTAGAAGGGCTTCGAGCAGTTTTGTCAGTTGGAGTCGGCAAAGCGGTAAGAGGCCGCTTCTACTTCCCATTTGCGCAATGCGCAAATCTATGGATGCAACCGCAGGTTGCCGCTACGCGTGAACGCTGGTGAAAAACGTCTGGGCCAGGCGGCGCGCTTCGGCGTCGGCGTGGAGGATTTCGTCAAGGCCTTGCGGGTCGCAGGCGGGGACGGCGGCTAGGGTCTGCTCGATGATGCGCGGGATGTCACAGTAGCCGATTTTATCCGCCATGAAGGCGTCGACGGCGATCTCGTTGCTCGCATTAAACACGGCCGGTGCAATGCCTTCGGCGTCCATGGCTTCCATCGCGAGGCGCAGGCAGGGGAAGAGCTCGTAGTTCGGAGGACGGAAGTCGAGGCTGAGCATTTTCGTGAAGTCAACGGTCGCGTCCACGCCCTCCGCGCGCTCCGGATAGAGCAGCACGTGCTGGATCGCAAAGGTCATCGACGGCGGGCTCAGGTGCGCGAGGATGGAGCCGTCGACATACTGCACCATCGAGTGGACGATGCTTTGCGGGTGCACGACGACCTGGATCTGGTCGCGGCCCTTGCCGAAAAGCCAATGCGCCTCGATGACTTCCAGGCCTTTGTTAGCCATGGTGGAGGAGTCGATGGTGATCTTCGGGCCCATGTCCCAGTTCGGGTGCTTGAGGGCGTCGGCCTTGGTGACCGACTTCATTTGCTCGGCGGTAAACTCGCGGAACGGCCCGCCTGAGGCGGTCAAAATCAGCTTGGCGACGTCGATATCGCGCTCGCCCTGAAGGCATTGGAAAATGGCGTTGTGCTCGCTGTCCATCGGCAGGATGCGCACACCCTTGGCCTTGGCGGCGGCCATGACGACCTTACCCGCCATGACGAGGATTTCCTTGCTCGCGAGGGCAACGTCTTTACCGCATTCGATTGCGGCGAGGGTGGGCTTGAGCGAGAGCGTGCCGACGATCGCGGTGACGAGCATATCCGCTTCGGCGAGGCAGGAAATGGCGGTGAGGCCTTCGAGCCCCGGATAGAAAGTCGTGCCCTCGGGGAAGAGTCCGCTCTGCTCGGCGGCGCGGCAGTTTGCCTCGTCGAAAATGGCGACGTGCTTCACATCGAACTCGTGGGCGATCTCGGCCAGCTCTTTCCAGCGGTTACGCCCGGCGATGCCGACGATGTTCAGCTTGTCCGGGTGCTTGGCGACGACGCGTCGCGTGCTTTCGCCAATGGACCCCGTGGCCCCGAGTAATACAATGTTCTTTGCAGCCATGCGGTTTCAGAGGATCAGTAGTCAGCGCCCGGTGGCAACGGTTTTTTTCTGCGCTTCAAAGGTAGCTGTAGAGGGGAGAGTGCGTGGGATGCACTGACTCGCACAGATTGTAATCTGGGCGCATTAGGTGGTCACGTCGTAATGTAGGGCTCGCGCTTGCGCGCCGCCGCATCCTGCTGGCTAAGAGGCAATGGCGGCGTCGCGCAAGCGCGAGCCCTACATTACGACGTGTTCTGAAATGAGGCTAAATCGTGTTCAGCTCAATACACGTATTTAAACAGCAGAAACGCCACGGGGCCGCAAAGGACGAGGCTGTCGATCAGGTCGAAGGCGCCGCCGATGCCGGGGATGACGTTGCCCGAATCTTTGACGCCGGACCAGCGCTTGAGCTGGGATTCCAGCAGGTCGCTGATGATCGCAATCGCGCCGATGGCTGCGCCGATGAAAATCGTTTTGAAGATCGGCATGTCGAACGGGATCAGGCTCTTGAAGGCGAGCGAAAGGATGATCCCCACCAGCGCCGAGGCAATGACGCCGCCTATCGCGCCCTCGATGGTTTTTCCGGGGCTGATGGCGGGCGCGAGCTTGTTTTTGCCGAACTTTTTGCCGACCAGCAGGCCGCCGACGTCGGAGAATTTCGCCACGGCGATCACCCATACCGGCAGGAATAGCGAGCCCCACTCGGCGAGCATCAGGCCGTAGAACTGGAGCAGGAACGGCAGGTAAGCCAGGCCGAAGAGGGTCGGCATGAAGGTCTGCCCGATCTTGGGTGCTGACAGCAGCGAGAGCGACAGGATGATCAGCGCGATGGCCGGCGCTTCCATGGCACCACTGACGGGCAGAAAATACGAGGCGAGGATCACGCAGACGCCGAGCACGAGGCCCAGGACCTTGAGCGGGCGCGCCTTGCCGCCGATTTCGAGCAGGTTGTAGAGCTCGTATTGCGCGAGCGCGGTGATTGCCGCGAGCAGCACGAGGCCACCGAAGCTCTTAAAGATGACCAGGACCAGGATGATGCCTAACCACAGGCCGACGGTGCTGAGGATGCGCGCCTTCACGAATTAGCAATCGCGTGGTCCGATGGTTGCTGGACTTGCTCGCCGGTCTTGCCGAAGCGGCGCTCGCGTTGCTGGTAAGACTCGACCGCTTCGATGAAGTGCTCGCGGCCGAATTCCGGCCAAAAGACCGGGCTAAAGTAAAGTTCCGAATAGGCGCATTGCATGAGCAGGAAATTGGAAATGCGGCTTTCGCCGGAGGTGCGGATCAGTAGGTCGGGGTCGGGGACGCCCTTGGTGTAGAGGTACTTCTCGAAGTGCGGCCAGTCGAGGTTGCCGGGGTCTTCCTTGCCCGCGACGACGGCCTCGGAATAGGCACGCACGGCGTCGAGCACCTCGGTACGGGAGCCGTAGTTGAGCGCCACGTTGAGTTGGCGTTCGGTGAAATGGGCAGTCTCGTCGAGGGCCTTTTGCAGCGGCTTTTGCACGCGCTCGGGCAGCTCCTCGGGACGGCCAATGACGTTCAGGCGGACTTCGTTTTTGAGCAGGTCCTTGAGGTTGCGCTTCAGGAAGAGCTCCAGCAGATCCATCAGCGAGGCAATCTCGTCCGGCGGACGTTGCCAGTTCTCCACGGAAAAGGCGAACAGCGTCAAATGCTCCAAGTCCAGATCTTTCGCCACGCGGATGATCTGGCGGACATTGTCCACGCCCCGGCGGTGGCCCTCAATACGCGGGAGCCCGCGTTGACGCGCCCAGCGGCCATTCCCATCCATGATGATGGCAACGTGGCGCAGACGATTGGGACTCTGGGACGGCATGTGTTGCTTAGATTCGAATAGTCGAAGTCAGTTCCGCGAAAACCGGATTAAATGAATACTTTAGCCTGCCGAATGCGCTCAGCAATTGCAATATGAAATGAAAAATAGCGATCCTGCGGCTGGATGGTGAATGTTTTTTAGGCCTGTTTTAGGTGGTTTTAGTTAGAAACAGCATGAATAATGCTTATGTGCGTATTTTAGGGTCGAATCTATCGTTTAGTTAGTAATAATGGCGGGGCCAAACGAACCCTACACGTTACATTGCTATGAAAATGAAACCCCTACTGCTGGCGTTGTGCGCTGGCTTAACTGCGCTAAGCGCATCAGCCCAAGACGCGAAAAAACCGAATATTCTCGTTATCTGGGGCGACGACATTGGGATCACCAATATCAGCTACAACAGCCACGGGCTGATGGGCTACCAGACGCCAAATATCGACCGCATCGCCAGCGAAGGCATCGGCTTCACGGACTATTACGGTCAGCAATCCTGCACCGCCGGTCGCGCGGCCTTCATCAGCGGCTCGGTGCCGGTGCGCTCGGGCATGACCAAGGTTGGGCTGCCGGGCGCCAAGGAAGGCTGGCAGAAGACCGACTGCACCATGGCCACTGTCCTCAAGAGCCAGGGCTACGCCACGGGGCAGTTCGGCAAAAACCACCAGGGCGACCTCGATGAGCACCTGCCGACGATGCACGGCTTTGACGAGTTTTGCGGCAACCTTTACCACCTCAACGCCGAGGAAGAACCGGAAAATGCAGACTACCCGGCGGACATGGTCATGGCCGACGGCCAAACTTTTATTGAGAAATTTGGCCCGCGCGGCGTCATCAAGTCCTTCTCGGACGGCAAGGGCGGCCAGACCATTGAGGACACCGGCCCTCTCACCAAGAAGCGCATGGAAACCATCGACGAGGAAACCCTCGCGCTGGCCAAGGACTTCATCAAGCGCAAGAACGCCGCCGGCGAGCCTTGGTTCTGCTGGTGGAACGGCACGCGCATGCACTTCCGCACGCACGTGAAGGAAGAGCACCGTGGCATTTCCGGCCAGGACGAGTATTCCGACGGCATGGTCGAGCATGACATGCACGTGGGCGAGCTGCTGGCTCTTCTCGACGAGCTCGGCATTGCTAACGACACCATCGTCATGTATTCCACGGACAACGGCCCGCACTACAACACTTGGCCCGACGCCGGCACCACGCCATTTCGCGGGGAGAAGAATTCCAACTGGGAGGGCGCCTACCGCGTGCCTTGCTTCGTTCGCTGGCCCGGAACTTTCCGTGAAGGCGAGTGGCTCAATGGCATTGCTTCGCACGAAGACTGGCTGCCGACCTTTGCCGCTGCTGCGGGCAACACGGAGATTAAACAAGAGCTGCTCGACGGTGTGGACCTTAATGGGCGTTCCTACCGCAACCACATCGATGGCTACAACCTGCTGCCGTACCTCACAGGCGAGGTCGAAGAATCGCCCCGCAAAGAGTTCTTCTACGTCAACGACGACGGTGCCATCGTGGCCATGCGCTATGACGCATGGAAGGCTGTCTTCCTCGAAAACCGTGGCGAGAAGTTCGGCGTGTGGATGGAGCCGTGGGTCGAGCTGCGCGTGCCGCTGATCTTCAACCTGCGCCGCGATCCATTCGAGAAGGCCCAGCACAATTCCAACACTTACTACGACTGGCTCCTCGAGCGCGCCTATGTGCTCGTGCCGATGCAGGGCATGGGAGCGAAGTTCCTCCAGAGCATGGCGGACTACCCGCCCAGCCAGACCGCCGGCTCCTTTAACCTGTCTAAAATTCAGGAGCAGATCGAAGCCAATATGACCGGCCACTAATTCGTTTTAACCACGGTCGCAGTCTTCGGACTGCGGCCATTTTTTTATCCGTTATGAAATACCTGATAGCCGTTCTCTTTTGTGCGGTTGCGCTCTGCGCCGACCCGTTGCCCTCGTGGAATAAAACTGACTCTAAGAAACAGATTATCGGCTTCGTCGAGAAGGTCACTGATCCGAAGTCGCCGGACTTTGTCCCGCGAGATGAGCGCATCGCCGTCTTCGATAATGACGGCACGCTGTGGTCGGAAAGACCGGTCTATTTCCAACTGATTTTCATCTTCGATCAGATCAAGAAAATGGCACCAGATCACCCGGAGTGGCAGACCCAGGAGCCGTATGCATCAGTGTTGAAGGGCGACTACAAGTCAGCGCTTTCGGCCAAGGAAGAAGCGCTGGTCGAGATGGCCCTCGTGGCCCACAGCAATATGACGGGCGCGGAATTTAAGCAGGCCGCGCGTGCGTGGCTCGACTCCGCCGAGCACCCCAAGACGGGCATGCTTTACAAAGAGATGGTCTTCCAGCCGATGCTGGAGCTATTGGCCTACCTGCGAGCCAAGGGCTTTAAGACTTTTATCGTGTCCGGTGGCGGCGTGGATTTCATCCGTGTGTTTGCTGAGGAAACCTACGGCATCCCGCCGGAGCAAGTTGTCGGCACCACGCTCAAGGCGAAATACGAAGTCCGCGATGGCAAAGGCGTGCTCGTCAAAGAGCCCGAGATCGCACTGATCGACGACAAGGCGGGCAAGCCGGTGGGCATTTATCAGTTTATCGGTCGTCGCCCGATCTTTGCCGCGGGTAACTCCGACGGCGATTTTGAAATGCTGGAATACACGACCACGGGGGAGGGCCCTCGCTTCGGCATGCTCGTCCACCACAACGACAGTCAACGCGAGTGGGCCTACGACCGGGAGTCGCACGTCGGCCAGCTCAACCGCGGCCTTGACGAAGGCCCTGATCGCGGCTGGCTGATTGTGGATATGAAGAACGACTGGGCGAAGATTTATCCGTCCGTTGCCGACTGATTACGGCTAGTTCGCAAACACGTAACCCTTGGCCAACGCTTGGTATTCGGTGACCTGCGTGGCCTGCCATGCCTGATCCTGGCCCAGCTCTTGAGCAAGGATCTCGGCGACGGCGGGTGCCGCTTCGATGGAAGCCTTGGCATTGAGCAGGAGCGAACGCGTGCGGCGGGCGAGGACGTCTTCCACCGTGCGCGCCATTTCGTGCCGTGCGTGCCAGACGACTTCGGCCTTCGTGACGTTGAGCGCCGGGTGAACTTTGTCCTGCAAAGTAACGTCGGCATTCATCAGCTCGCGAATCGGTTGCGCATCAGCACCGTAGGGCTTCAGGTTGCTTTCCTTGATCGATGCCTGAGTCCAGCCGTGGATTTGCAGCTCCTTGGTTTGGCATGGTTTGCTTTCAAACCCGCCAAGCGTTTCAGCCTGGTCAATGACGTCCTCGGCCATCTTGCGGTAGGTCGTCCACTTGCCGCCGGTCAGCGTGATGAGTCCGCTGCCACTGACCATAATGGTGTGGTCGCGTGACAGAGCGGCGGTGTCGGAGCCATCGCCGGCTTTCACCAGCGGGCGCAGGCCAGCGAAGATGCTGAGCACGTCGGAATCGGTTGGGTCCTTGGCCAGGTATTTACGCGCGTGGCTCATCACGAAGTCGCGTTCTTCTTGCAGGGCGCGCGGTTCGAGCGAGTGACTGTCCAGCGGCGTATCGGTGGTGCCGACGACGACGTGATCGTGCCACGGCACAGCAAACAGCACACGGCCGTCAGCGGTCTTTGGGATCATGATCGCGGCGTTGCCCGGCAGGAATTCCTTGGGCAACACGATGTGAATGCCCTGGCTGACGGCCACGATGTTCGATGCTTTGGCGTCATCCATACGGCGCACGTCATCGACGAAAACGCCGGTCGCGTTGATCACGCTGCGGGCGCGCACTTCGTGTTGTTCGCCGGTTTCGATGTCGTTCACGATGACGCCGGACACGACGTCGTTTTCCTTCATCAAGCCAACGCACTTGCAGTAGTTGGCCATGACCGCGCCGAGCTCGGAAGCCGTCTGCGCGAGGTTGACTGCGAGGCGCGAATCGTCGAACTGACCATCGTGGTAAATGACGCCGCCGATCAAATTTTTTTGCTCCACGGTCGGGATCTGCTTGATGGTTTCTTCGCGGCTTAAATGGCGCGAAGGCGCGAGGCCCAGCTTGCCGGCCAGTTGGTCGTAGACCTTCATGCCGATGCCGTAAAACGGGCCCTCCCACCAGGAGTAGTTCGGGATCACGAACGACTGCGAGTGTACGAGGTGCGGCGCATTGCGGGTCAGGCGGCCGCGTTCGCGCAAGGCTTCGAGCACGAGTGAGACGTTGCCTTGTTGCAGGTAACGCACGCCACCGTGCACGAGCTTGGTCGAGCGGCTGGACGTGCCTTTGGCGAAGTCGGCCTGTTCAAAAAGCGCGACGCTGTGGCCGCGGGCGGCGGCGTCGACTGCGGCACCGAGGCCGGATGCCCCGCCGCCGATGATGACCACATCGAACGGCTCACTGGCGTTGCGGATGCGGTTGATTGAGCTATTGCGATTCATGAGAATCTTTCGTTGTTGATTGAATGATCGTGTATGAGGCGAGTCTTAGAAATCGATGACGTTGCGCACGCCGACGAGGTAAACGGGATCACGCGCGGCATTGCCGTTGGGGTTCACGACCACCTGGAAATCCGGCTGCACGGTGAACCATGGCGTCACGCGCGCCTTGTAAGTGACTTCGACCGTGAACTCGTTGCCGGACGAATCATAGCCCGGCGCGGCGAGCGAGTTTGAATAGTCGTCGCTGAGCCAAGCGGCGATGAGTCCCACGCCTGCTTCGTCAATCGGCCGCGCTTCAAACGGGCCAATTGCGCGGATCATCGCCGTGGTTTCAAAGTGGTAAACATTCACCTCTTCCTTCGGCGCATAGTTCAGCGAAAACGAGGCGTCCACATGACGTTCGCCGGAATCGTTGAGGTTCCAAATCGTCTGCCCGACGTTGGCGTAAAACAAGGTGTTGCCGCGGCTGCGGTTGGCGGAGTTGACCTCGTCAAACGTGCCGAAGTTGTGGTGCAGACCAGCCTTGGCGTAGCCCGGATACTCGTCGCCAAAATCGTAGCCAACTTCGCCAGCGATCGCAACCGGGCCGTCCCAGGTAAAGTCCGTGCCGATGTCGTCAAAGATGATTGCGTTCAGATTGTTCGAGTTGAATACACCACCTTTGAAATACAGGCCAGCGGCGTCGGTGTCCTCAAACGGACGCAGCGTGACCACCGCACCCAATTGCTGCGCGGGGTCAAACGGCAAACCGGCGGCGAAGAGCAAGTTGGGAATGTAAACGAGCTCATCGTTCATAAACGTGCCGCCGTAGGGCTGCGCACCGAAGTTGCCCACGCCGTCGACCTTGCCCACACGGTAAGTCACGAAGTTATCGAAGAGCGATTGCTCGAACCAGATGTTCGCAAATCGCGTGGTATCGACGCCTTCAATCGAGCTGGGATTCGTCAACACGCCAAAGCGACTGCGGTTGTAATTTTTGCCATATTGCGAGACGCCACCCACGGAGACTTTGGCGTTTGGCAAGCCCACGAGTTTGTCGAGGTCGAGGTTGATCGTGGCGCGGGCGCGTCCAAAATACGTGCCGCCACTGGCGAGGGCGCCGGCGATGTCGTCGTAGTAATCGAAGGTGTTGTTGAAGTCGAAGCTCACGCCTTCGTCTTCGAGGTCGGTGCGCACGCCATACCAGTCACCCAGCATGTGATCGCGGGTGAAGAAGTCCTGGTCGTCGGCGGCGGCGCTGCCGACGAATGTCGCCAGGCAGGCCATGGGAATTAGATGTTTTTTCATGGGTGGGGTGTTGGGGGTTGGGTTGCCAGCGGGCCGGTTTTATTCCTCCCAGGCTTTGGCGCGTTCGAGGGCCTTGTTCCAGCCGAGGCGCAGGGTGTCCATGTCTTTGGGGTCGCGCTCCGAATCGTATTTTTCGTCCACGAGCCAGTTGTTGGTAATGTCGTCGCGGCTCTTCCAATAACCAACGGCGAGACCGGCGAGATACGCGGCCCCCATGGCGGTAGTTTCGGTGTTTTTCGGGCGGACGACTTGCTTGCCAAGTAGGTCGGCTTGGAACTGCAAGAGTGGGTCGCTGCGCGAGGCACCGCCATCGACGCGGAGCTCCTTCAGGTTTAGCCCGGAGTCTTTCTCCATGCAGGTGATCAGATCGGCGCTTTGGAAAGCAATGGCTTCCAGCGCAGCGCGGCAAATGTGCGCGCGGTTCGTACCACGGCTGATGCCTAGCGCGGCACCGCGGGCATAGGGGTCCCAGTGAGGCGCGCCGAGGCCGGCGAAGGCGGGCACGAGAAACAGTCCACCGGCGTCGGGCACCGTGGCCGCCAATTCATCCAGCTCTTGCGCGGTGCGGACCATCTGCAGCTCGTCACGAATCCACTGCACCACGGCACCCCCGATGAAGACCGAGCCCTCCAGCGCATACTCCGTGCGGTCGCCAATTTTCCAGGCGACGGTGGTCAGCAAGTTGTTCTTGGAACGCGGGATTTCCGTGCCGGTATTCATCAGCAGGAAGCAGCCCGTGCCGTAGGTGTTCTTTGCCATGCCCGGAGTGAAACAGGCCTGGCCGAACAGCGCGGCTTGCTGGTCACCCGCGACGCCCGCGATGGGGATGCCGCCGAGCGGAAGCTTCGCGTCGACCTTGCCATAGACCTCGGAGCACGAGCGCACCTCGGGCAGCATGTTGCGTGGGATGTCAAACAGCTCTAGCAGCTCGTCGTCCCAGTCACCGGTTTCGAGATTGTAGAGGAGGGTGCGGCACGCGTTCGTGACATCGGTCATGTGGACCTTGTGGCCGGTCAGTTGCCAGATGAGCCAGCTGTCGACGGTGCCAAAGAGCAGCTTGCCCTGCTCGGCGAGCTCGCGGGCACCTTTTACATTTTCGAGAATCCAGCGGATCTTGGTGCCGGAGAAATACGGGTCAATGCGCAGGCCGGTCAGTTGAGACACCCGCTCCTCATGGCCGGCGTTGCGCAGCTCGCGACAATAGTCAGCCGTGCGGCGGTCCTGCCAAACGATGGCGTTGTAAACGGGTTTGCCGGTCTCGCGATTCCAGACGATGGTGGTCTCGCGCTGGTTCGTCACGCCGATGGCGGCAATGGAATCGGCGGTAAGGTCCATGCGCGATAGTGCCTCCACGGCAGTTGCGCTTTGGCTGGACCAGATTTCCATGGCGTCGTGCTCCACCCAGCCGGATTGAGGGTATATCTGGCGAAATTCCTTCTGTGCTATCGAGCGAATCGTGCCAGACTGATCGAAGATGATGGAGCGTGAGCTGGTGGTGCCTTGGTCGAAGGCGAGGATGAATTGTTCGTTTTTCATAGGGTTGCGTGGTCGAGATTTAGGGGTGATTTAAAAACCGAGTGCGTGGAACAGCTGTGCGCCGATTACGCCGCCGATCAGGGGCGCAACAATCGGCACCCAAGAGTAGGCCCAGTCACTGCTACCCTTGCCATGAATTGGCAGGACAGCGTGTGCGATGCGCGGACCGAGGTCACGCGCGGGGTTAATGGCGTAGCCGGTCGGGCCGCCTAGCGAAAGACCGATACCGAGCACGAGCAGACCAACGAGGAACGGGCCAAACCAAGTGCCAACGGCGGCCTCCCACGCGTCCGCACTGGCGTCACCGCCCAGGCCGATTTTACCAAATGACAGGATGCCAAACATGAGCACGGCCGTGCCGATGACTTCCGTCATGAAGGCTGGGCCAAACTTGCGAATGGCGGGCGAGGTACTGTGGCAGGCCAGCTTGAGCCCGGCGTCCTCGGTTTCGCGCCAGTGTGCGAAATAGGTCAGATAGACCAAGACTGATCCAGTGAAGCCGCCCGCGATCTGGGCAGCGATGTAGCCCGGGACTTTGGCCCATTCAAACGCGCCAATGCTAGCCAGTGAGACCGATACAGCCGGGTTAATGTGGGCACCGGAAATCCGGCCGACTGCATACACGGCGCAGGCGACCGCAAAGCCCCAGCCGACCGTGATGACGATCCAGCCGCCATTTTGTCCCTTGGACTTGGCGAGCAGGACGTTGGCAACAACGCCGTTGCCGAAAAGAATCAAAATTGCCGTTCCGATATATTCGGCGAGGTATTCATTCATGAGGGGATGGGTTGGGTTTTCGAGATTGAAGCAGGGTAACGACTAACAACGAAACACGCACTTATTAGTTTTGCAAGTCGTTTATATTCATTTTGTTATGTAATTTAAATTCTTGCGAATCCCAAAAGAAGACCTGGCTGGTGTTGCCAATTCGCTGCAAAACGAAGCGAACAAATGCGAAAACTCAGATTTTCCCAAGAAAGCCCAAACGATTTGCTTTTGTTTCCCAATTGGGCTCTAATGTTGGGCAGAAGCTTTTTTCGTAAAATGTCCCCCCAACAGCGCCAGGAAACCATCCTTCGCCAGATCGAACGCGAGGGATCGGTTCGCAGCCTTCAGCTCGCGAAATCGCTCGACGTGACCCCGGAAACGATTCGCAAGGATCTGGAGCAGTTGGCGTCGACCAACCGCGTAATCCGTACCCACGGTGGGGCGACCCGCGCCACCGACGCCCATCACGATCTCCCCCTGCCAGCGCGACAATGGGTCAACCGCGAGGAGAAGATTATCGTCGCGCGTGCGGCGGCGGCCCTCGTGCAGCCCAACGATACCATCTTCCTCGACGCCAGCTCGACGGTCCTGCTCATCGCGGAATATCTGCCGGAGATCCCGCTAACGGTCCTGACCAACGCGCACCATGTTGTCGTCGCGCTCGGCGGGCGCAGCCAGTGCGACCTCATTTGCACGGGCGGCAATTACGAGGACCGCTCACGCTCCTACGTAGGGGCCATGGCCGAGGACGCCCTCAAACGCTTTGCGATCAAGTGGCTCTTCTTGGGGGTAGACGGCCTGCACCCGGAGTTCGGCGCGAGCGAGGTCAACCCCGGCCAAGCCGTCCTCAAAGAGCGACTGCTCCCGCGCGCGGAACACGTCTGCATTGTTTGCGACTCGACGAAGCTTGGCCGCAAGAGCCCGTTCATCTTTGCGCAGGTCAATCAGTTCGACGTCCTTGTCACCGATAGCCACGCTCGTGACACCGACCTCCAAGCCTACCGCAACGCTGGCATCCGCACCGTCATCGCGCCAATTGAGGGCGAGTAGAAAGACAATAGGTTGAGCCGAACCTCCCTTTGCCCTTGACCCAACCGGCTGGAAAGCGCTGAATCGTAACCGCGTTTGAGGACGCATCCTGTCCGCGGGAAGGGTTCAACCCACCTTATCCAAAACACAGTTACATAAACCGTTTCTGCCCGTCTTAGCGGACGCCGGGTTTTACCAGAAAGGGTTTATTATGTCCACACCACGCAAGCGGCTTCCCGTGAAGCCCTCCGCCGAACACCTGCGCAAGCAGGCCAAGCGCCGCCACAAGCTGGCCCCCGAAAAACCGCTCTCTGAGCACCAGCACGCGCTGGCCTATGAATATGGCTGCAAAAGCTGGGCGCAGCTCATGCACATGGTCGAGACCATGCTCCGGGGCTCCGACCAGCTTTCCAACGTGAAATACGAATGGGAAGCCCTGCCCAAGGCTGCCAAGGAACGCGACGAAGCGCGCATTCGAGAAATTCTGGCTTCGGGTGAGTTCACGCAGCACGATCTGGATGTCGCCTTGGTGCAAACGGTGATCCCGGCTCCTCATTTGGCAGAGCTGCTCATCGAGCACGGCGCGGATGTCGACGGCCAGTATGGCAGTGACTACGGGCCCATCGTCCTCGTTTATGGCGAATGTCAGGAGCCGGACGGGTTCCAGTTTATGGCTGATCATGGTTGCGACCTCACTTTCTCGCCGCTGTCGTCGAAATACGGGCCAGCCAGCCCAATGCTGAGCGTTTTGAAAACTTACATGCGCGCCCGCAACGAGAAGAAGCATCGCTGTATCCAACTGCTGGAGCAGCACGGTGCATGGATGCCGCCCGCCGACCAGGTTACGCCTGCCATGTGGGCCATTCACAAAGGGGATGCCCAAGTGCTTGCTCGCTTCATTGATCAAGACCGTAGCCTGTTGACGCGCACCTTCCCGCAAATGGACTATGGGAACATCGGTCTGGCGGGTGGCACGTTGCTCCATATGGCTGCCGAGTATGCCGAAATGGAGTGCCTCGATGTCCTGATCGACCGGGGGGCGGACATCAACATCCGCGCGGAAGTCATCGACGGCGTAGGCGGGCACACGCCCATTTTTCACGCGGCGCAAAACTATCCATATTGGAAAACCGATGCGTTACCTTATCTGGTCAAGCGGGTAGGGGAGTGGCTGGACACGTCGATCCGGGCAACCGTGAAGCAGCATGGCAAAGTCGTTGGCCAAGTCAGCGTTATGGAGCTCTTTAAGGATGAGAAAGAAGTGATGGCGCTGCTCGAACCGCTCGATATTAAAACCCGCTTGAAAGAGGCCCTGCGCAAGGGCGATACCACTGCGGCGCAAGCGCTGCTGGCGGCCCATCCGGAAAGCCTCGGTGCCGACCTTTGGCCAGCAGCGATTTTTCAAGGAAAGAACCTCGCTTCCACTAAGCTGCTGGCGCAGGCCGGTCTTTCGGTGGATGAATGCACCGCACCGCGTAAGCCCTTGCACCTGGCAGTTTATCAGTATGCCACGGAACTCGTCGACTACCTCTTGGAAGCGGGTGCCGACCCCAATCAACGCAACCCGCTCGGCGAAACTCCGCTGGAGCTGCTCAACGTCTATGATCCGCGCCCAATCAACGACCCGGCTGTCCTCGCGATCCGTGAACGGCTGCTCTCCACAGGGGCCGAGGAAAGCATCTTTAGCCTGATTCGATCGGGCTCGCTGGGGGCATTGAAAGATGCCATCGCCGATCAACCCGCGCTTTTACAACAGCGGGTTCCGGTAGACGACCTTTGCCCGCTTTCCGTCGCCTGCGTTGCGGGTCGACTGGAAGTCGTCAACGCGCTGCTCGCTGAGGGTTGCCCCGCGGACGCGCCGAATCGATTGGGCAACACGCCGCTCTGGTTTGCCGTGGGTGGTTTTGCTTCTGCCGAAGTCATAAGCCAGATCGCCCAACGCCTTCTCTCGGCGGGTGCTCAGCCTAATGCGCCCTGCGAAGAGGGCGCCACTCCGCTTAGCCGGGCGGAGTCACTAGGGCTCGCTCAACTGGCCAAGCAGTTACAAACAGCTTGATGGGTTCGCTCGGGACGCCGATCCTTCTTGTTGAGTCCATCGTTGGCCTTGAAGTGCGGTCTTTGGGCCGGCCAGCTTATTATGGCCGGCTAACCGCTTCAGGAATCGAGCTGGGAATTTCTCCTGGTTGAAGCATCGAGAAGGACAATTTTGCGTTGCGAACGAGATCGTATACAATATCTGTAGTGTAATGCCTTTGCAATCCCGGAGCAAGACCCCACGCCGTAACCGCAGTGAAGATGTTTATAATACCTTGGAGAGACGCATACTCGCCTGGGAATACCCTCCCGGTCACCGGCTTAAAGAAGACGAGCTCTGCAAAGAGTTTAACGTAAGCCGAATCCCCATACGCGAGGCGCTTAGCCGCCTGAGCCAAATTCACCTTGTCGAGCGCAAGCCCAACGTCGGTTGCACGGTGAAGCGTTGGAGCGTCAGCGAGATTAACGACCTCTACGAGCTGCGTATCGCCCTGGAAAGCTATGTGGCCGAAACGCTGGCCAAGGACCCGCCACCCGAGGAAGCTTTTGTCGAACAACAAGCCGCCTGGCGGCAGCACCTGGAAGCATCCAAGCGCAAAGGCTTTCCTGAAAAAAACTGGTTCAAGGCCGACGAAGCATTTCACGAAAGCCTAGTCATTGCGTTGGGCAATCAGCAGATACTGAACATGCTGCGCGACATCAATTCCCGCCTGCGGTTCCTGCGCGTCAAAGACATCACGAACGCCCAGGTCCTCGCCGATAGCAGTAAGCAGCACCTCGCGATCATGGACGCCATCCTGGCCGGCGACGCAGAGCTGGCCGTCGCCACCGTCCGCTCCAACATCCGCATGGGCAAAGACAACGTTAAAGCCGCCCTACAAGACGTCCTCCTGCGGGCGTTCGAGGTGTAGGCGGGGGGCGGTCGGTTCAAGGTATCGCCCTCATCTGCTTAGCCGCGGGCGATGTAATTGCGCCAGGACTTCAGCTCAGTGATTTCTTCGGCGTCGCCGAGGGCATGGGCTTCGGCAATGAAGCCCATCGACTGGCGGCCGCCGCTCAGGAAGACCTTCCCCAGTCCCAAGGGCTCGCCAATGCCCGCCAGGAAGCTGCCAATCGTTTCCAGGGGCAGTTGCCACACCTCCACCTCGATTGCTGCGCCGCCTGAGGGCACGCGCACCAGCGCCGGACGCTTCACTTTGCCATCCAAAGCATACATGCGGTAGACCGGCTCGGTTTCCGTGGCTTCGAGGAGCACGCCACCCCGCTCAGTGAGCTGGTAGTTCAAGGGCATGCCGCTCAAGTGCGCGCCGCAGACGACCAGCGTGCCGGTGTCTTCCGAGTCGGCAATCGCGGGCGTGTAGGCCGGGACGGGCACCTTGCCCGCGCCCATGCTGAGCCCCGTCTTCGCGTGAAACTCTCCGGCGAGCGCCAGCAGGTTCGCATCTTCACCGGCGAACGAAAAGAACGTCACGCCGTGGGGAATACGATCACTGCGGAACCCGACTGGCGCCGCGATGGCCGAGAGGTCCAAGAGGTTCATGAAATTGGTGTAGAAGCCCAAGTTCGTGTTGAGCTGTATCGGGTCCTTGAGCAGTTGCTCGATCGTGTAAACCGTGCCGCAAGTGGGCGTCATGACTGCGTCGACCGTGGTCAGGATTTCGTCGGCTGTGCGCTTGAACGCCTTGAGCTGATACTCGGCGCGGAAGAAATCCACCGCCGTCGAGTTGCCGCCCTGGCAGACAATTTCCCGCGTGACGGGGTGCAAGTGCTCAGGCGTTTTCTCAATCAAGTCCTGCAGCACCAGGTAGCGCTCGGCCAGCCAGGGGCCATGGTAGAGCAGGCGCGCGGCTTCCTGGAATGGCGCGAAGTCGATCTCGACGACCTCGTAGTCCAGCTCGCGCAGGATGTCGACGGCCTTGAGGAAAATGGCTTCCGTTTCCTGGTCGCCAAAGTACTCCAGCTGATCCGCCTGTGGGATGCCGATAACGCGCTTTGGCTCGGCGATGCTCAGCTCGTAATCAACGGAATACGGGTCCTCCGCATCGAAGGCGCCGGCCACCGAGAGCACCGTGCTGGCGTCGCTGCAGCTAAGGGTGAAGATCGAAATGCAGTCCAGACTGCGGCACGCCGGGAGCAGCCCCGTGGTGCTCAGCAGGCCGCGGCTCGGCTTGAGGCCGACGAGGTTGTTTAAAGATGCCGGCACCCGGCCCGAGCCCGCCGTATCGGTGCCAAGGGAAAAGGACACGAGCCCCTTGGCGACTGACACGGCCGAGCCCGAGCTGGAGCCACCGGAAATATAACGCGGGTCAAACGAGTTGGACGGAATCCCGTAGGGCGAACGCGTGCCCACCAGCCCTGTGGCGAACTGATCGAGGTTCGTCTTGCCTATGGGAATGGCCCCGGCGGCGATCAACCGCGCGACGACGAAGGCCGACTTTTCCGGGATAAAGGAAAACTCCGGGCACGCCGCTGTGGTCGGCACGCCGACCAAATCGATGTTGTCTTTGATCGCAAACGGGATGCCGTAGAGCGGCAGATCGTCGACCGACTTGCCCGCCAGCGCATCCACGTAGGGCGCCAGCTCCTCGTGCGAGAGCACATGAATCCAGATCTTGGGGTCTTCGGCTTTGATCAGCGCCAAGACCTGCTCCACCACGGCGCCTGGAGTCAGCGCGCCATCGGCGTATTGCTTGCGTAATGTGGGTATCGAAAAATCCATTATAAACAAATTTTGTTACAATTAAGAAAATAGCATTGCTCGCATCGTCCTCCTCGAAGCAATTAGGTTGGCGCTAGTGCGAGCAATTGCTGTCCGGATTTCACCGCCGCGCCTTCTTCCACGAATAACTGCGTGACTTCGCCGGTCAATGTCGCCTGCACAGAAATTTCCATCTTCATCGCCTCCAGAATGACCAGTGTTTGGCCGGCCTCGACCTTGTCGCCCGGCTTCGCCACGATCTTCCAGACGTTGCCGTTGATGTGGCTGGCCACGGCCTCATGGCCATCAGGCAGCGTGACTTCCTCCGCCTCGGAGGTGTCCCACGAGTCCACCGTGGCGCTCTGGCCCGCGGCTTCCCAGCGGTCGCGCTCTTCCTCGAACGCCTTTTGCTGGCGCGCCTTAAAGGTGGCGATGGACTCCGCGTTGTCGGCGAGAAACTGGTTGTAGTCGCGCAGGCTGAAGTCCTCCTGCTCGACCTTGATCTGGAACTTGCCGGAGTGGAAGTCGCGGCGCATTTCCACGAGCTCTTCCTCCTCCACCGGGTAGTAGCGCACCTGGTCGAAGAAGCGCAGCAGCCAGGGCTTGCCCTCCTCGAAGGGGCCGGTGCTCAGGTAGCGATTCCAGATGGGCAGCGTCTGCCCGATCAACTGATAACCGCCCGGGCTATCCATGCCGTAAATGCACATGTAAACGCCGCCAATGCCGACCGTGCCCTCCGCTGTCCACGTGCGCGCGGGGTTGTATTTCGTGGTCAGCAATCGGTGGCGCGGATCGACCGGCACCGCTGCTGGCGCGCCCAGATAAACGTCGCCCAGGCCCATGACGAGGTAGCTCGCGTCGAAGACCGTCTTGCGCACTTCTTCCTCGGAATCCAGGCCGTTGATGCGGCGGATAAATTCGATGTTGCTCGGGCACCACGGCGCGTCCTTGCGCACGGACTTCTCATACTTGCGGACAGCCTCCTGCGTGATCTCGTTGTTCCAGCTCATCGGCAGGTGGATGACGCGCGTCGGCACGACCATGTCTTCGATTGCAGGCAGTTCCTGCTCGGCCGCCACCAGCGTGGCGACGAGTTTGTCCAGCGGCGTGATGCGCGAATCGTAGTGCAGCTGCAGCGAGCGCACGCCGGGCGTCACGTCGATCAGGCCGGGCACGGGGTTCGCGTGCAGCCACCGCATGAGCGCGTAGATGCGGAAGCGGAAATTGAGGTCGAGCACGATGGGCCCGTATTCGATCAGCAGGTATTTGTCGCCACATGGGCGGTAGGTGACCTGCATCGGGTTTTCGTCCTCGCTGAGCGTGGCGGCGATGCACGAACCGCGCTTCACATACTCGGGCTTCGACGCCGTGACCGGGGCCGTCGACATGGACTCGATGGCGGCGTCCTGCTTGGCCTCCAGCTCGTTGGCCGCAAACTGCGAGACGCAGGTAAAGCGGATTTTATCGCCGGGCCGCAGCTGGCCGATCATCCACAAATCGGCCTGAATAATCGTGACCGGGCAAACGAAGCCGCCGAGGCTGGGGCCGTCGGGCCCGAGGATAATTGGCATGTCGCCAGTGAAGTTGATCGCGCCAATCGCATACGGCGTGTCGTGCAAATTCGAGGGGTGCAGGCCGGCTTCGCCGCCGTCCTTGCGCGCCCACTTCGGCTTGTGCGGTGCGATGAGTCGGATGCCCGTGCGCGCGGAGTTGTAGTGCACTTCGAAGGTCGAGCCGAGGAATACATCGATGTCCTCTTCCGTGAAAAAATCGGGCGCGCCATGCGGACCGTAGGTCACGCGGATTTCCCACTCGCTCTCATAGGTCGGAATGAGCGATTCCTCCAACTTCGCGTGGGATTCGCAAGTCGTCGCGCCCTCGTTGAGGTGCAGCACATCACCGGGCAAAAGCGTACGCCCGGCATGGCCGCCGAAGTGGCCCATAGCGAACGTCGACTTGCTGCCCAGGTAGTCCGGCACGTTGAAACCACCTGCCACCGCAAGGTAGGAACGGCAACCCGTCTCCGTTGCCTTGCCGATCTTGAGCACCGAGCCGGGCTCCACCGTAAAAGCCTGCCAAAGGTGCACGGGCAGCCCATCCAGCTCCGCCGTGATCGGCGCGCCGGTCAGCGCCAGCGTGGCGTGTTGGTTAAACTTGAGCGTCGGCCCCATGAGGGTGATTTCCAGCGCGGCGTCGCCGGGCTCATTGCCCACAACGCGGTTGGCCAAACGGAAGGCCAGGCTGTCCATCGGGCCCGAGGGCGGCACGCCGATATCCCAGTAACCAAGACGGCCCGGGTAGTCCTGAATGCTCGTTTGCGTGCCCGGCGCAATGACATCGACCGCGGTCGTGTCGTAAGCAAAAGTCTTGAGAAAGGCCGTGGTCATCTTGCCTTCGCCGAAGGTCGCATCGGCCACGATCTTGCCGAGGTATTCGAGGTTCGTCTCGATGCCGCAGAGCGACGACTTCTCCAGCGCGTCGAGCATGCGCGCAATCGCGTCGGCGCGGTCGCTGCCCTTCACGATCAGCTTGGCGAGCAAGGGGTCGTAGTTCGGCGAAACGTCCGTGCCGCGCTCGATCCATGTATCGCAGCGCACGCCTTCCGGGAAGATGACTTCGTTGAGGACACCGGAGGACGGCTGGTAATCCTTGCGCGGGTCTTCAGCGTAAATGCGCACCTGGATCGAGTGGCCCGAGGTCGGCATGCTTTCCTGGCCCTGCGTCGGATCTTCACCGGCGGCCAGGAGCAGCATCCACTCGACGAGGTCAACGCCCGTCACCTCTTCGGTCACACCGTGCTCCACCTGCAAGCGCGTGTTGACCTCGAGGAAATAGAACTCCTCGGTCTCGGCGTTGACCAGGAATTCAACCGTGCCCGCCGAGCGGTAGTTGATCGAGGAAGCGAGCCGGCGGGCAGCGTCTGCCAGGCCGTCTCTCAAGGCTTCCGAAATGTTCGGCGCCGGCGTCTCCTCAATCACTTTCTGATTGCGACGCTGAGAGGAACAATCGCGCTCACCGAGCGTGACGACGCCTCCCTTGCCATTACCGAAAATCTGCACTTCGATGTGGCGCGCGCGGCTGACAAACTTTTCCACGTAGATGCCCGCCTGGCCGAAGTTCACCATACTCAGATGCTCCACCTGCTCGTAGGCCGCCCGCAAAATGCCCGGCTCTTCGCACACGCGCATGCCGATGCCGCCGCCGCCCGCGACGCTCTTTAAAATAACCGGATAGCCAATCGCCTCGGCCTTTTCGAGGGCTTCATCCGCCGACTCCAGCAGACCCGTGCCCGTGAGCATCGGCACGTTGGACGCCTCGGCCAAATCGCGCGCGGTGTGTTTGAGGCCAAACTGATCAATCTGCTCCGGCGAGGGGCCAACAAACTTGATGCCCTTATCTTCACAGGCCTTGGCGAAGTGCAAGTTTTCACTAAGCAGACCGTAGCCCGGGTGCACGGCGTCGACGCCATGCTCGAGGCAGAGCTCGAGAATTTTATCCGCCTTCAGGTAGCTCTCGGAGACCGCGGCCGGCCCGATGTAAAACGCCTCATCGGCCATCGCCACGTGCGGCGTGTGTCGGTCCGCCTCCGAGTAGATGGCGACCGTGGGGATGTTGAGTTTCTGACAAGAGCGAATGATGCGGCAGGCGATTTCGCCGCGGTTTGCGATTAAAACTTTTTTCAGCATAGCAACTTAAACAGTCAGGTATTTCGTAACGATTTCTTCGGAGAGCTCGGCGATGTCCCCTTGGGCCATCACCATGCCGCGGTCCATCACGTAGAACGCGTCGCTCACCGATTTGGCAAAGTCCAGATACTGCTCCACCAGCAGAATGCTCATGCGGCCGGAGTCGCGGAGCAGCTTGATGGTGTCCTCGATCTGATCGATGATGTTGGGCTGAATGCCCTCCGTGGGCTCATCTAGGATCAGGAGTTTCGGGCACGTGAGGAGCGCGCGCGCAATCGCGAGCTGCTGCTGCTGGCCGCCGCTAAGCACGCCGCCTTTGCGCTTGCCCATCTCTTTGATGACCGGGAACAGTTCGTAAACAAAGTCCAGCTGCTCGCGCGCCTTGTCGCCGTGGACGACGATCGCAGTTTGCAGGTTTTCCCACACCGTCAGCGTCGGGAAGATGTGGCGGCCTTGCGGCACGTAGGCAATGCCTTGGCGCGCGCGCTTTTCCGGGGCCTGTCCATTGAGCTTTTTGCCAGCGAGGATGATGTCGCCCTCGACCGATTCCACGAGGCCCAGGATCGACTTGAGTGTCGTCGTTTTACCGACGCCATTACGGCCCATCAGTGAGACGACCTTCTTTTCCGGAACATCCAAATCGATGCCGCGCAGGATGATCGACTGATCGTAGTAGGCCTTCATGCCGCGCACGGAGAGCACGGTGTCGGTTGCGGGTTCTGCGGTCTCGACGCTCATGATGCCTTCTCCTCTTCGTCGCCGCGAGCGGCGCTACGGCCCAGGTAAACTTCGACGACTTTCGGGTCGGCTTGCACTTGGTCGATCGTGCCTTCGCGCAAAACCGAACCTTGGTGCAACACGGTAACCTTCGTTGCGATCTGGCGGACAAAGACCATGTCGTGCTCGATGACGATTAAGCTGTGCTTGCCCGCGAGGCTGAGCAGCAGCTCGCCGGTGCGCTCGGTTTCTTCGTCGGTCATGCCGGCGGCAGGCTCGTCCACAAGCAAGAGCTTGGGGTCCTGCGCCAGCAGCATGCCGATCTCCAGCCACTGCTTTTGACCGTGCGAAAGCGAACCCGCGATGAGGTTCTTTTTCTCGGTCATACGGATCGTTTCCAAAATCTCGTTGATGCGCTCCTTGTCGGCTTTGCTCTCGCGGTAAAACAAGGTGGCGAAGACGCTGCGTTTCAAGTTCAGCGAAAGCATGAGGTTCTCGTAAACCGTGTGCTGCGAGTAAACCGTGGGTGTCTGAAACTTACGGCTGATGCCGAGGCGGTTGATCTCATACTCCTGCATTTTGGTGAGCTGAGTTTTGTGGTCGGGACCGAACTCGATGATGCCGGAGTCGGGCCGCGTGCGCCCGGTAATCAAATCCAGAAACGTGCTTTTACCAGCGCCGTTAGGACCAATGATGGTGCGCAGCTCGCCGCGGTCGATGTAGAGATTCAGGTCCTTGATCACCTGAAAGCCGTCGAAGCTTTTGTTCAGCCCCTCAACCGTCAGGACGAACTCCTTTTTGTCTTTGTGTTCCTCAGTTTCAGACATGTGTTTTTAAAATTTGAGTTATGCTTTGGCGGTGTCGCCGTTGGGCTCGGCTTTAATGAAGCGGTGCTTGTGCTTCGCCCACAGCGCCTTGAGCTGCGCGGGCAGGCCTACGATGCCGTTGGGCATGAAGAGCACGACGAAGACGAACATCGCACCAAGAATGATCAGCCAATAATCCGGGTAATGGTAAGTCGTGAAGCTCTTGAGCCAGTTGACGAACACCGCGCCAATCACCGGCCCAATGATCGTTGCGCGACCGCCGACGGCGACCCACACGACAATCTCCAGCGACTTGTCGGGACGCATTTCCGTGGGGTTGATGATGCCGACCTGCGGCACATAAAGCGCGCCAACGATGCCCGCCATGACGCCCGCCACGATGAAGATGAACAGCTTGTAAGTTGTGGTGGAATAACCGGAGAAGCGCACACGGTTTTCACTGTCGCGAATGGCCTGTTGCACGCGGCCAAACTTGGTGCGCGTGAGCCACCAGTTGAAGAACATGCAGGCCGTTACGTAAATCGCGGTGAGGATATAAAGTCCGCGCTGAGTGCCGGGCTCGAAGACGCCGTGACCAAGGATGGTTTTAAAATCGGTGAAGCCGTTGTTGCCGCCGAAGGTGAACTCGTTGCGGAAGAAGAGCAGACACGCTGCATAGGTCAGCGCCTGGGTGATGATTGCGAAATAGACGCCCTTGATACGAGCGCGGAACGCAAGGAAACCAAACACGCCGGCCAGAATTCCCGGCACCAGCATCACGGCGATCACCGCAACCCCAAAGCTGTCGAAGGGGACCCAATGCGCGGGCAGCTCGGTGTAGCCCATGAAGTCCATGAAGTCGGGCAAGCCACTGGCGTCCGACTCCGATTGCGCAGTTTTCAGCATCAAGTGCATGCCGAGCGCGTAGCCGCCGAGCGCAAAGAAAAGCCCCTGCCCCAGGCAGAGCAACCCAGTGTAGCCCCAGAGAAGGTTGAGCGAAATCGCGAGCGCAGCGTAGCACAAATACTTGCCCCACAGGTTGAGGCGGAAATCACTGACGTGCAGAAAAAAGCTTTCGGGCGTAAAGGCGTTGAGCAGTGGCAGCGCGAACATGATCGCCACGACAATGATGATGCCCGGAAGGGACTTTTTGCTTTCGCTGGAATGCATTGGGAAAAGAGATTGGCAGTGATTAGTCGAGGCTGCGGCTGTTGCTCGGGAAGAGTCCGCCCGGCTTCCACTGCAAGAAAATGATGATTATCACGAGCACCGTGATGCGGCCCATCACCGGACCGAAGGCGGGTTGTAGCGCCTGGTCGGTCACGCCAATGCCAAGCGCCGAGATGACTGTGCCGAAGATGTTGCCGACGCCGCCGACTACGACCACCATGAAGCTGTCGACGATGTAGCTCTGTCCGAGGTTGGAACCAACACTGCCGATCTGCGAAAGGAACACGCCCGCGAGTCCCGCGAGGCCGGAACCGAACGCAAACGTCATCATGCGCACGCGCTCAATGCGGATGCCCATGGCCGACGCCATCATCGGGTCTTGCATCACAGCGCGCACCGCGAGGCCAAGCGAAGTCTTCGTCATCAGCAGCCAGGTGCCGAAGACAATCAGCGCGGCAAAGCCGATGACGAACAGGCGGTTGTAGCCAAATGTGATGTCGAAGATTTCGATATTGCCCAGCAACCACGAAGGCGAGTTGACCTGGCGGTTCGCGGCGCCAAAGACCAAGCGGAAACCTTGCTGCAGAATCAGCGACACGCCCCACGTCGCCAGCAACGACTCAAGCGGACGCTTGTAAAGGAATTGGATCACGCTGCGCTCCAGCACCAGTCCGCACAGCGCGGCGATGAGGAACGAAAACGGAATGGCGAAGAAGAAGTAGGTTTCATAAGCCAAGTTGGTGCTGGCAAACATCGACGTAAACATCTGCTGGCTGATGTAAGCGCTGTAGGCGCCGACCGCGATCATCTCGCCATGCGCCATGTTGATGACGCCCATCAGACCAAACGTAATCGCAAGCCCCAGCGCCACGATGACGAGCACCGCGCCGAGGCTAAGCCCGCGAAAGCAAGTGCCGATAAAATCGACTACCTTGATGTAGCTCTCGATGGACTGCATCGCGCTGTCCAGCACCGCCATCTCGCTTTCCGTAAACTCGACGCCGGCAACCCCGTCTTTAAGGTTGAATTTAAAGTTTTCCAGCGCGGTCATGCCGGCAATGGAATTCATGTCCTGCAAAGTTTGAATGGCGGCCAAGCGCTCTTCTTTTGACCCGAGGGCCAACTGGCTGACAGCGATGCCTTCAGCAACGGCCTCGTTAACCTTATCATCCGTTTCTTTCTGCTGCATTTCGAGCAGGACGGGCAGGTAATCAGCGTCTTGCTTGAGGCCGAGCTTGAGCGCGGCGTCGGCGCGCATGATAGGGTCTTGGGAGCTCAGAGCGACGAGGTCGATCACACGCGTGAACGCCTTACGGGTCTTGCGCGACGGGCGGGCGGAGTCGAGCGTGGTGGGATCCAGCATCTCGGGCTCGCCCATGCGGTTGACGAAGATTTCGCCTGTCGCAACCACCGTTGCGGGGCGGGGTCCGGAGACGCCATCTTCTTCAGGGATGTAAAGGGGAATTACGGAGCCATCTTTGGCTTCATATACGTAGACATCGCCGCGCTTCCAGGCTTCCAGGTAAGTGTCGACGATTTTGGGTTCACCGGTTTCGACCAGGCTTTCGACCAAGGTCATTTGATCGTCGCCACTACTGAGCATGGCCTCGGCGAGAATTTGCCGAGCCTCGGATTCATCGGCGTTGACTGACGTCATGCCCAGCAGGCATGTCGCGAGTGCGATGAATCGTAAAATGATGGGAGACGAGTAGCGCATAGCGTGGCTTTGCTTGGATCCGGTGCGTAGTAATTTTTTAAAAGTTACCCGGGAGGCGGGGGCTAACCACGCCCCCCGGGAACCCGATTCCTGAATTTACTGAACCTAACTGACTTTTCGGTTACTCAAACGTGCCCTTCAGGAACGGCTCGCCATAAACATCTTCAAAGGATTCGATGACTTCGAACTGTCCGTCCGGCATGGTTTCGCCGATGTAGACGTCCTTGGTCAGGTGGTGGTTTGCCTGCGTGGTGACTTCGCCTCCGGGACCATCGAAGGAGATGCCGCTTTCCAGCGCCTTGACAACTTTGTCCACATCAAAGCTGCCTGCCTTTTCAACGGCCTTCTTCCAGAGGTATACACCGTCGTAGGAGAGAACCATCGGGCTGCAAGTTACGCGGCCTTCGCGCTCGATGCCGTCGACATCGGTCGTCTTGAGCCAGCTTTGGAAGTTCTCCACAAACTTTTCGTTCTCCGGAGTATCGAGGGACATGAAGTAAGTCCAGCAACCGAGCTGGCCAACCAGGTCCTTCGCGGGAAGGCTGCGGAATTCGTCTTCGGAGAGGGAGAAGGAAACGACCGGGCATTCTTCAGCGGTGAGGCCCGATGCGGCGTATTCCTTGAAGAATGCGACGTTGGAGTCACCGTTGATGGTGTTGATCACGCAGGCGTCACCGGAAGCGGCGAACTGCTTGATTTCCGCAATGATCTGCTGGTAGTCAGTGTGACCGAAGGGAGTGTATTTGCCAGCGGAGATGACTTCGCCGTTGGCGTCTTCGCGAAGACCGCCGCCGATGTTGCGGAGCGGCACGCCCTTGGAGAGCAGATACTCGAGGAGCACCAGGTTGGTGGTCTGCGGGTAAACGTAGTCGGTGCCGATCAGGTAGAACTTCTTTTTGCCTTCTTCGAGCAGGAAGTCCACGGCCGGGATAGCCTGCTGGTTAACCGCTTCTGCGGTGTAGAAGATGTTCGGCGACATTTCTTCACCCTCGTATTGAACCGGGTAGAAGAGCAGGCCGTTGTATTCTTCAAAGACGGGCAGCACCGACTTGCGGCTAACGGAAGTCCAGCAGCCGAAGACGACGGCTACCTTGTCCTGCACAAGCAGTTGCTTGGCCTTTTCCGCAAAGAGTGGCCAGTCCGAAGCGCCGTCAACGACGACCGGTTCGATCTGCTTGCCCATCACGCCGCCGTTGGCGTTGATCTCATCAATGGTGAACAGGAGCACGTCGCGTAGTGAAGTTTCACTGATGGCCATGGTGCCGCTGAGGGAGTGGAGAATGCCTACCTTGACGGTGTCTTCTTCCGCTCGGGCAAAGCTGCTAAATAGGGTGATGAGCATTGCTGTCGCGATGGCGGAGCGACGCGCAAACTTCATGAGTAGTGTTATCATATCGGATCGTTTGTTTTTGTGAATTTGGAGTTGGCCTAGCTAAGACTAAGCCAACTCATGGACGGCTTGCTTAATTCGATTAAAAGTCGACACCGATACCGACGTTTCCGGTGAGGAACGTTTCGGTGATGTTGGTTGGGATGGTGTTGTTGGGAGTGTAGTAAAAGGTCATGCCCCCGTGGATGTTCCAGGCCCCATATTGCTCGCCAATGAAGTTGAGCGGGTAGCTAAGTTGCGGGCCGAGAGCCAGATAGGTAAAGCCGCCTTGACCGCCGTAGTAGTTGTCGGTGTTGAACGCGACATCGACACCGAAGTCCACGGATAGCTCCTCGTAGGTGAAGCCCTCGGACACACCGAGCACAAATACCGTGCCTGTATCCTGCGTGCCGTTGCCGTCCACACGGTTGTGGATGACCAAGGTCGGATTCAGGAAGGTGTCATAGCTAACGACCACATCCAGAATGCGCTCAGCGTCTTGAGCGTAAATCCATTCTTGATAGGTTAGCTCGAAATTCCACTTTTCGTAGGTATACCCAAAGCCGATCCACAGATCGATCTCCTGGATGTCGTCACCAATGCCCGAAGTGCCAATGCTGTTAACATCCCACCAAGTACCAACGAAGCCATAGAAGCCATCGCCGAAGTCCATAGTTAGGCTCAGTGATGGGTTGAACAGCAGGTTATTCCAGGAGCCACCTTCGCCCCAGACATCAGCACCGTAAGAAATGAAATGCGAATTGAAGTCAAAATTCAAGGAGCCGCTAATAGCGCCGCCTACGCTCGATTCAGTGGGAGGAGTGACGCTCGTCGCCGCGTCACCGGTTAGTTCTTCATTGATTTGCGCTTGGGCAAATCCTGCTCCAAGGAGCAGCGCTGCGGCGCATACGCCGGCATTCTTCATCTTGGTATATGTATAGGACATCATCAGTCTTTTTGGTTAGTGTGTAGAGATTGAAGGCAGGGTTTTCGGTATTCTATTTTGTATACAATAATGTATAATGCAGGCTGTATGCCAATTGGCCCTGTGGCCTAAAAATCTGCTGAGATTGGATATTTTTATTCGGGTACGGCGTCAGATGTACAGAATCGAGCACCTCGGCGGGATCGACGAGATGGAGAGTTGGTAACCAACTCATTGGGGCAAAGTCGTCAGGGGAGACCCCACGAGTTACCTCACCAATCGCTAGGGCGAACGGGCTTTCAACTTTCAGTAAACTTACCCCAACGGGGCTACGCAACTATAGCCCAGGGTTGGCTTGAGGCCGCAGAGCGGCTGAACGCCTACCCTGGGAATACGAATACGTACATTGCCTATCCCAACGGGATTGCGCAAAACGACATCTTGCGCAGCCCCGTTGGGGCTGGGAGATAACCGCGCATTCGGTTTCCCAGGGTAGCGCTTCCCGCAAGCGGTTCGCTATAACCCTGGGCTATGGTTGCGTAGCCCCGTTTGGGCAGTGTTTGCAGCAATCAAGATACCAAATGAATGTTCGTTGACCCTAGCGATGCCCAATTTTGCTGATGTTGCGCACGGGTAGTTGAACAAGCGAATTGCTGACAGAGTTCATCGGTGCCGCATTTACCTACAGCTTGAGTAAAAGCTGTTGGTATTTCTCTTCGTCATAAAATTTGACGCCGACGCCGAGGAGCCGGACTGGCTGTGTGCTACGCGCATAGGCTTCCTCCAGCAAATCCTGAAATACAGGGAGGTCGGGAGTTGGGTGGACGCATTCCTTGGTCGTCTGCTGAAAGTCGCTGAACTTCACCTTCACCACGAGCTTGTGAATCACGCGGTCTTCGACCTTGAGCAAATCTTTTAAGAGCTCGTCGTGCAGCTCGGCGACCATGCTGCGGCAAGCTTCCAGTGTTTCCAGATCCTCGCTGAAGGTGCGCTCATTGCTGAGGGATTTACGCGCGGCGTTGGCCTCGACGGGGCGGTCGTCGATACCGCGGCAGCGTTGGTAGAGCGAGTAACTGCTTTTGCCGAAATGCCGGATAAGCTCGCTCATGTCGAGGGCCTGCAAATCACCACAGGTTTCCGCGCCAAGCTTGCGCAGGTGGTCGGCCATCACGGGTCCGATGCCGGGTATCTTGCGAATCGGCAGCGGGGCAATGAAGGCCTCGACTTGATCTGGCGTCACGGTGAACTGGCCGTTCGGCTTTTTCCAGTCGCTCGCGATCTTGGCGAGCATCTTGTTGGACGCAATGCCGGCCGAAGCGGTGAGGGCGGTCTCTTTAAAAATGCGCTGCCGTATCTCCTTGGCCAGCGCGCTGGCAAACCGCGGCGAATGGCTGACGTCCAGGTAGGCCTCGTCCAGGGACAGCGGCTCAATCAAGTCGGTGTAGTCGGCGAAGATGTCCCGTATCTTGAGTGACTCCGCCTTGTAGGCCTCGAATCGCGGTGGCACGATGATCAACCCCGGGCACTCGGCCTTGGCACGCATCATGGGCATCGCACTGCGCACGCCAAACTGGCGCGCTTCATAGCTGGCCGTGCAGACGACCGAGCGCAGCCCGTCGCCACCGACGGCAATCGGCTTACCCCGCAGCGCCGGGTCATCCCGCGCCTCAATCGCCGCGTAGAAGCAATCCATGTCGATATGGATGATCTTGCGATTGTTGGTGTCGGCCAGGTGCATGCAGTTATCGTTTGTAGCGATTTTCGATAACGGCTCAATGTCGCGTTTAGGGTGCGGTGCCAGATTTATCACCCGTGCCTTTTTCAATGCGATGCTGGCGACTCACGCTGGTTAGACGGGCTCGCCGTGGCTTCGTGTATTTAACGTGAACCATTCATGCGCAATGATCTCACGCGAAGAGGCAAAGGCGCGAAGGAATGAAGTGAGCGGAACGTTATGAATCGCTGACCGTCATGAAGGGCCAAGGGCGATGAGCGAAGGTTCCGCTCCGTCGTCCGGTTGTGGCTTCTAAGGTATCAATCGTCCAAACCGATAGTGATTATTTTGGAAAAGGGTGTCGCTCCGAAATAAGACAGAAGCCCGGCTGCCATAATCGGAACAAATGCGAAAATCGCCATCCCGAGAAGCACAGCCATAACCATCATGACTAAAGCATAGCCCACAAGTATGACTCCGAGCGTGCGAAAAATGCAGATGATGACCTTCTGATAGTGATTCATGGTTTTATTGTGTTGAACGTCGAGTAGTGGCGCGCCTACGGCGTCGCGACCTCCGCCGGGTTAGGCTTTCTGCGGCTTATGTATAGGCAACTGATTCCAGCGGCAACTGATGCTAAAATCGACGCCTTAAGATAAATTTCTATTCTGGGTATCTCGCCCTCCATTTTAATTGAGTCCTCCGGGGCTGGATGCTTTTCGTTTAAATTCTTTTCCCACTCGACGATCCAAGCGTCTGGATATGGCCAGCTTTTATCGCTTCCAAAAATTACATATTCTATTCTGAGGTGCGCCCAGAACAGATAAGCTGCTACAAATAGAAGCAACAAACCTGCAATCCGTAGTACCATCTTTCCATTTTTCATTTCACTTTTTCTGCGAACGTCGAGGTTACTTACGCCTGGAAGTGTAGCTTTTCCATTTTTTTGCACAACGTTAAGAGGAGGGATGCTGGGCCTGCGGAGCGTGCTCGGCATTCCTCTCGCTCGCCTTGTCAGGGTTTATTTCCATAATTTCGACCCCTGAGTCACACCAATTTGGTAATTCCGGTCGGACTTCATGAAATCTTAAGATTGTTTCACTCTCTTGTTCGTCCCTATAGATTCGAAATGACTTATTCGGCCACTTCTTCAACATCTCTTCTTTCCATTCATTTATTTTTGATTGAGCAGTTCCTCGATTATCTGAACCTTCAAAATGAATGTGATTAACGAATGATTCTTTGCCGATTTTATCGAGACCATCGAATCCATGAGATTTCTTCAATTGGATTTCATCGTATATGCAGTCTTGTATTTCGATTAACATATTTTGATTTTTGTGACCCTAGCAGCATTATCGATCACACCTCAAAGCTTACGAACTGACTCGCTTATTGGAGTGTTTCATGGGTTGAGGGTGGGCGTAAAGGTCTTGTTCGTCAAGGTTTCAGTGTATTAGGAGTAAGCTTATCCTAGTGGCGATTGGTATTTCGATTCGTGACTCTGAGTGCGATGTTTGAGCGTTGCGGGCATCGCTATTGAGTTGGGGAGGAGTGGAAGGCCGCGTTCCGGATTATCCGCAGGGGGATGCCGGTTGGGGGTGTGTGAAAAAGGTGCCCATGGGTGTTTAGAAAACAACAGTAGCTGTGTTGCTCCGACAACAGTGGCTATGTTGACACAACAACAGTGGCTGTGTTGGGGAAACAACAGTAGTGGCTTTTTCAAAACACAGCATGCTGCTTTTTGAAAACATAGCATAGGGCTTTTTGAAAAAGCCCCAGTAGGCTTTTCGGAAAAGAAGCATGCGTCTTTTACCAAACACAGCATAGGGAAACGCTATTTTGGCTCGGTTGCTTCGGTTGGCTCCGTCGCTTGGGCTGGCCTGTTGTCTGGGTTTGCGTGCGAGGCTACTTCAGCACATCGGGATTCACTTCCTCGACATACTTGAAGTCGATGCGCAGGAGCTCGGTGAGGAGGTGCTCGGTGTCGTCGGAGATGGCTTCGAGGGCGGTTTTAAACTCCTCGGTGCCGGGGCCGTATTTTTCGGAGTCAAACTCGTCGGCGCGGCGCAGGGTGGGTTCGGGGGCGTCGGCTTCGCCGTCATCGGGCTGCTCGTCAGCGGTGTGAGATGCGCGGTTCCACTCGTCTTCGGTGGGGCCGCCCGGGTGGTCACCGCCTTCGGGGTGCTCGGTGTCGATTCCCGTGGCGCGCGCCACCGGGCCTCGCGGCGGGCTGGCGGGGGGCAGCGCTTTGCCCTTGGGCCCATTCGACGAACTCAGGGCAGGCAACGAACCCAATGGCGGAATCGGGCCCTGGCTAGCCGGGGCTTGCGGTGTCTCTATTTTTTTTTGGCCGGCGTCTTGGGGGAGGCCGGCTGCGAGATTGGAAAGTTCCTTGATGACTGAGTCGATCGCCCGGGTGCGGCTTTGGTCGACGGCGCGCAGCAGGGCGACTTCAAAATTAACACGTTGGCTGAGCCCGCTGCGGACCTGGCTTTCGCCGGATTGCAGGGCGTCGAGCATGCGGGTCAGAGACTCCGCAGTCAGCGGGGTGCCGAGGCTGTCGGTGGAGCCGCCACTGCGGATGGCCTCGATCATGGCCTCGCGCACGCGGGACTGGATGTCCATCAGCACACGGTAGAGGTCGCGGCCCTCGGCGGCGATTTCCTCGATGGCGGCAAAGAGCTTCTGGTAGTCGGCGATGGCGATGGCCTGCACGATCTCGTTGATCTTGGCTGGCGCGGCCAGGCCATAGACGTCGAGCGCCTTGGCTTCGGTGATGTCGTTGCCACAGAAAGAAATCAGCTGGTCGAGGATGGACTGCGCGTCGCGCATACCGCCGTCGGCCATGCGGGCGATGGCCTTCAGGGCACCGTCGTCGACTTGGATGCTGTCGGCTTGGGCAATGTGCGTCAGGCGCTCAATGATCTTTTCGTCCGGGATCGGGCGGAACTCAAAGCGCTGGCAGCGGGAGACGACTGTGGGGAGGACTTTGTTGGCCTCGGTCGTGGCGAAAATGAATTTTACGTGCGCGGGCGGCTCTTCGAGGGTCTTCAGGAGCGCGTTCCACGCCTGATTCGAGAGCATGTGCACCTCGTCGATGATGTAGATCTTGAACTGGCCCTGGGTGGGGGCGTATTGGCACTCCTCACGCAGGTCGCGGATCTGGTCGACGCCGTTGTTGCTGGCACCGTCGATCTCGATGACGTCCATGCAGGAGCCGCTCATGATGGCCTGGGAGATGGGCGTGGAGTCGTCGGGCGCGACCTGGGGGCCGCCCTCGGCGTTGAGCGCCTTGGCGAAGATGCGGGCGGTGGTCGTCTTGCCGGTGCCGCGCGGGCCGACAAACAGGTAGGCGTGCGCGATGCGGTTGGATTCGATCGCGTTCTTCAGGGTGCGGACGATGTGCTCCTGTCCGACCATTTCGTCGAACTGCTTGGGGCGCCAGCGCCGCGCGATGACTTGATATGCCTCTTGCGCCATTTGGGAGAAAGAACATTGAAGCCCGACTTGCGAACCTGCAACCTCGAATCTAACTTCTTGCCAAAATCAACAAAAGTCGGTGCCTTAGGCCCCGTTCGATGAAAAGGAAACTCCTCAAAGCCGTCGGCTGGACCGCAGCCGTGCTCGTTCTGCTTTTTCTCGCAGTGCTGGGCAGCGCGGACCTCTGGGCACCGTCGGTGATGAAGCCCCTGCTGGCCCACTATGGCGCGAACGTTGAGCAGATTGATCGCGCGGACGGCCATTATTTTTTACGCGAGGTGACTTACGCGGATGACAGCATGCAGGCGGAAATCGCCGAGCTGCAAATGCCAACCCTCTGGCGGCTGGTCGCCAAGCGCTGGCTGGGCAGAGACAGCGAGGCGGTGGTAATCGTCAACAAAGGCCAGCTCACGCTTTTGCCCGGTGTGGATGATGTGCCGGCGGAGGATGACAGCGAATCATCGAGTCTGCCGGAGCTGGCCCAAATGGGGCTGGAATACTGGACACTCGCCTTTCAATGGGTGGATTTTGTCGAAGCCCGAGAATTTAAAATTGCGACCGAGCCAGACGCGGAGCCCATACCGCTGGACCTCAGCCTCAACGGCGAGAAACTTAACCTGATGGTGCTAGACGTGCCCGGGGTGGAGATTAACGACCGCGCTTTGGGTGAGATCGAACTGGCGGTTAACCGCGAGGCCGAGGCATTGCGGGTCACTTTGTCCGTTCCATCGCTGGAAGTGCGCTCGGAAGCTGGGATTCGCGTCGGCGGGGAGATTGACGCGGATGGGTGGTTGAGTCTGGGCAAAGAAACGAATCGTCTCAATTTTGCCGCGACGATTGGCGCAGAGGGCTATATTCCTACGCAGGCTAAGGCCAATGCGAAGGGCTTTGTCTTACCGGCCGATCTTGCCGAGCTGCCCGACTACCAGCAGCCCGCGATCAACCTCACCGCAAACTGGGATGGCGCGACGGCGGAGATTGAACTTGATGCCAACGCTGCCGCCAAAAAACCGGACTTGCCGCCGCTCAAAGTGACCCTGCATGCGAGCGGGGATGACGAGGTGGTCAACGTGGATCAGCTCAATGCCGAGGCGTGGTCGAGCAAGGTGGCTTTGTCCAAGCCGGTGCGTGTGGAGCTAAACAATTTGCAGGACTTGCCGGATGCCGAGCTGACCGTCGATCTGAACCTGAGCGACATCCCCGAGCAGAAGCTCGATGGCCGCTTGCAGGGGGCGCTCGTGGTGGATCACCAGCCAAACGAAGGTTGGCCGCTGATCACAGCGGACTTTGCGGGGCAAAGCTTGCGCTATGATAACTTTGTATTGCAAAGCTTGGACTTTCGCGCGCAGCTCGAATACCCGCAACTAACCATTGAGGCCATGAACGCCTCGACCGGTGAAGGCACCAAACTGACGGTGACGGGGAAGGCCGACGTGGAGGAGCACCACGTGGAAAGCATCAAGCTGGACCTCGTCGCTGACCCGAAGTTTCTCAAGGCCCTGGAGCCGCTGATCGGCGAGCAGGAGCTTGATTACGAAACCATCGAGCTGACTGTGGATATCAACGGCCACATCGACTCGCCCACGCACGGCGGTTCGCTGCGCGTGGGGAACCTGAAGCACCAGAAAAAACCGCCCGCGCACCTCACGATGGACTGGGAGGCTGATTGGCTGGATTTCTCACACTTGGCCATTGGTCTGAAGAATGATCGTAGCGCAATCGACCTTGTAGCCAGTGCGTCGTTGGGCGGTCCGGTGCGCACGGTGGACGTGGAAAAGCTGCGCCTCGATGTGCGGGAGCAGCCGGAGCTAAACCTCGCCGCGCCGTTCACGGTGACGGTTGGGGAGGAGGGCATACGCGTGTCCAGCATGCAGCTTAACAGCGAAGCCGGTGGCATGATCAGCCTGGTCGCCGATGTCGATTATCCACGTGCGGGCAAGGCGCAGGTGCAGGCGCGGGATGTGTCGGCGGTTTGGCTGGACCTCGTGCTGGAAGAGCCGCTGCCTTACGTGGTGAAGTTGGATGAGCTAACCGTCGACGCGCAGTGGGATGAAGGGCCGCTGCAAGCCAAGCTGAAACTCGATGCGGGCCTGGTGCCTGAAGACCAGGACGAGCTGGAACTGATCGCAGACCTGACTTTGGGCGAGGGCATATTGGCTATTCCTGATTTGCACGTGGCGCAGGGCGAATACATGTTGGTTGAGGCCAAGGGCGAAGCGCCGCTGGTCATTACGCCGGCGGGCCCGAAGTATTGGGAAATCGAGCCCGATGAACCCATTGATTTTAAACTGAAGGCAGCCCCGGATGACTCGCCGGTATGGACCTGGTTGGAGCGGTCGCTCGATCTCGACTTCATCGAGCCGGTGGTCGATTTCCAAGTGTCGGGCGACATCGATGCGCCGGAGGGCATGATCGACATTCGCTTCGCCGCGTTGGAGGCCATGGCGGATTCCGAGCGCAAGTTGCCGCGCGTGCAACAGGCGGAAATCGTCATCGACCTGTCGCCCGATCAGTTTGCCGTGACCAAGGGGCAGGTGAATATCGCGGGGCAACCGCTGACGCTCGTGGGGCAACTCCCAATGGGCCGCAAGGCTTGGGAAGCGCTGATCGAGGACGGGCAAGTGCCCGATTGGTCCGGTGCGACTGGCGACCTGCGTTTTACTGATGTGCCGCTGAATTCGTTTGAAGATTGGCTCCCGGATGTGTTGCGCAATGAGGGGAGCCTCTCGCTGACGGCGAAACTTTCCGAAGGCGAGCAGATCGAAGGTGCGCTCGACATTGAGGGCGTCAAGACGCGCCCGCTGGCGCAGTTGGGCTCGGTCAATGACATCAATGCCTCGTTCCGCATGAATGGCCGCACGCTGACGGTGAAACAGGCCGAAGGGGTCGTGGGCGGCGCACCGATCGGGATCACAGGCACGGTTAATTTGGACCTGCAATGGCAGCCGATTTTTGATCTCAAGCTGGCCGGTGAAA